>NZ_VFIY01000014.1 GCF_006385175.1 Emcibacter nanhaiensis
CAATTGTCTCAGAGGATCGGAGATATCGCTTGGTGGTCAGATCATAGGCGTTGCCGATGTTGTGTCAGCGCTTGTTTCTAAACGAACATATCGCACCGCTTCAACCGCCGACGAGGTTGAAAAGATTCTGATGGACCTGATACCTCATCAGATGGACCCCGAAATTGTTCAGACTGCTCTGGATTGTTTAAGGGCTGAAGTAGACGAGATATTCATGGTAACTGACTATGCCCATGAAATGCAGAACGCCGTTCATCATTATCATTAAGCCGGCATTTAAACTGGGCACGCCTTAAACCAAGAACACGCCTAATCTAAAAACAGGCCCCCGCCTTTGCTCGCTTGGGGAGGTTGGTTGTGGGGGCAGGATTTGAATTAAACCCATACTCAGATTATCTAAGTCTTGCTGCATAGACAAAGAAGCCATAACAGAGATCCGGAGTTACCTTAAAAAAGTGGCCATTTTCAACTCCATCTTAGGTAGAATTCTGCAAACAGTTGTTTCAAAAACTCGATACGCTATCAATCCCACTTAATAAGTGAAAGACTTAAAACTCAACTTACAATATAGAAGTAAAAGCGATCACTGTTTCATTTAAAAGTACAACCATCCCCAAGACTAATATGAATGCTGGCTGGAATAATCCAGCCAGCATTTTTCTTCCACAAAGATCCATTGCATGCCATCTTTAACACCTTTGCGGAGAGAACGTTCCAGTCAGGCGTTGATGCGTTGTCCACTCGCCACAGACGCCCGGAAAGAGGGAACCTCCTGTTCCGGCCAATCCGGCACCTCAAATTTTGTATCCTCCGCAAAACGGTTAAGGACATTCTCCGTGATACGCGCCACCGAATTGTCGAAATTGTCATGTGACAGACTTCCGGACCAAGCGATAGAACCGACGGAAAATACGGCCCCTCCCGCGGAAGTTTCAAAAAACACCATATCTGCCCGGATCCTGTCATCCAGGTTCGGAGGCACCGTATACAAAAATTCTTCTTTGGCGAGAAACATGTCCTCCGGATGGTTCTCCGACCGGGCCAGGACCAGACCATGCGCCGGCGATCCCAGGGCAACATCGAAGCGATCAATTTCTTCTCCGACAGCCCCGCCGCCGCGGAGACCGAAATCACCGATAATATTGTCCTCCACCCCGTCAAATATGAAAGAACATCTCTGGTTTTCGGCATCCTGCGTGCGGCGAAAATATGTTGAAGCAGTGAATCCCTGTGCCGCAAACCCTATACCCACCAGGGTATTCGGTGACCTGAACTGACGTCGCCAAAGCCCTCCCATCTCACCGTCAAAGGCATGATAATATTCCCCGGGTTCCGCAACCCAGCCGCGGTTGCCGTCTTCCGCGCGGCGCACCTCCATCGCAGCGGGCCAGTTTTCACTGAACGCAACTCTCCAGTAAAAGCCATTCCCCCCCAGATACATGAGACGCCCACCGTTGGCCAGGAAGCCATCATAGGCATCAAATATTTTCCCCGTCAGATATTCCGGATGAGTGCCTGTCAACAGAACCCGGTAGTTGTTCAGTATCCCCGCCCCATACAGTTCGATATCATGGTCTGTAATCACGTCATAATGAAATCCCCGCGTCTCCAGCCAGTGAATAATATTGGTATCTGCCGGAAAGGCCCACGGCCGTGTATCCGGTCGCAGGTTCCAAATCGGCCGCAGATGAGAAACATAATGGACACCGGAACCGTCCGCATGCCCCTGGTACATGGAGTGCCCAAAAGTGGGGTTCTCCATAAACATTTCCACTTCCGGAAGCAGCGGTACATCTTCTCCATACAGGGCACGCAAAACCTGCACATGCGCAATTTCGTTGGAGTAGGCAAGATAGGATGCAGTTGGCAGGACCAAGGCAATCTGCGGCTGGTCGGGCCTTCTGAGTTTTGGCGGGCTGACAAAAAAAGTCAGATATTCCGTTTCCGTTCCGGCTCTTAATCTGGCAGCATAGGCCCCGCTTCTCAGGTCTCCGGGAATCCGGTAGGAAAAAGTGACATCCCACCTGGAATCATACAGGTCAGTATCGTGAAAGTGAATGGCACCATATTCCAACGGCGCATTCTGCCAGTTTCTTTCTCTGCCGCTCCATCTCAAGCCCCGCACGGCCCGATTGGGAAGATTTACCACCTTGCCGTCAAGGCCACCCGTCAACAGATTACGAATATGTGGTGTCTGAATATCCCTGGAAAAATCCCAGAAACCCAATAGACGCCCTTCATTGGCAGAGGGCTGTTCGGCAAGAACAAGCCCGAAACATTTGTTATCATCTATATACTCTGCAATGAGGCGGGGCGCTTCCAGCTTGCCGTTAAAGGAGTGAAGCGGCTTTTCCTGAGGGTCCCACGAAGAAGCCAGTGTCAACAGATCCGGTACAAACGGCACATCCAGGTCAATTTCCTGCCTCTTCCGGCATGAAGCTTTCATGGCCAGATCGCCAACTCCCATAGAACATACTGTCTGAAAAAGTGTAATTTCAGAATGTTCCTGACTGACGGACACGCCGATAATACTCCAATGATCCAGTGGCATTTGCTTATCTAACGCAACCGTTACCCCCGCACAATCGCAGGAAAGACGTCCTCCGTCATCCAGCCACAGAGAAAGAATATCCTCCCCTTTCCCATGGGTTAAATGAGCGATTGTCTGCCTGCAACCATTGAAAAGTGTGGGAAACACAGCAAGAGTAACAGACAGCGCATCAAATTCTGCCTCTTCATTATTAACAGGTAATACAGCAAAGGAGCCTGAGCGTTTATCCTGCGGCACAGCTTTGCGACGACCGGCAAACGGTGCTTCTATTTCCTCGAGAATAACTCCCGGGCCGGCCGGATCGGGATCTCCATTTACAATCCGGACCAGATCCACTTCACAATCGATAACTTCCTCGCCGTGAATCATAAAATCCAGCGTGTCTCCGCCCCGCACAACCAGTTCGCTGCAATAACCTGTCAGTTTCTTTCTCATAACCGTCTCCATTTTTATACTTGCTATAATATTATAGTTACTATATTTTTATTCTTAATACAAATATTTTAGTGGAGGAATCAATCCAATGAAGATGCCTAGACAAAACCGTGAGCTCGTCCTGCTACTAAGTTCAGCAGCATTCGCTCTTTTTTCACAAAATGGAACAGCTCAGGAAAGTAGCAGCGAGACTACAGAACTGGTGCTTGAAGAAGTGGTTGTAACCTCCCAAAGGCGCAGCCAGTCTTTACAGGATGTTCCGATCGCAATGTCTGTTTTTGACAGTAACGCTATTAATCGAACCGGAATCAACGACGTATCAAATCTGGCAGCATTGACACCCGGTTTTTCCGGCTTCAGCGTTTCCAGTTCCCAGCCCCTTCTTACAGTAAGGGGCGTCGGCAGCAATGACTTCACTGTCGGCAACGATCCGGCACTGGGCGTATATGTGGATGACGTTTATATCGGCCGTTCTGCCGGCGCTATTACCAGCCTTCTGGATGTAAACCGTGTCGAAGTTCTAAAAGGCCCCCAGGGCTCACTATTCGGACGTAATACAACTGCCGGCGCGCTAAGCATCGTCCGCAATACTCCAAACAATGAGCGTGCGCTCGATTTGAGCGCTTCCTATGGAGAATTTGACACTGCCGAACTTCGGGCCATGGGCAATATTCCGATAAATGAAGATATATATTTCCGGACTGCAGGACGTTACTACGAACGAGATGGTTATCTGACTAACCTGGTTTCGGGCAACAAGCTCGGCAAAAAAGAATCCATTGCCCTGAGAAGTGCGCTTCGTTTCGAGGGGGACGATAAAAACTTCCAAATTGATTTCGACTGGGAACGCAACCGCGACGATTCAGCAATTTATCGTTCACTCGTCTTCCCTGCATCGGGCGGAACATTACCAAATAAGGACGAAGTTATTACGGATCTGGCGGATGACAACCGCGCCAATCGGGATATTTATGGCATTTCCGCTCATGCCGAAATTGATCTCGGCGACTATAGCCTGAAAAGTGTTTCTGCATTCCGCCACTACAAGATGGACTATCTGGAAGATACGGATGCCACGCCATTGGCTCTCTTGCATTTCGGAACCGTCGAGAAAAATGATTCCTATAGCGAGGAGATTCGCCTGAGCTCTCCGCAAGACAATCGACTGATCTGGTTTATCGGGGTCAGCGCCTTCTATGAAAAAATTTCCGCAACATCCAGCGTGAAATATTCCGAAGAAGATTTTTGCCTGTTGCTGGCCGGTGTGCCTTGCCAAGCGGTAATCGGCGTCCCGGGTTTTGCAGGTAGCGACATCACGGAATTGAATTTTGCCGAGGCCGAATATCTCAATCTGGCCATCTTCGGCGATGCTACCTATTCGATCACAGATCGCCTGAACTTCACAGCAGGCGTTCGCTATTCTTACGATGATAAGTCTGCCGATATCAATAACCCGGCCCCTGCAAATGCAGTTATTGCACCGGCAGCATTGGGAACAACCACATTATTTTTGCAGGAAACAAGCGGAACGCTCAATCTTGATGACAGTTATGGACAGGTTCAGCCACGTTTCGCCCTGGATTATCAATTAAGTGAAGACATCCAGATGTATGCAAGCGCCACCCGGGGCTACAAGTCAGGGGGTTTTAACATTCTGGTGCCGCAAGCTGGTGCTTTTGATCCAGAAACCATCTGGTCATATGAACTCGGGATCAAGGGGACTCTTTGGAGCGGTCGGATTAACTATGACCTCGCCGCATTCCACTATAAATACGACGATCTGCAGGTTCAGATCGTACAAGCGGTAACCACCACACAGAATGCAGCCAGTTCGTCAGGAGACGGTATAGAATTCTCCGTTCGGGCCCGCCCCACTCAGAATTTGAATCTGAATGCAGGTCTCGCCGTGCTGGACGCCACTTATGACACTTTCGTCTTTTCCTCGACCGAGGATTACAGCGGCAACAGGCTGCCACGTGCCCCCAAGGTAACAGCCAACGCCAGCGTTGATTATCATATCCCGCTCAATGATGCTGACGAATTGTCATTCCATGTGGACTGGAGCTATTCCAGCAAACAATATCTGCTTGCCAGCAACCGTGCCGAAAGCCTTCAGAAAGGGTTCTCCCTGTTTAATGCCGAAGTCGGGTTCAGTTTCGGTGACGCCCGATACCGCGTAACGCTCTATGGCCGAAATCTGACTAACACAAAATACATAAATCAGTCTCAGATCGTTGATGATCTTGGCATTGCCATTCAGCAGTACGCGATGCCGCGAAACCTTGGTGTGCGTCTGCAAGCAACATATTGACCCCGAACGGGGAGACTTCCCGATGACTGCTCTCGGCTCATCTTCAGAATGGATGGCCCAGAATGAGGCAACCAACCTGGTAGGAAACGCCGAGAGCATCATCAGCGGATAGAACTTTCAGGCGTATTTAGTGGAACGCCTAATGCATCTCAGGAGATGAAACAAGTGACCCAACCAAAAAGAATTCTTGTTGTCGGTGCCGGCGGCAGTATGACACAAACCTTCCTTAAAGGTGTTGCCGCCCAACTTCCGGATAATTTATCCTTGAATTTGAGAGACATCAATGAAGCGGCGGCACAGCAAGCTGCAACTCTTTTTCCCGATGGCGTTGCGACGGCAGGCGAATTGGATCTTTTTGACCGGGAAGCGCTTCAGTCTGCAATTGCCGAAGCCGACTTCGTTGTTAATGGCGCAGGCCCCTTTCACCTCACTGCCGGAGTTGTCCGTCGAGCGGCCATAAAAGCCGGCATTTCCTATCTCGACCTTGACGATGACACAGAAAGCACCCTTGACGGTATATGCCTTTCCGAAGAGGCCAAAGCAAATAACTCGGCACTCTATCTCGGATGCGGTGCGTCCCCCGGTCTGACCAATGTATTGGCGCAAGACCTTGCAGAACATCTGGACAGGGTTGAGGAAATTGATGTTGTCTGGTGTGTCGGCGACGAAGGCCCCCAACTATTGGGACGCTCTGTTGTTGCTCATACACTTCATATGGGGGCCGGCACCTACGCCGGCTGGAGAAATGGTCAACAAACAGAACGGCAAAGCTATGCCTCGAGCCGTCGATTCAGTCTCCCCGGCCTGAAGAAACAGTCTTTTTATGAATGTGCGCATCCTGAACCTGTCATGCTCGGCCACAGTTATCCCGACGTTCGTTCGGTCACATGCTGGGGCTCGTTACATCCGGCGCCTATCAATGGAATAATAAAGGGTGTCGCCCTAGCGGAAAAGTCTGGCCGCGTATCCACCGAAGATGCAATTACATTCCTGCAGAACGCCATTGCGGGGCAAAAAACGGATAAATCTGTTGAACAAGAAGCAAAGAAAGGAATCACTCAACAGCTGTCAGCTGGCGAAATCTCGTTATGGGATGTAGCAGAGTTCCTCTTTCGTGACCTGTTAAAACTTCAATATCCCACAAAGGCAGCAACTGCTGCCATCGTCAGAGGTGAATACAAAGGGGATATCTTCGAACTGATACGTTATGTGGACTCCAGCCCCGCTGGATCACCCTTGAAATTTATGGATGTCTCGACAGGCTATTCTCAGGCGGCCTTCTTCCTCGAGGCCATTAAAAATGATCCGGGTACGAAGGCAGGCTGTCTTTTTCCGGAGCAGTGGATCAACCCCGGTGTTTTTTACGAAAGACTGTCACAACTGCTGGGCATTCCGGTAAACTCCTGGCTAAGCCCGGTCCGTTTCCGTCCTTTTAGTGAAAATGGCGCAGGTCACTGGACTGAGTGGCCGGAAGCACCCCGCGCGCCCTCGACACAGGATATCGGGAGACTGTCATGAAGATGGTTCTCAATCCCGATGTCCCTCGTCTCTCCTTGTCAGGTCTTGATGCTGATCTGACGGAGGAAGAGATTGCTATTCAGGAAACTGCCCACAAATTTGCCAGGCAGGTCATGCGCCCACTGGGGCAAAAGCTTGACAAACTGAACCCAGAGCAAGTGGTAAAACCGGAGGCCGGGTTATCGGATTTTCTACAGCAGCTTGACGAGCTAGGTCTTTCCCCCCTCGCAATCAGTCAACTGGAACCGCTGGTTGCCTCCCGCTTGCTTCCCCTTGTCCTGGAAGAACTGGGGTGGGGAGACCCCGGCCTTACAGTCCTGTCCCTCGTTGGTGCTTTTCCTGCCTTGGCCGCAGATATGTCCGGCAACCCGGTGCTGACAGAAAAGTTTAATGGGAAACAAGGCTGCTGGATTGCAACACAGCCCGACCGTGGCAGCGACGTGGCGGACCCAAAAGGTATTAATCTTTTGCGTGGCGGCTCACAGATAAAAGGGAATTTACATGCCAAATTGTCTGGTGATCACCTGACGCTGAACGGTCAGTCTTCATCCTGGGTTTCCGGTGGCCCGCTCGCAGAGACTGCCCTGATATTCTGCGCCACAGACCTGGGCGAAGGTTATGTTTCCGAAAATGGCACCATAAACGGTTGCGCCATGTTGGTATCCCTTGATCAGAAAGGCGTTTCAAAAGGCCCTCCCCTTGATAAAATCGGCAAACGACCGCTACCGCAGGGTGAAATCTTCTTTGATGATGTCGAGGTCCCCCTGGATCACATCCTGGCCGGGCACAAGGGATTCCCCTCGGCTGTATTCAGTGCCCTCACCTTCGGGAATCTTGAGATCGCCTGCATTATGACTGGCGTCGCGCGCGCGGCCTACGATCATTCGATATCTTATGTCCACAATCGTCGCCAGGGCGGCGGTCAATTGATTGCACATCAATCTGTCAAGACACGCTTGTTTAACATGTGGTGCAAGGTTGAATCCTGCCGTGCAATGGCCCGCCGGGTTTCAAAGTTCAACTTTCTGTCGGTTGACCCTCATGTACTCGCCTCAATTACAGCAAAAGTACACTGCACCCAAATGGCCTTCGAAGTGGCCAATGAAGCAATACAAATATTCGGCGGTGTGGGACTGACTGCCGAATATCCGGTTGAAAAGATTTTTCGCGATGCCCGTGCTGCACTGATAGAGGACGGTGAAAACAATATTCTCGGCCTGATCGCCGCTGACTGGCTCAGCCGCACCTGGCAACACACTTCCGCATCGTAACCCCAAAGACAAATGGAGACCCAAATGCCAAATAAACGACCAGTAATAGTATATGGTGCCAGTGGATACACCGGCCGACTGATTTGCGAATTTTTAAGAGAGTACAGAATTCCCTTTATTGCTGCCGGCAGAAATCAGGCTCGTCTTGAAACAGCGATGGAAAAAGTGCCTGGTATCGAGACCGCTGATTATGAAATTCGGGAAGTTGACCACACCGTTGACGCGCTTGCCGGTCTTTTTGACGGTGCTCAGGTCGTCTGCAACTCGGTCGGACCTTTCGAACTTTATGGTGAAACCGTTATTCAGGCCTGCCTGAAAGCCGGCACCCATTATCTCGACACAACCGGAGAACAGCATTTTGTGCTTCCGGTTAAAGAAAAATTTTCCGACGACTTTCAAAAAGCGGGCTTATTACTTGCCCCTTCTACCGCCTATATGCATGCGACACTGGATATTGCCGTCTCCTTTGCAGCTGCAGAGCATGGAATCACGACTATAAACGCCCATTGCGCGGCGGCTGGCGTTCCCACTTATGGTTCTACGCAGACCGTAGTTAGAAGCGCCAGGGCTCAGGAATTTTTCCTGAAGGACCGGAAGCTTCAGCCGTGGGCCCGGGGGAAAAAATATGAAGTTCAGTTGCCGCTCTGGGGCGAACCCCAGCTTTCTCTCCCATGGACAGGCACAGCATTGCCGATTTGGTATGAAGGTCACAGGCAAATTGAAAACCTGAAAGCTCTTGTATGTTTTGCTGATAATCGTTCAATCATGGAGCAGGTCTTTGGTCTGATTTCCATGTACGACGAGCAGATTTCGGATAAGAGTGCCGAAGAGCAGGAAGCTATTCTGACCCAACTCGGTGAATCCATTCAGAACGGCATGCCGCCACGAGAAAACCGTCAGGTCCATCGAAATTTTGATCGTGCCGTTGGCTTTGGACCGAGACGACATGTCGAATATCGCGTTCATTCCACTGCCAGCTATCAGCAAACCGGATTGTTACAGGCATTTGCTGCCAATCAACTTCTTGCCGATGCAAATATGGTTTCCGGTTTCGCCTCTCCATGCCAGGCTTTTGGGCATGAGGCCGTACTCTCCGCGCTGGAAGACTACGGATATGCTCACCTGGAAAAAGCAATCTGAGGCACGGGAGGAATAGTTGATGAATATTGTTAGTCTGTTCGACCGTGGCGCTTCCTTTGGCTCGGATAAAACCTATCTCGTATGCGGCGAGAACCGCATCACCTATGGCGAGGCACAAAATATTTCCCACAAAATCGCGACTGCCCTGAAGGATATTGCACTCGGGAAAGGCAATCATGGAGCAGTTTTATCCCCCAACAGTCACCTGGCCTGGCTGACGACGCTTGGCCTGTGGCGCGCCGGCCTGGCATGGGTGCCCCTGAACCCCAGGAATCCCATTGCTGACAATCTGGACCTGATTGATAGGTTTGATGTCGATATCCTGTTCTTCCACAGCAGCTTCTTACCGGCAATCGCTCAAATCAGGGACCAGCTCTCCGATGAGCTCACTCTGGTTTGTCTGGATGAAGAGAATGAGTTTCCATCCCTGCAAGCCTGGCTCGCGGATGCTGACGATGCTCCTTACCCACATACCGCCGGTGCTGAAGACCTGGCCATGATTATGCCCACTGGCGGAACAACGGGAAAATCAAAAGGTGTTATGCTCTCGCACAGAAACCTTCTGAATTTCGCCGCCAATTATATGCTTAACACGCCATATTTTGACGAACGACCTGTAAACCTTGCCGCGGCACCCATGACCCATACAGCCGGCGTTCTGACCATGCCGGCGGCAGCAAGGGGCGGCAAGATAGTTATCCTTGAAAAGCCGGATCCCGCGCTGATGCTGGAGACGGTGGAATGTGAAAGAGTAACCGAATTCTTTCTCCCTCCGACTGTTATTTACCGGCTCCTTCAACAGGATGACATCACAGAGCGGAACTTTTCTTCCCTTCGCTATTTCATCTACGGTGCCGCGCCAATGTCAACAGACAAGCTGCGCAGGGCCATCGACACATTCGGGCCGGTAATGACCCAATTCTATGGTCAAAGTGAAGCTCCCGGAGCAATCTCTTGCCTGACAAAGGAAGCACATGAATCTGCAAATGAACAGATCCTGTCGTCCTGCGGACATCCAAGTCCTCTGGTGTCGGTAACAATCCGGGACAGCAAGGGGAACCAACTTCCTGTTGGTGAAACCGGTGAGATCTGCGTCCTCGGCGATCTGGTGATGAAAGGATACTACAAAGATCCTGATAAAACCGCTGATGCCATCCAGGATGAATGGCTCTATACCGGAGATATCGGGCATCTCGACATTGACGGCTGTCTCCATATCACTGACCGTGCAAAGGATATGATTATTACCGGTGGTTTTAACGTATATCCCAGTGAAGTCGAACAGGTCATCTGGGGACATCCGTCGATTCAGGATTGTGCTGTAATCGGCATTCCCGATGGCGAGTGGGGTGAGAGGGTTCATGCCGTAATCGAACTCAATCCCGGCGCCAAGCTGGAAGCGGAAGAGCTTATCACTCTGTGCAAAGAGAAACTTGGCTCGGTAAAAGCTCCCAAAAGCGTCGAATTCATGAACAGCCTGCCCCGAAGTGCCGCGGGAAAAGTATTAAAACGCCAGCTTCGGGTCCCTTATTGGGCCAGTCAGGAAAAAGCAATATGAAAACAGACATTTATATCGTTGGTGTCGGCATGACTCCGTTCGGACATCATGCCAATAATTCGGTGGGCTCACTTGCCCGGGCAGCAATGACAAATGCCCTGTCTGACGCAGCCGTCGAGCAGAATACGGTACAGTCCATATATTTTTCCAATTCCACCCAAGGCCATATGGAGGGACAAGACACCATACGTGGCCAAGTCGCCCTTATCCCTCGCAGTTATGCAGGAACGCCAATTTATAATGTTGAAGCAGCCTGTGCCGGTGGCAGTATCGCTTTCCATCTGGCGGCACGCCACCTTCGGGCAGGTGACGGCGATCTGGTTGCCGCAGTCGGCGCCGAAAAAATGATCTCCGATGACCGTAAGAAGATGTTTTCCGTTTTTGATGGCGGGTGGGATGTTTCGAAGGCTCAGGAAATACTTCACCGGTTCCGCTCAATCGGCATGTCAATCGAAGGTGCCTCCAGCCATTCCGAAATGCCCTATAGTGCAATCATGGAAGTTTATGCGGCCATGTGTCGAGACCGCATGGAACGCTTTGGCGTCACTCAACAGCAACTCGCCACGGTAGCAGCGAAAAACAGAAAGAACGCTTCTTTAAATCCTATAGCGCACTTCCAGAAGGCCTATAGTATCGAAGAGATTCTTGCCTCCAGGCTGATTGTATTCCCCTTGACGCTTCTGATGTGCTCACCGATATCGGACGGTGCCGCAGCAATCCTTCTGACAACGGAACAGGGGCTGACAAAATACGGAATTGACCGCAGACGCGCAGTCAGGGTTATGGCTTCTGTCGTCCAGTCCGGCGGCGAGAGGGCACCTGATGACTTCCACCACCAGGTCACCTGCAATACAGCCCGGGAAGCATATGAACTGGCAGCTCTCGACCCCGATGACATGGACTTGGCCGAAGTACATGATGCCGCTGCCATGGGGGAAATCATCCAGTCGGAGAATCTGGGATTCTGCCCGATTGGTGAAGGTGGGGATTTGGCCCTCTCCGGCGCAACCGGTCCGAGCGGTAGAATTCCCGTGAATCCCTCGGGTGGCCTTGAAGGGCGTGGACATCCTATAGGTGCAACCGGTCTGGCACAGATCCACGAGATCGTCACACAACTGCGTGGTGAAGCAGGCAAACGCCAGGTTGAGAATGCCCGGCACGCCATTCAGGAAAATGGCGGCGGAATTTATGGTCTGGAAGAGGCTGTTGCCCATGTTGGAATTTATCGTGCCCCAAACACCTGACATTCTGTTCCTTTCGACAAGACACCACCGGTAAGCCAGGGTTTATTTCAACAGGACCGTAGTATCAACGTAGGAATTCTCCCTCCATAAATTTATAGCCGCTATATTTTTGTATGGTATTGCAAATTAACCCGAATGCGCTACTTTGTGCCCGAGGATCAAGGAAAACTGACATGAAAAACGGCCTTAGAGAACGAAAGAAACAACGAACACGTGCAGCTGTCATTACCCAGGCCAAGGCCCTGTTCGACAGGCACGGGCTGGATGGAACGGCAATGGAGACAATTGCTGCAGATGCAGACATCAGTATCGCTTCGTTATATAATTATTTTCCGTCGAAGGACGTCCTTATCAGCGCCATTATTATTGAAGAAATGGAAGCGGGACTGGTTGAGGCGGAACAGCATGTAACCAAACCGGCAAAATCACCCCAACAGGCATTCCTGAATTTGCTGAAAACCTATTTCGAGACATTCCAACATATTGATCGAACGTTGTTGCGTCGGTTTACCGCACATGCCATCACCCACGAGGCGTCGGCAAACGAGGACTATTTTCAACTTGAAAAAGCTCTGCTCGAACAAATCGAGCAACTCACCCAGATATTGTCGGAAACAACCGCCTTTGCCCGGAATGTTGAGCCAAAATCACTTGCCCAAGTGATATTCTCAATCGCCAATGCCGAATATTACAATTTTATCGTGGACGATGACATGACCGCAAAAGATGCGCTTGGGAATATTGCCGGACAATTGCAAATTGTTCTTTCCGTCCTAGGGACTGAACATGACAATCAGTGAAAAAATAAGAGAACCAATTTTACCTGCCAAGTCATTTCCCACAATAGACAATATTACTTATCAGGCATATTTTCCTGGTGCGCTACCATTAGAAACCCTCAAATTCTAAAACAAACCGTCACATTGTATGATGAGCGTTTATAGTAGTTGCAGGGGCATGCAACTACGGATGCAGTCACTTTGCGCCTGCAGCTTGACCTTAATGACCCTGGCTTAAAGCAGGACAGGATTTGAAGTGAAACTATACTCAGACTTTTTGGTCTTTCTGTGTAGAAAGCCAGATGGGAAGTTATCCGGAGACGCAATATTTGACTAAATTCTCACGGGTCCCACACAATTGGAAGAGTATGGCCGATACTGAAATATTTCATATGTCAGGCATTACAGCTGCAATTGCTTTTTTATACGGCTTAGGGCGACAGGCGTTACCCCCAGGTAGTGCGCAATATCATTCTGGGTGACCTGCCGAACAAGTTCGGGATCGGACTCGCAAAGAGCTTTATAGCGTGCTTTGGCGGACAGGGTCAGGAACTGATATTCCCTTTGTTCCTTTTTCATTGCCAGCTGCATCATTGCATCCAACATTTCTTGTGAAAGCGTTGGTGACTTTCGTACGGCCTCCAACAATTTGGAAGAAGACATAGTGATCAGATCGCAATCCTGCAGGGCAACCACACTGAATGTGCAGGGCAAGCCTCTATAAACCGCACTCAAACTTCCGAGCAAATCGCCTGTACGAAAAAAGGACTTGATAAACTCCTTCCCTTCCCGCGAAACATAATAGGCTTTCAAAAGTCCGGACTGAACATAGTAGAGTGTGTCACTCTCATCGCCCTGCATGAAAACATGATCGTTCCTGGAAACCTGCAAGTGGTTGCCGTGACTTTTTACAAATGCTTCGAAGCTCATTTTTCCTGCACGTTTTAACCTGGGTTAATGCCGCAGCTTGCGTCTGTCCTTACACTATCATTTCGAACCTCAGGAAAGTCAATTACATCGGGAAGTAATCATCCGTGAAACTCAGTAACAAAATCATTGTCCTGACAGGAGGCACATCCGGCATCGGCCGCAAAATGGTCGACAAGCTGCAGGCGCACAACACTCTGGCCGTCATTGCCCGGGAAAGCCCCCGGCTCCAGGCCCTGAGGGATACCTTTCCCAATGTAGACGTCCATGCCGCGGACCTTTCCGACCCTCAAAACTATGGTGTGATTGCCAACAGCATTCTTGAAACACACCCCAGGATTGATGTGCTCATCAACAACGCCGCGGTTCAAAATGTCCCCACATTTCTGGACAAGGAGTTTGACTATGCCACCATCGAGCATGAAATCCATGTGAATTTCACCTCGGTGTGTGCCCTGAGCTATCTGCTGTTACCGGCACTGACGCACGGTAATGAAGAAGCCGCCATCGCAAACATCAATTCCGGCCTGGCCCTTACCCCGAAGAAAACATCAGTCATTTATTGTGCCACAAAAGCAGCCCTCAACGCCTTCTCGCAAGGACTGTCCTACCAGCTGGAAGGCACCAATGTTCAGGTTCTTCAGGCCTTTCTGCCCCTTGTTGATACGCCGATGACCACGGGCCGTGGAACGGGAAAAATCACAGTGGACAAAGCGGCCAGCGAGATTCTTCTTGGGATCGAACAAGGAAAGAAAGTCAATGATGTTGGCAAAGTGAAACTACTCCGCCTTCTGCTCAGGCTGGCCCCCGCCCTGGCCGGCAGAATAATGAGAAAGCAATGAGATTGAACATTCTCAAAAACGACCAGAAAAGGCGCACTCAATGAAGCCACTCTTGAAAATCATGCTGTTTCTTGCATCGATATTTGCCAGCACCTTTATCCTCCTCAATTCAACCGGTCTCATAACCGTCGAAAAAATCGAGTTATGGTTTGAAATAGCAAAAAATGTTAACACCCTGTATGTGGCGATTGTCATTGCCGGATTGCTATTCGCCGATTTATTCATTGCGGTTCCGACATTGACGGTGATCATTCTGGGAGGCTATTTCCTTGGCCCGTTCTATGGGGCGCTTTCCGCCATTGCAGGCCTTTTTATGGCCGGCACCTGCGGGTATGTCATTAGCCGGAAATATGGCGACAGGCTGGTCAATTTTCTTATCCGGGACCAGGCGCAGCGGGAAAATGCCTTGAGCACATTCAACACACACGGCCCCGTTGTTATATTGCTCTCCCGCGCCACGCCGATTCTCCCTGAAGTCTCGGCCTGCATGGCCGGCATGACACGCATGAAGTATGCGAAATTCCTGCTTCTGTGGTTTCTCAGCGGTGTGCCATATTCAATACTCGGGTCATACGCAGGCTCCATAAGCACACTGGAGAACCCGACCCCGGCAATTCTTGTCGCTGCCGGCCTGACCGCTTCTTTCTGGCTGGGCTGGCTGATCTTCAACAAAAAAACCAACGGGTGATGTGTCCGGGGATAGCTGCACTGTTTGTGAACACTGAACAGAGACGCTCAGGAATTGCATTGTTTCTGAAGCTTCTTCCCCAGCTCGTGAAATTTCTTATATTCTTCCGCAGGCACAAAGCTTCCCCCTGTAGTCCAGAGTATATGATTTGCCTGCGACATTTTTTTCTCCAGCTTGTGGTCCTCGATATATCGCCGGCCTTCGGGATCGTTGCACAAAAGTTCCGGACCACTGAAGCCGGCAGCGGCAGATGGTTCGATCCGTATCCCTTCCATTTTCTCCAGCAGATACAAATCCCGGAAAAGCCGTTCGTCCTTCACGGTGAATACCCCCGACACTGACGACTGAATCATTTGAGCAACAAATTTTGATGCGCGGGCCACCGCAAGACCGTCGGCTTCGGTGTCAACCCGAAGACCGACATCATAGACGGAAAGATCATCCTCTGATGCAGAAGCCAGCGTCAACAACATACACGGCGCTTCAACGGGCTCGGCAAAAAAACAATGTACGGCGCTGCCAAAAACATGCCGAAGGCCAAAAGTAATCCCGCCCGGCGCGCCACCCACGCCACATGGCAGGTAAACAAACAAAGGATGTTCTTCGTCAACCCTGACATTTTCTTGCTGCAATTGTTGCCGCAACCGCAAGGCTGCGACACTGTACCCTGAAAAAAGCCGCTCAGAATTCTCGTCATCCACAAAATACCCGCAGGGGTCGCTCTCGGCTGACGCCCGTCCTGCAGCAACGGCCCTGGAATAGTCATCATCGTGCTCTATCACATGGACTCCGTTGCGGCGCAGCCGGTCCTTTTTCCACTGTTTGGCTTCCACCGACATATGGACGCAGGCCTGGAAACCAAGCGCCGCTGCAATAAGGCCAATGCTCAATCCCAGATTGCCGGTGCTGCCGACAGAAACCGTATATTTCCCAAACAGCTCACGGGCTTCCGGCGAGGCCAGATCACGGTAGTCCCCTCCCGGGACCAGCAAGCCATGGGCGACGGCCAGTTCTTCGGCGAAGCACAGCACCTCATATACGCCTCCCCGGGCCTTGACAGATCCGGCAACCGGCAAGTCATGGTCCGCTTTGATCCACAGCTTGCCGTCGATCTTCGCGCCGTTTGCGGGCAGTTTCTCCTTCAGGTCCGGTGCAGGCAAAAGACGTGATTCAATAATTCCCCCGGACGGTGCAAGCTCGGGAAAAAGCGACTCCAGAAGCGGCGCAAACTTCTGGAGGCGCTGTTCGGCTTCCACGACATGCGTCATGGAAAGCGGTAAATCCTGCAAAGTCGCCGGATCAGGATCAAAAGCGGGGTTTCTCCACAAACATGGCTCTCCCGCTGAAAGCTTGGCAAAGATCGCACTCTTCCGATATATCGCTTCATTCTTCATCGCTGCCCTCTTCGCAGATATATTTCCCGGCACCAGCGGTCCCTCAACCGGTCGTCACTTCCGTCCTGCACAAAGACCGCCATCACAGGGTATCACGGCACCGGTTATATAACGGGCGGCATCGGAACTCAGGAACATGGCCAGATCCGCTATTTCACGCTTTGTGCCATAACGACCAAGCGGCAGGGCGGATTCAATTGCTGCACGGGCTTCAGGTGTCGGGGCAAGCCGTTCCATGCCCTCCGTTCCATCAATTGGTCCGGGCTGAATGGCGTTGACCCGGATATTATATTGTCCCCATTCAATGGCCAGGCATCTGGTCAAATGGTCTATTCCCGCTTTCGCTGCACAAACATGCGCCTGCATGCCTTGGGCAATCTGAGACTGGGGAGCGGAAATATTGACAATAGAGGCCCCGCCTTTTGACAAACACCCAAAAGCTGCTTTGACAACATTAAACGTCCCGAGCAGATCAATATCGACAACCGCCTTGAATCCGTTGGGCGACAAATCCTCAACCAGAGCCGGAAAGTTTCCGGCCGCACCGGAAACCAGGATATCTATTGAACCGAATTCTCCCGACGCGGCTTCAAAAGCTTCCGTCAGAGCCGCCATATCCCGCACATCGGCGGAAAAACCAAGTGCATTCGCCCCCGTTGACTGTAATTTGTCCACCGCGGCGGCGACCTTTTCCTGATTGCGGCTCAACACCGCCACATTTGCGCCTGAATCCGCAAAAGCTTCCGCAATGCCCAAATTTATTCCACTCGTTCCCCCGGCGACAAAAACAGTCTTGTCGGCGAAAGTATCCTTGTTAAAAAGATGTCCCATAGTCGTCCCCTTCCATGTGCTTGTCTTTGGAAATTCTCAGCGGACCTGATACATGGTCACCACACAGGCGCCGCCAAGGCCAAGATTATGCTGCAAGGCCGTCCTTGCCTTCTCAACCTGGCGCGCCCCCGCTTCACCGCGCAACTGGAGCACCAATTCAGTACACTGGGCAAGTCCGGTGGCTCCCAGCGGATGTCCCTTGGAAAGCAGCCCGCCGGACGGATTGGTTACCACCTTGCCGCCGTAGGTATTGTCCCCATCCCAGATAAAACGTTCCGCCTCTCCGGCGCCGCATAGGCCGAGCGCCTCATAGGTAATGACTTCATTGGCGGTAAAACAATCGTGGAGCTCAACCACATCAACATCATCGGGCCCTGTCCCCGCCTGATTGTAAACGTCCATGGCGGCCCGCACGGTCATATCAAAACCAACCACCTTGATCATGCTGTTTTCCTCGAAAGTCGAAGGGAAATCAGTGGTCATGGCCTGACCTGCAATCACAACGTCCTGCCGCATCTCATGAGCCCTGGCGAACTCTTCACTGCAGATGACGGCAGCGGCGCCGCCGCATGTGGGCGGACAACACTGAAGGCGCGTCAGGTTTTTAAACAACTGCGGACTGGACATCACATCTTCAACACTCAGCGGCTCCCTGAAAATGGCCTTGTCGTTATGCACGGCATGCTCGCTGGCCTTCGCCCTGACTTTGGCGAAGGTTTCATTCCTGGTGCCGTATTTCTGCTGATACTCGAACCCGGCCCCGCCAAACAACCGCAAGGCCATGGGAACCTCCCCGCAGTCCGGAAACGTCTCATCTGCAATTTTGATAAAACTTCCCAATGGGCTGGGCCTGTCTGGAAACACCAGCCCCAAAGCCCCGGGCGCCATCTGTTCAAAACCGAGAGCCAACACACAATCCACAATCCCGTTTTCCACGGCCTGACGCGCCAGAAACAAAGCTGTTGATCCTGTCGAGCAGTTATTATTGACATTGATGATGGGAATGCCGCTGAGGCCAACCCGGTACAGGGCCGCCTGCCCGGATGTTGAATCGCCATAGACCCAGCCCACAAATGCTTGCTGGATTTTGTCATAGGAAATCCCTGCATCCGCCAGCGCCAGGCGAGCGGCCGCCGCCCCCAGTTCATCATAACTCTTGCTCTGTCCAGGCTTGACGAATGGCGTCATTCCCACACCGGCGACGATTACCTTTTTCATTTCCATTTCACCTCATTTTTCTTTTTCCGGAGAAGGGTCAAAGCCGGAATCAGCCCCGCCAACTCCGGTTGATTCAGTTCCCGTTGAAAACCGCTTTTCTCTTTTCGAGAAAAGCCAGCACGCCTTCCTGCACATCACGACTATGAACGACCCTGCCCTGCGCTTTCGCTTCCTTCTCCAGGACTTCCGGAAGGCTTCCGGTCATGCCATACCGCAAAATCCTTTTCGCTTCCTGCAAAGCCAATGGCGCACCCTCGGCAATTCTTTGCGCCCAGGCCATTGTATCGGCCAGCAGATTTTCATCGGGAGTAACACGATTGACCAGTCCCAGCTCCAGGCACTTTTTCGCAAAAACAGGTTTCGGATCGGCAATGATCTCGAATGTTCTCTGGTAACCGATAGTGCGTGACAGGGACCACACCATACCGCAATCCGGCACAAGTCCGACCATGGTGAAGGCCTGCAGGAAATAGGCTGATTCAGATATGGCGACAAGATCGCAGGCCAGGGCAAGGGACCCGCCGGCCCCCACTGCAGGCCCGTTTACCGCAGCAATAACCGGTTTGCGGCACCCTGCAAGGGCCGCTACAATCGGATTAAACTCGTCTCTGACGACCTCCTCGATATTTTCAACACCGGACTCGGAAGCTGCAGCGTTCAAATCCGCTCCGGTACAGAACCCGGCCCCCTCTCCGGTCAGAATCAACACCCGTACACCCGGGTCCTTTTCGGCATGCTGTATCACCTCCAGGAGCTCCCTGCGCAGCGCCCTGTCCAGGGCATTCATCACCTCGGGCCTTCTCATGGTGATGGTGGCCACCATGCCTTCGCGAATATAGTCAACGCCGGTGTATTCAGTCATTTGGCCCTCTCGCTTCCATCCTGCCGAAACAGTTCACCCTGAGCGATTTTTTCAGAAACAACGCCGGGCGCCCTGAACCGCTCACCATATAGATCCGCCAGCTCATTGCAGCGCTCCCTGAATTTCTTCAAGCCATAGCCGTTCACAAACTGGATGTAACCGCCGGTCCAGGCCGGCGCCCCGATGCCAAGCAGGGAACCAATATTGCCGTCCGCAACCGAACGCAGCACCCCTTCCTCCAGGCATTTCAAGCTCTCGATCACGTTGCTGAAAAGCAATCTGTCCATGATATCCCGGTCACTGATCTCCAGACCGGGGTTGTAATATCGCTCGATCAGCCCGGGCCAGATCATTTTTTCTCCGTCGCGATAGTCATAAAAACCGCCGCCATAGTGCCGGCCGCCCCTGTCAAATTCCTCAACAAGCGTCCTGATCACTCCGGTTCCGGCCGGGGTCATGTCATCCGCTTCCCGCCGCAATCCCATATTGCGCTGGGTCTCCCATACCTTCAGACTCAGGCGCTGGCTGATCTCGTCATATATCGTCAGCGGCCCAACCGGCATGCCGACAGCCTTCGCCAGAGCCTCTATCCGCGCCGGATGCACGCCTTCCGCGACCATTTGCGATGCCTCGCCCAGCTGCACTCCAAAGGTTCGCGATGCAAAAAAGCCGGTGCTGTCATTGACGACAATGGGGGTTTTTCGAATCTGGCGGACAAAATCAAAGGCCCGGGCCAGCGTCTCGTCACTGGTTTCTGCCCCGCAGATCAGTTCGACCAACGGCATCCTGTCCACAGGCGAAAAGAAATGAATCCCGATAAAACGGTCCGGTTTTGCACTTGATTCCGCAAGCCGCGTGATGGGCAGAGTAGAGGTATTGGACCCCCATACTCCCTCTTCAGCCAACTGCCCTTCTGTTGCTTCGTTGATTCTGTGCTTGAGCTCCAGATCCTCGAAGACAGCCTCGACAATCAGATCACATCCGGAAAGACCGGCGTCCTCATCCGTCGCTTCGATCAACCCCAGAAGCGCCGCTTTTTTCCCTTCATCCGCATGACCTGCCTCAATCGCCTTGTCAAGCAGGCGCGCGGAGTAATCCCGGCCTTTTTCAGCCTGGTCCAGATTGACATCTTTCAGAACGACCCTGATGCCGGCTTTTGCCGCCACATAGGCGATGCCCTGCCCCATCATGCCCGCCCCGATGATACCCAGTTTTTTCACAGAGGACGCAGGATAACCTTCCGGCCGGTTTCCGCCGCCATTGACATGATTCATCTGAAAGAAAAAGGCGGTGATCATATTCTTGGCGACGGGCGAGGTCACCAGGGAGACAAAATTCCTTGATTCAATGCGCAGGGCCGTGTCGAAATCCACCCGCACCGCTTCGGTTGCACTTTCCAGAATGCGCTGTGGCGCCGGCAACAGTCCGCGGGTTTTCTTCAACAGCATTATGGGTGCAACCTGTACGACCTGCATGACCGCGGGACTGCGAATATCCCCTCCCGGAATTTTATGCCCGGGACGGTCCCAGGGCTGCAATGCGGCCTCCTCTTTTTCCCTGTTTTCCAAAATCCATTCTTTCGCCCGGGGCAGCAAATTCTCAAGCCGGTCTACTCCGTCATCCAGCAGCCCGCCCCGCAACGCCTTTCCCACCCTGACCTTCCGGCCCTCCAGCAGATAGGGCAAGGCCTTCTCAAATCCAAGCAAATGCGTCAAACGCACCACACCGCCGGCTCCGGGAAGCAAACCGAGCGTGACTTCCGGCAACCCAACGATGACGGATTTGTCGTTCCAGGCGATACGGCGATTGCAACTCAGACAGATTTCAAAACCCCCGCCCAGTGCGGCGCCGTTGATCGCGGCAACCACAGGCACCGGCAGTTTTTCCAGTCGCCGCAACAGCCCCTTTCCTTTTTCCGCATCCGCGAAAAAAGTCTCTTCGTCACCCTTTTGCACCGCCAGCAGTTCGTTCAGGTCTCCGCCGGCAAAGAAAGTATCCTTGGCCGATGCTATGATCACACCGGTCAGATGCTCCTCGGCTTCCAGCCTTTCAAGGGTTTTCCCCATCAGTTCGGAATAGCGGGCATTCATGGCATTGACAGGCCCGGCCATATCCATGGTAACCGTCACAATGCCGTCACTATCCTTTGCGTAATGAAATTCATCCATTTTCTAACACCTGATTCTAATGTGGCGACTTGCCTATACACGTTCGATAATGGTGGAAATGCCCATGCCGCCGCCGACACACATGGACAACATGGCCCGCCTTAGGCTTCTGCGCTCAAGCTCGTCGAGCATGATGCTTACCAGCATCCCCCCGGTGGCTCCCAGCGGATGTCCCATGGCGATGGCACCGCCATTGACATTGGTTATTTCGTGATCCAGATCGAGCTCGCTCATGTAGCGAAGAGCCACTGACGCAAAGGCCTCGTTGATTTCCCAGAGGTCGATATCCGCAGCGCTCAGCCCTGCGGCGGCGAGGCACTTCCGGGCGGCCGGCCCCGGTCCCGTCAGCATGATGGAAGGCTCTGTCGAAAGCACCACCCCAGCCACGATCCGCCCCCGGGGCTCAAGCCCCAGATCCCTGCCCGCCTGCTCGCTGCCGATCAACACCGCGCTGGCCCCGTCAACAATGCCGGAAGCATTCCCCGGGGTGTGGACGTGATTTACCTTTTCCACGTGTGGATATTTCGCCAGGATCATATCATCCATCCCCAATGCCCCCATCTGGACAAATGACGGCTTCAACGCCGCAAGCCTCTCCATGGTGGTCTGGGGTTTGATGAAATCGTCCTTTTCCAGGATGGTAATTCCGTTGCGGTCCTTGACAGGCACAACTGACTTGTCAAAATATCCCTGATCCCGGGCACGGGCCGCGCGTCTCTGCGATTCAAGGGCAAAAGCGTCCACATCTTCGCGTTCCCAGCCGCCGAGAGTTGCAATCAGGTCGGCGCCAATTCCCTGGGCGACGGTCGCCTGTTCCATGGCAAGTTCCGGATCCTGGTACAATGCTCCGCCGTCGGACCCCATGGGCACCCGGGACATGCTTTCAACTCCACCGGCGACAATCAGCTTGTCCCACCCTGACAATATTTTCTGAGCGGCCGTATTTACAGCCTCCAGCCCCGAAGCGCAAAACCGGCTCATCTGCAGTCCGGCCACGCTTTCATCCCAGCCGGCATGCTGTACGGCAGCTTTGGCAATGACCGAGCCCTGTTCCCCGACCGGACAGACACAGCCCATGATCACGTCATCCACATATGCCGTATCGAAATCATGCCGGGACTGCAGTTCATTCAGAAGCCCGGCAGCCAGCGCGACAGGCTTCACTTCATATAGTGTTCCGTCCTTTTTTCCCTTGCTTCGCGGGGTACGAACTGCTTCGAAAATATACGCTGATTCAAGCATCACGGCTCCTTAAGAAACGGAAATCTAACCTGGTTTCCTTCAACCTGAGTCCTCACTCATCGGAAAAATGATGCTATGCCGATCAACCGGTCTGGACAATGACGGCACCCTACAAATATAATTGACATTGGATTACACTCCCGAGCGCCCTTAAAACACAAACACAAAGAACAGGCATGTACAATATTTCCATTCCCGTCGAGTCGGTTCACACTGTGCTGAAGCATGCCCGAAACCGGGACATAGACATCGCGGCGCTGTTACGGAAAAATCATATCTCGCCCTTGCTTTTGAAGGAAGAAAAGGCTCGGGTATCCGCAGAATGCTTCACCGGCCTGCAAGCGTCAACCATGCTGGCCATGGAGGATGAAATGCTTGGATACCTGCCCAGGCGTCAGCCTGTAGGGACCTGGAAAACCCTGTGCCAGCACACCATCTCATGCAGCACGCTCGGACATGCGCTGTCCCGGTACTGTCGTTTCCTTGGCCTTTTTGAGTGGGGCCTGAAACCGACACTGGAGATCAGTAAAGACCTGGCCAGCTTCCGCCTTGTCCAATGGGACGACACAGAGGAGATAGACCCCTACGCCCATGAACTTCTGCTGACCTGCATGCATCGCTATACAAGCTGGCTGATCCAGGAGCATATTCCCCTGAAGAATGTCAGTCTTGCCTATCCCTCCCCCGGGCACGCACAGGAATATCGCCCGCTGTTTTTCAACGCCCCGGTGACATTCAATCACCCCCATACAGAGCTCACATTTCATATAGATTTCCTGGCAAAGCCCATTCTTCAGAACGACACGGCCCTGTCGCGCTTTCTGCGGCACCCGCTCCTGATCATGCTGGTCAAGGAATATGACAAAATCGGATGGACGCCGCGAGTGCGGGAAATTATTCGAAAGAACCTGACCGAGGCGATTGAAATGGACGATGTCGCCACCATCCTGAACACCCATCCGCAGACATTACGGCGACGTCTGGCGAAAGAAGGGACGAGTTACAAGGAAATCAAAATCCACTTGCGCCGGGATGTCGCGCTCTATTACCTGGGCAAACACAATCTTTCCATTGAAGATATTGCTTTTCGCGCCGGCTTTTCTGAAGCCAGCAGCTTTATCCGGGCCTTCAAAGGCTGGACCGGCACAACACCCTACAGCTACCGGAAAGGGCTGTAGGCCGCCCCCATCCCCAACCCCCTTCACTGACAATTTCGCCGCTGTCACGACCGTCCGTGACAGCCGCAGGACCCTGCGCACAATTCCGCGTGGCGCGAAAGTTTATTCTTGCGCCCGATTTTCTATTGATATACGTTGTATACAAACATACTATATTGACAAATAAACGCGAGGGAAGGGGGAACAGTCCAAGGAAGACCGTTTTCGCCCCAATCGTTCAACAGGAAACGCAGCAATGGCCGCAGCCGACATACACATCAAATCCCCCTACCTCTTGTTCCTGGGCGCGGATCCGGACCCCTTGAATATCAAAACATCAAGAGGGATTGCCCACTGGCGTCCGGAAAACTGCCTCGGCCAGCTTTCCATGCCTGGCGGACAAACCCTTGAACTTGAAGAGCTTTCCACCCGTGAAGCCGCCAATCGTGGCGCTAAAACCTTTGTCCTGGGGCTTGCCAACAACGGCGGCATAATTTCCGAGGACTGGATTCCCTATATTCTCGAAGCTCTCGACGCCGGCCTTGATGTTGCCAACGGCCTCCATCAGCGCCTCTCGGACATTCCTATCGTCCGCGACACCGCTGACAAGTGCGGCAGACTCCTGCACGATGTGCGTCACAGCGATACTGATTTCGAAACCGGCACCGGCAGAAAAAGAAGCGGCAAGCGCCTGCTGACCGTCGGCACGGATTGCGCCGTCGGCAAAATGTACACGGCGCTTTCCATTGAACGCGAAATGAGAAACCGGAACTATCGGGTCGATTTCCGGGCAACCGGACAAACAGGAATTCTTATTGCCGGCAGCGGGGTCGCCATTGATGCGGTTGTCGCAGACTTTATCGCAGGCGCAGTGGAAAAGCTTTCCCCCGACAACGATCCTGATCATTGGGATGTGATTGAAGGTCAGGGATCACTATTCAATCCCGCCTTCTCCGGCGTAAGCCTTGGCCTTCTTCATGGCGCCCAGCCGGATGTCCTCATTATGTGCCACCAGCCCGGCCGCGAGACCGTCAAGGATCTCGATCATTGTCCCCTGCCGGGTATCGGGGAATGTATCGACAGCAACTTGCGGGCGGCCCGCCTGACCAATCCCGGTGTAAGGCTGGGCGGAATCTCCCTGAACTCCCGTCTGATCCCGGAACAGGATTACCGCAGGCTTTGCATGGAACTCGGCGAAAAATTCGATGTGCCCTGTTTTGATCCCCTGATCGACGGAGTAGGGGAATGTGTGGACCGGTTATGAACAAGAGCAGAAACATCGCCGTCCTGAGCGAAACATGGGAGCTGAAAGACCCCTTTGTCATTGCCCATGGCACCTGCACGGAAACCCGTGTTGTGGTTGTTGAAATCCGGCAAGCAGGCTGTATTGGACGCGGTGAGGGCGTCCCGACCGGCCTTTACGGTGAAACTGTCCTGTCGGTCGTTAATCAGATACGCGAAATCAGCCCGTTGCTGAAAAAAGGACTGCAGCCTGAGGTCCTCCTGGATAAAATGCCCCCCGGCGCGGCGCGCAATGCCGTTGATTGCGCACTCTGGGACCTCAGAGCCAAGCTTGAAAAGCGCGCAGTCAGCGACCTTATGGGGGTAGCCTGGCCGCAGAATATCACCTCCGTTCAGACCGTCAGCATTGGATCCCCTAAGCAAATGGGGCAAGCCGCAGCGCAACTCGCCGGTTTTCCCGTTCTCAAAATCAAGCTTGACGCAGAAGATGTGATAGCCCGCCTGGAAGCCGTGCATGGCAAGGCGCCCGGCTGCGGATTGCTGATTGACGCCAATGAAAGCTGGACAATCGACATTCTGGAGGCTGTTGCCGCCCGGGCCAGAGAATTGAACATCGTCCTGATTGAACAGCCTCTGCCAGCGGGGCAGGACTCAGCCCTTAAAGGGCTTGATCTTGACGTGCCGATCGGTGCAGACGAAAGCTGTCACACGTCAGCCGATCTTGGAAAACTTGCCGGACTGTACGATGTCATCAATATCAAACTCGACAAGGCCGGCGGCCTGACCGAAGCCATGAACCTCTACAACCGCGCCAGCCGGGACGGTTTCCAGGTCATGGTCGGATGCATGCTCGGAACATCGCTTTCCATCGCCCCGGCCATGTTGATCGCACAGTTCGCCTCATATGTGGATCTCGACTCCCCGGCCCTGCTACGCCACGACTGCAAGTATGGCCTGTCCCTCAACAACGGTGAAATGAGCGCCCTTGACCCACGACTCTGGGGCGGCGTTGCCTCCGGATACAAGGCAAGGTGATTGGACATGACGCATATAGATACCCAACCCCATATCGGTAAAATAATTCTGGGCGAAACAGTTCGCACATTGTCCGAAATCAACCACAATGCCACCCGCGCCGCACAGGGGCTGAAACAACTCGGCATGGGAACAGGCGATGTAATCGCCCTCCTGTTACGAAATGATTTTTCCCTGTTCGAAGCAAGCTTCGCCGCCAATTTACTGGGCGCCCTAGTTGTTCCGATCAACTGGCATGCCTCCGCAGACGAGGTGGACTATATCCTTCGCGATTCCGGCGCCAGAATACTTGTGGCTCATACGGACCTCTACAACAGACTGGAACAGCCATCCCTTCCCGGCTTAGACCTGCTTCTGGTCGACACGCCGGAAGCTATCAAGCAGGCCTTCCGGATTCCGGACGCTATTGCCAAGAGTTCCGAACAGGCTTTCCTCTGGGATCAATGGCTTGAAAACTTCCCTCCCCTTCAGGACCACCCGCAGACTTCCGGCGGCAGCATGATCTATACATCGGGCACCACAGGAAGGCCCAAAGGCGTCAGGCGCCCTCCCCTGACCAAGGAGCAAATGCCCCGGGCGATGGCAATGGCCTGCGCCATGTACGGCTTTCAGCCGGACCAGCCGGCAACAACGGTAATAACGGGGCCAATGTATCATTCCGGCCCCAACGGATATGGCCTTCTGGCCGCCAGGCTTAACGCCACCATTGTCCTGCAACCCCGGTTTAATGAAACCGAACTGCTTCAGCTCATTGAGAAACATGCCGTCACCCATCTGCATATGGTGCCGACGATGTTTATCCGGCTCCTCCGCCTTGCAAAAGAAATCCGGATGAAATACGACCTGTCGTCACTGGTCTGGGTCGCCCACGGTGCCGCTCCCTGCCCGCCCGGGGTGAAAGAACTCATGATCGACTGGTGGGGCCCTGTCATAAATGAATATTACGGCAGCACGGAAACAGGCGGCATAACGGTGCAGACCAGCAAAGACGCCAGCCGCAAGCCCGGCTCCGTCGGGCGCGCAATCGAAGGCGTGGACATACGCATATTTGATGATAACGGCCAGCAGCAGGACGCCGGCATCACTGGGAAAATCTATATCCGTACCAACGCTTTCGGCGACTTCGACTATCACGGCAAATCACAGGACCGCAGGGAAATCAGTCAGGGCGATTTCGTCTGGGTCGGCGACATCGGCTACCTGGATGAAGAAGGTTTTCTTTATCTGTGTGACCGCCGCAAGGACATCATCAATTCCGGCGGCGTCAATATCTACAGCGCAGAAGTCGAAGCTGCAATTCTGGACATGCCCGGAATTGAGGACTGCGCAGTATTCGGCATTCCCGATGACGACCTGGGTGAAGTTGTCTGCAGCCATATCACCCTTATCCCTTCGGCAAAAGTCACTCCTGACCAGGTTACCGACTTTGTCAGAACCAGGCTTGGCCGGATGAAAGCGCCGGCAACCGTTGTCGTTGAAGACGAACTGCCCCGGCAGGAAAGCGGGAAAATTTTCAAAAGCAAGCTCAGGGCGCCTTACTGGCAGGACAGAACCCGAAATATCTAGGATGGAAAAAACGCCATGACCATAAATCGCCGTGACCTGGAATTTATACTGTATGAACTGTTACAGTGCGAAGAACTGTGCGAAACCGGCAGATTTGTCGACTATGACCGGAATGCCTTTGATGCCGTTCTGGATACGGCGTACACACTGGCGGCAGACAGGTTTGCGCCGCTTGCCGCAACCATGGACGCCAATGAGCCCGAATTCAGGGACGGCAAGGTTGTTCTGCCTGAAGGCGTCAGGGAAGCCCTTGAGGACTATATTGGAGCCGGTTTCCTCGGTGCGGGCTTTGATCTCGCGGACGGCGGCATGCAGCTGCCGGGAATCATCTCCTTTGCCGTCAGTTCCATCTTTGCGGCAGCGAATATATCCCTGTCCGGCTACGCCGGCCTCACCAGAGCGGCAACCAACCTTCTCATCACTCACGGCAGTGACAGCCAGAAACAAACCTTTCTGGAGCCGATGCTCTCCGGACGCTATTTCGGCACCATGTGCTTGTCGGAACCCCATGCCGGCTCGTCCCTGTCCGATATCCGCACCAAGGCGACCAAAACTGCAGACGGCGACTATCTGATAGAGGGAAGCAAAATGTGGATATCGGCGGGGGACCATGAACTTTCGGAAAATATCATCCACTTTGTCATTGCCAGAATAGACGGGGCGCCGTCCGGCACACGGGGTATTTCCCTGTTCATCGTCCCCAAATACCGGGTCGGTCCGGACAGCTCCGTCGGGGAAAGCAACAATATCGCCCTTGCCGGCCTGAACCACAAAATGGGAAGCCGGGGAACCGTCAACTGCCTGTTGAATTTCGGCGAAAGCGGTGATTGTCGAGGGTACCTGGTGGGAGAAGAAAACCACGGCCTTGCCTGCATGTTTCACATGATGAATGAAATGCGTATCGGCGTGGGACTGGCCGCCGTTTCCCTGGGATATGCCGGCTATATCTATTCTCTTGACTATGCCCGCAACAGGCCGCAGGGAAGGCATCCGCAGGATAAAGACCCGAATTCGCCGCAGGTCATGATCATTGAGCACGCCGACATCCGTCGTCTTCTCATGTGGCAGAAAGTTTATGCAGAGGGCGGGCTCGCCCTGGCGCTGTATTGCGCCCGCCTGCTGGACGATCAGGCGGTTGCATCAGATGAGGATGAACGCAGGCGGCTTGGCTTGCTGCTTGATATTCTCACACCGATCGTCAAATCATGGCCGTCCGAATTCTGCCTTGAAGCCAACAAGCATGCCATTCAGGTACTGGGCGGATACGGGTATACCCGGGAATACCCGGTGGAACGCCTGTACCGGGACAACCGGCTCAACGCCATACATGAAGGCACTCACGGCATCCACGGTCTGGATCTTCTGGGTCGCAAGGTCCGGATGCTGGAAGGCACCGCATTCAAACTGCTGATTGAAGAAATTCGCATCGACATCCGGAAAGCCGCCGCCACGCCCGACCTCCAGGGACATGCCGCAGACCTGACCGACGCCATACAAAAGCTGGTTGAAACCACATTGGCACTGACCGGATGCGGGAACCTCAATTTATCCCTGTCCAACGCCACGCCCTATCTGGACGCCATGGGCAATATCGTCATTGCCTGGATGTGGCTGAAGCAGGCGCAGGTTGCCAATAGAAAACTTCGGGAGAAACCTCAGGAAGATACAGGTTCGGACTTCAACTTCTACACCGGAAAGATCTCGGCCTGCCATTTCTTCTTCACCTACAAACTGCCTGTCGTTCTCAGCGAACTAACCATTCTGGCCAGGCTTGACGACAGCCTCCTCAAGATGACCGAAGAGGCCTATCTGGGCACATAAAGAGAGGAAACGACATGCAAGAGAGCGGCAAACTCGGCAAACTGACGGTGATCGGTTACTGCTCACCCTCGTTCTTTATCGCGACAACGGTCACCGCCGCCATGGTGGTTCTGCCGACCCTCTATGCTCAACATACCGCCGTTACCCTTGCCCAGATAGGACTGATCCTGATGGTAGCGCGCATGCTCGACGCCTTTACCGACCCCCTTATCGGCTATCTGTCGGACAATACCAAAACCCGCTGGGGAGGACGCAAGCCCTGGATCGCCGCAGGCGCAGTCACACTCATTCCAGCCATCTGGTTCCTGTTTCACCCCACGGCCGAGAGCGACGCTCTCTATTTTCTCACCTGGGCCTTTTTCTATACCCTCGGCAGCACCATGATCCTGATTCCGGGCGGGGCGTGGGGAGTGGAATTGACCCGGAACCCGAAGGAACGGGCACGGATCTTCACGATCAGAGGGATGCTAACCTACATCGGCAGCATCACCTATGCCGTGCTGCCGATCCTTTTGTTCAAACGTTACGGCTCGACGGCGCTCTCGCTCGATGTGATGGGCGACCTGGCCCTACTGACCGTCATCGCGCTGCCTTTCAGCTTTGGCCTGATGCTGCTGGTTGTTCCCAAAGGCAAGCCGGTCGCCTCGAAAAAGGCGTCCCTCACTTCGGTCTGGAAGACCATCAGAAGCAACCGCCTGCTATGGCGCTATTTCGCCGTCATGACATTCACCGGCCTTGGAATCGGAATGTATTACGGCGTCATGTTTTTGTTCTTTGTCGACTATATGAAGATGGGACAGGGTTTTCCCTTCATCGCCATTACCAACGGGGTCGCCGTTTTTCTCGCCATGCCGGTATGGATGAAACTGGTGAACAGATACGGCAAAGCCCGGGTCTGGCTGTGGGCCCTGCTTGTCTCCGTACCGGTCTCGCCGATGATCTGGTTTATCAGTCCCGGAATGGAATCCCTGATCCCCGTGCTCGGCATCAGCGTTCTCGGGGCCTGTGTACTGGCCGGCCATTTCACGGTGTCCCCTATTCTTCTCAGCGACATTGTGGACTACGACACGCTACGTTCCGGCGCCAATAAGGCCGGGAACATTTTCTCGGCCTCGCTGATCGTTACGAAAGCCGCATATGCGGGGGGGACCGGCCTGGCCCTGATGCTGGTCGGCCTCTTCGGATACCGGATGGGTGTAGACAATGACGCGTCCGCCATCTTTGGCCTGGCTTTCAGCTTCTCCATTCTCCCGGCGGTTTTATTTGCGCTGGGAGGCATTGCATTGCTGCGTTACCCCATGACCAGCCGGAAACAGGACATTATCAGACGACGGCTGGAGCAAAGGGTTTCCAGACTGAAGACCGAGACTACCCAAGCATACAACTGAATAAAGAGAAAAGAGGCGCTCAACAGGCATTTGCCTCAAAACTAAAGGAGGATAAATATCATGTACCCCGCAGAGCACCCAAAGCAGCTTTTTGGAGAAAAATTCATCAGGTTCACAGTAAAAGGGGCCCTGTTGCTGACAACAGCCAGTACGCTCGCTCTCCCGGTTCAGGTTCAGGCCCGGGAAGACGAAGATTTTATTTTGCCTGAAATCGTTGTGACGGCCCAGAAACGTCAGGAAAACATCCAGGACGTCCCCATTTCCATCACGGCCTTTTCCAGCGAAGACCTGCTTGACCGCAGTATCGTCAACCTGACAGACATGGCCAAAGCCACACCGAACCTCTCCTTCCTGTCCGACGGCACTCTCAAGAATACGGCCCCGTCCATTCGCGGCGTATTCAGCCCTGGCGCCGCCCAGGCCGGGATAGACACCCCCATGGCGACCTATGTGGATGAGGTTTATATGGGCACCACTGTCGGGCAGAATTTCGCCCTGTATGACATCGAACGCATAGAAGTCCTCAGAGGACCGCAGGGCACCTTGTTCGGCCGCAACGCCCTGAGCGGACTGATGAATGTGGTGACCCCGGTTCCCGGAGAAAGCAGGGAGGGCTATGCCGAGGCCACCTATGGAAATTATAATCTGGTGCGGCTGCGCGCGGGCCTCAGCGGACCTCTGGTCGATGGCAAACTGTCAGGCAGTCTTTCAGCGTCTTTCACGGACCGGGACGGCTATGTCACCAACCGCTTTACCGGCAATGACGTCAACGACGAAGGCAACTGGGGCATCCGGGGAAAACTTCTTATCACCCCGCGAGACACTGTCGAGATTATCCTTTCGGCCGACTACCGCGAGGTCGATCAGTCCACCCGCACCTATGACATTGCCGGTTTCAACACCGTACCGGGAACGCTGTTTGCCCCGACCGGGCCCGCGGAAGTGGATGACGACCCCTTTGACCGCAATATCAGCCAGGATTTTGAAGGCCAGGAAACCCTGGAAGAATTCGGCACCTCGGCAACGATCAATATCGGCTTTGAAGGCGTCAGCTTTAAATCCATTTCCGCCTACCGCACCCATGACTATTTCCAGAGTTATGACGCCGACAATACCGAAATTGCCGTTACCGTCCGGGAAACGCCCGAGGACATGGACAGTTTCTTCCAGGAGCTCCGGCTTACCTCCGACCCCGGTGGCAAGATCGACTGGATTGTCGGCTTCAACTATTATTATCAGAAGACTGCCAACGAGTTCGCCTCAATTCTGAATAATGAAACCCTGGTCGAAGACCGTCTGCTCAGCACCTTGCTGCCGCCGGCCGCCATTGGTGTTGACCAGCCAACGCTTGACTACCTGTTTTCCATTGGCCTGCTTGAAGCGCCTGATACGCTCGCCGCCCTGCAATTCTTCGGCGCGCTCACGCCGCCTTTCGGAGAGACGCGTTCCACAGGAACAACCACGCTGAACTCATATGCCGGATATGCCAATGCCGTTTATCACATGACCGACAGGTTGAACGTCAATATCGGTCTCAGATATACAGCTGAAGACAAGGACTTTGCCTATGAGCAGACCAGTACATCGGGAAATATTTTCTTTGGCTTGCCGGAAATCCCCGCCTTTGAAGATCACAAGTCCTTTGAATCCTTCACACCGGCCTTTGGCTTCGACTATGATCTTTCGGACACAGCCATGGTCTACGGCAAAGCCGCCCGGGGCTTCAAATCCGGAGGATTCAACGACGGTTTCACCTCCAATAGCGATGCCGCCTTCGGAGAGGAAACCCTGTGGAACTATGAAATCGGCAGCAAGTCCACTTTCCTGAAAGGCCGGATGCAAGTCAATCTTGCGGGCTATCTGATGACCTGGAAGAACGTGCAGAATATCTTTTCCGACGTTCCGGATGGTTCCGTTATTCCTTTCTTCCAGGTCGATACGGCCGGAGACATCGAGATCAAAGGTGTCGAACTTGAAACGATCTTTCAAGTCACGCCGGAATTGCAGGCCAGAGCCAGCCTCGGCATAGTCGATGCCAAATTCACATCGGTCAGTGACAGGTTGGCGGATCTGGGAGGAGCTGTAGGCGACCCTGTCGAGAATGTCCCCAATTTCACCATTTCCGGCGGCCTCACCTATACCCTGGAACTGGGAAATTCAGGAACCCTGACAATATCGGGAAATGTTGAACATCGTGACGATACGCCCCTGACCACGGTCAGGACAGGCGTCCCGAATGTCCAGCCTGCCTATACGTTGTTTGACGCCGCCCTGATCTACAAGACCGCATCGGAGAACCTGACCGTCCAGTTCTGGGCCAAGAACATCACCAACAAGAAATATGTGACCGCCCTGTTTGATGTAGACAACAACGCCGCCTCTCCCATTGGCGCCGCCTACCACTCCGTCGGCATTCCACGCACCTATGGTCTGACCGCGCGATACGCCTTCTAGGGAACGAAGAAAGGAAGAGTTCAATGTTGGATGTCAAAGACGAGGTGATTGCCGGCGGTCCCGACAAGTTTCTCGAAGTGCGGAAAATTACCCTGCGTGGATCTCAGGTTGATATCGGTGCTTATCTGGCGAAACTGGCCCGGGATGAACTGGGTGTGCGGAAGGTCCCCTGGACCGACCCCACGGCGACCCGCATACAGCGGCAGTTCCTGAAAACACACTGGCCCGAACACTATGCCCGCATGCAAGGCGTCGCAGAAGCGCTGGGCGAAGATCTCGAAGACGACGATCTTGACTTTTCCTTTCTTGTCTACCAGTCGGGCATCCCCGGATGTTCATGCGTTTATTATCCGGGAACGGTCACGGCAACAGGACAAGGCCTGTTCGCCCGGAATTTTGATTTCACTACAGGAGGGTATGCCGACCTTCCCCTGTGCCTCCCGGATTCAGAATATGGACAGGCGCATACGGCGTATGGCGATGCGGGACTGCCTTACCTGTCCCGCCCGTTCCTGTTCGAGCTGCATCCCGACACCGGCCATTCCATGCTCTTCATGTGCGCCTATGATTTGCTCGGCGGCTGCACGGACGGCATTAACTCGGAAGGGCTCACCGTGGCCCTTCTGAATGACAACGAAACTGCGGCAAGCGACATTTTTGAGCCATTGGGACGCAATGGTGTCGGACTGAGCGAAGGCCAGGTCTGCCGCTTTCTGCTCGAAACCTGCGCCACTGTGGACGACGCCATATATGCGCTCAGAACCATGCCCCACTACTATATGAGCGGTCCCTGCCACTATCTGATCGCCGACGCCTCGGGCAACGCTTTTGTATGGGAATATTCCGCCATCTGCAATCATGGGCATGTCATCCCCTGCGACGGCCGGGCTCCTCTTGCCGTGACCAATCACCTGCTACATGAGCATAAAGTCCGCACTCCCCCGGAAATAATGGAAAACTCCGTGACCCGCCTGGATCGCCTGCAAAAAGAAATTTCCATGGCCCCTAGCCCCTTGACCGCAGAGAAAATAAGAGAGATCAACCGGTGTGTCCAGGCGCGGGAACTTCCCGGACAGGGCCAATATATCACCACGGATTTTCCCGGGCGCACTTTGTGGTTCTGCCTCTATGCTCCGGGCAAGCGGGCCCTGGAGATCGATTTCTATCTTGAGGAAAATGAAGGCGATATCCGCCGTTCCGATATTCTGTCCTTCAATCTGTAACTTCTTTATTTACCGAAGACTCCCGAGGCGCGAAACCTGTTCATCTGGTCTTCGGTAAAGTCCAGTTCCCGGATCAGCTGTTCGGTGTTCTGGCCAACTTCACCGCCCTTAAAAGCGTAGACCGGTTCGCTGCCCGACATTTTAATGGCGCACCCAATCTGCCGGATGCCGTCAACCTCCACAATCATATCGCGACTTCTGAACTGTTCATGCCCGCAGGCTTCCCCCAGGGTCAACACCGGCTCGACACAGGCGTCCACCTCCCTGAACAGCATCAGGCACGCTTCGTAGCTCCTGCTCTTGATGGCTTGCGCGATCTCTTCTTTGAAGCGGCGCTGTGCATCTTCGTCCTCGGAAAAAGCAAGTTCGAGCAATTCCGGCCTTCCCAGAGCCGTACACAGGGTTTCCCTGAACTTCGGTTCAAGGCCGCCGACCGAGAAATAACGTCCGTCGGCAGTTTCGTAATAGTCGTAGAACCCGCCACCGTTCAACAAGCCCCGTTCCGGTCCGGTGTCAATGCCGGCCCCCAGAAAATCCGCGGCTGGAATGGCATTCAGGGTAAAGGCTGCATCTGTCATACTGACATCCACATGCTGTCCCAGGCCCGTCTCTGTTCGCTGCACAACGGCAGCAAGCAGTCCCGCCACAAGATGCAGTGAGCCGCCGGCGACATCCGCAATCTGCACACCTGCCGGAACCGGCGCCTGGCCCTTCCTTCGGCTGTGATCCTGTATGCCGGCGATAGAAAGATAATTGTTGTCGTGCCCGGCCCTGTTCCGGTAGGGACCAGTCTGACCGTATCCGGTCAGGGAGCAATAGATCAGTCGGGGGTTGACCTCGCCGAGCGTATCATAGTCAAGCCCGAGCTTTGCCATCACACCGGGACGGTATTGTTCCACCAGAATATCGTAATCCATGATCAGCCTCTTGACAATCTCAACGGCTTCCGGCTTTTTCAAATCTAGGGCAATGGATTTCTTTGACCGGTTCAGGTAACGATGCAAATAAGAGGCATTGCCGTCCTTTGCACCGACTTCCCGGCTTAACTCAGGCCTGTCAGGCGCTTCAACACGCAATATCCCCGCCCCCAGGTCCGCCAGCATCAGGGTGCCGAACGGTCCCGGCAGCAAAGTCGAGAAATCAAGTATTTTCAATGAAGAAAGTGCAGACATCGGTAAATCTTCCGTTATTGTTTGACGACAACAGCAGGTTCCTTTCGGGACATGCCGAACAGGGCGTCCGTTTTCACGGACGACATTATTCAGAAAAAGGCTTCAATCAAATTTGAAAGAAAAGGCTCGATATCTCGGAACAGATTATTCAAGATCGATGGAGGTGCTGTAGCGATACCGGTCGGCCCGCATAAACAGATGGGTCACGGCGATCACATCCTCATTTTCATCAACATAAAGATGTTCCATGAAGAAAATAGGATCTCCAAACTCAATATGCAGCATCCGCGCGATATCTATGTCAGCCACCGCTGCTTCCACATGCTGCTCGATACGAATGATTTTCCGGGGAAACTTCCGCTGAAGCATCTCGATGAAACTGCCCGTCCCCTCAAAATCATCCTTGACGATGAGTTGTTTTGAATCCGGTCTGCCATAACTCACATGATAGGAGATCGGTTCGCCGTTTTTAGACCGTAACCTTCTCATACACCACAAATTGTCATCTTCAGAAATATTCAGCAGGCGGCGTACATGAACAGATCCCCTGTCATCCTCGATGCTCAATACAGTCTGGTCAACATTCTGCGTTTTACCGGAGGCCCAGTTCAACCAGTCTGTAAAATGTCCTGACTGCTTGATGTCGATAACATCGTCTTCCGTGGCCCGAATAACAACGGTCCCCTTGCCCCGCTGCGTCGTAACCCAGCCCTCTTCCTTGAGCAAAGCCAGAGACTTGCGCATCGTGATATTACTGACATTGAAAACTTTCTCCAGCTTGCTGGAGGCCGGAATACATTCCCCCACGGCATATTGACCGTCAATGATCCGCGCCTTGATCGTATCTGCTACTTGACGGTAAAAAGGAACTGTCCTGGCATTCGTGTTTTGTTTACTCATCTGCCTTGTCTTAGCTGTCCTTCTGGTTAGCCATGAAGTGACTTTATTTTCCGGGCCATCCAGGACCGGCATTCCTGCCAACGCCCGGATATGAAGTTGAGATATTGATCTATTTCCTCGCTCATTGCAAGTGGCATGAAAGTATGTGCCTATACCTTTTCAAATTGAAAAACTACATCATTCTCTAGATAACTCCTTCTTCTTCCAAAACTTTCATTTCTTTTTCCGACAATCCAAGAAGACCGCCGTAAACCATTTCGTTGGCCCCGCCGAGTACAGGGCCCGGATTTTCTATCCGACCGGGCGTTTTCGACAATCTGGGGATAACATTTGGCATCACGCAGCGCTCATTGCTTTCCGTGACGACCGTCCTGAGGTTCTCTCGTTCTTCAAACTGCTCATTGACAAAAATATCGGCGATGGTCTGGATTGCCGCACAGGGCACCCCGGCCCTGTCACAGGCCTCAACCGCTTCGTCAGCGGTCCTACCGGACAACCATTCATCGACAATATTGTTGATATGGTCCGCGCTGGCCAGACGTTGTCGAACGCTCCCGAACCGGTCCAGCCCGGCGAGTTCAGGTTTTCCAACCATTTCCGCAAACCTTTGAAAAATCTTGTCGCTTGAACAGGCCAGAGCAATCCACTGGCCGTCACTGCATTTGAAATGCCCGTGAGGAGACGCATTGCTTGTTCCCGTTCCCATTCGGCCCCGGACAATACCGGATTTGGCGTAACTGGGCGCGATATCATCCAGAACCCGAAAAATTGATTCATAAAGAGCCAGATCGATAAACTGGCCGCCGACCTTGTCTCTGGCCTGCAAAGCCAGCAAGATCCCGACCGCGCCATATAGTCCTGAAATATAGTCGGCAAGAGAGGTGGACCCGGGTGTCAGCGGCGCTCCTCCGGGCAGGCCTGTCAGATGAGCCAGGCCGCCAAAAGCATGAGCAATCCGGGCAAACCCTGCTTTATGGCGAAGCGGACCCGTCTGGCCAAAACCTGATATTCTGAGCATGACGAGCTCCGGATTTTCCCGGACAAGCCGATCAAACCCCAGCCCCCATTTCTCCAGCGTTCCCGGGCGGAAATTTTCGCATACCACATCCGCCCTGCGAACAAGTTTGCGGAAGAGTGCAGCGCCCTTTTCACGGGACAGATCAAGCGTGACGGACTTTTTATTGCGCGCCTCACTGTACCAGCACAATGAATCACTTGAATCCGACGGCGTACCGAATTTGCGCAGGGGGTCGCCCGCACCGGGTTTTTCCACCTTTATGACTTCCGCCCCGAATTCTCCAAGTATCGTGGCGGCAAAAGGGGCGGCAATAAATGTGCCCAGATCAATAATGCGAATGCCGGATAGCGGCAAAGGATTGTTCCCAGATTCAGTCTTCATACCAGCAATATCACCCTATATGGCCGAACAGCAAACAACAGTGGTTGCAGTCTGTCAGACATAATATAGTATGTTTTAATACTAACATACAATTTTAAGAAGTGTACAATAAAATCATATTATTGTTGCTCCGCCCCCTAGTCCCGTCGACGGAATGCACGTTCGGTGACATGAAAATATGCGGGACGACCTTTGCCGGAAAAGCCTGGAAAATACCCGGAAACCGGCATGGGAATTCCGTCAAACGAACAGCTCGCCCTATTGTGTTCTATCAAATTGACATCGAATTCCATGGTCGCTCCGTCCATATATTCTCCCCCCAGGCAGGCCTTCAGTCGGCTTCCCTGTAAGGTAATGTCTATGCTCTGGCCATGCCGGACATAGCGACCGCAGTAGCGGGAAAGATCAAAATTCTTCTGATCGGGTGCGGCAGGCAGTGCGGGAGCCCGGAAACCGGCGCCGGCGAGCAAAAACGGCTCCATCACGGCTCGATAGAGTTGCAGGGCGCCAGGCCCGTTGGCCAGCAGAACAGCGGCGAAATCATGGCGCGGGGAAAATCGCAGATACGCGCTCATTCCCATCCAGCCGCCATCATGTCCGGTCATATCCGCACCGTCCCAATAATATTGCATCCACCCCAGCCCCCAGGAGGTATATCTGCCGGAAAGCGGTATCCGGACCTGCGGTTTTTGCATTTCCGCAATCGTTTTTTCCTGTACAAGCCTCTTCCCCTTGGCCGTCACGCCTTTGTTCATGTGGAACCGGGCGAACATCAAAAGGTCCCGCGCTGACATGCCCAATACGGTGCCGGAAGGCGCATTGGATCTCGGGGCAAAGGCCGTTTCCGCATGATCCAGACCGCGTGGTCCCATTACATGCCCGATCGCGGTATTGAAAAACAGGGCCTCTTCGGCAAACATCACCGCATGATCCAGCCCCAGAGGAACGAGAAGACGTTCTTTCAACACCTTGTCAAAGGGCGCCCCTTCCACAAGTTCAATAATCCGGCCAAGAATGATATATCCCACATTGCAGTAAGAGAAGAACTCGCCGGGTTCGTGCAGGAGGTTGACACCGTCAAGCAGTCTGATGAATTTTTCAAGGCAATCCTCCCCCCGTCCCGTATCCGCAATCAGGTCACCGTCTATGCCCGAGGTATGCGACAGGAGATGACGCAGGGTAATCAAAGCAGTCTTTTCCTTCTGCGCCAGGTTGAAATGATCCAGATATTTCGTAACAGGCGCTTCCAGGTCCAGCTTCCCTTCCTCCACAAGCATCATGACCAGGGTCGCGGTCAAAGATTTTGTAACGGAGCCGATTTGGAAAACGCTGTCCTGCGTCACAGCAACACCGGTTCTGAAATTCACGACGCCGGCGGCGGCCTGATAAATTTCCCCTTTGTGGTAGACAGCGGCAACTGCGCCCGGAACATCGGTTGCCTGCCGGGCTGTCCCGAGAAGCTCTTGAAGATTGTAAAAAATATCATTTCCAGACATGATCTACCCGTCCGTTTCCCCGGTTACCTGCTCAAGCAAATGCCGCAGCTCATCCAGTATAAAGCCGGGCTCCTCCCGGTGCAGATCGTGAGTGGTTCCCGGGGGCCCCACTTTGATCCTGCCCTGTGTGGAGAGCGCCGCATTTACTTCCCCCCTCTGCTCCTGCAGCGCGGCGAGGTTTGCGATCTGGAGATCGGAAAAATCCGGCAAGGCCTGCTTGAGACGATGCCGGTCACTCATGCCCTGACCATCCGGCACAAGCGCATATAACGGCACATTCCCCAGGGAGCCGGCTTCCCGCACAAGTCCCAGCGGATCATCAAAGATGGCGTTCAGGGCATAGACCCAGCCTGTATGGGACTTGGGCTGCGCCATAAGACCGAGACGCATTTGACCAAGTTCGCTCCGATCATACTTACCGGGATCTTTCGCCGGCAACCGCATCCACAACAGGCCGAAAGCCGCCATAACTGACAACCAGAGACTGTCACCCGGAATATTTCCCGGTCCCCGCAAACCGGAAACATAAGCGAAATTATCCGCCGTCCCGGCATCCAGCAACAACAATCCCGCAACCTTTTCAGGATACATCCTGGCAAAACTGGTCGCCAGCATGCCGCCCAGGGAGTGACCGGCCAGAATAACCGGAGCGGTTTCGCCGGCCTGCTCCAGTATCGCGGATAGCTCCGCCGCCTCATTGGACAAACTCCGGGGGCCCGACCCGGTATCGCTCCAGCCGCTACCAAAACGGTCAAATATAAATGAACGGTTCCAGCCGGACAGGGCGTTGTGCAGATCCAGCATCTCAATTCCAGGATCATGACTTCCCGGAATCCAGACCACTGTCGGCCGGGATGCCCGATCCCCCTCGACCAGATAGTGCGCCCGAAAACCATTCACATCGGCATATTTGCCGGGCGCCGGGTAGCATCTGTGAAATCTCCAGACCCTGTACAAATGGAACAGTGCCCCCACCAACATCAGCAGGCCCGGCAGCAGCACAGCCATTCCTGCATTCATCATATCCGCCTGAAAAAGCAACAGCCCTGCCCCGACCACAGGACAGGCAATGACTATGCCAAGAACATTACTGCTCAATAAACGATAACCCAAAAACATCTATGCTTTCCGTTGATCCAGCCGACGGCGTATAATGTCGTGCCGGCGCGCATCCAGGGGAAACTTCAACACCAGTATAACGGCAATAACCGTGATCAGCACAGGCAGCCCCACCATAGAGAACTTCAACCCGAAAACAGCCATCTCCGTCTGGCTGGCAGACTTGGCGTCAAAAGAGAAAAAAGACAGCATATAAAAGGCTACGCCGCCGCCGATTGCCGCAGCGGCCTTCTGCACGAATCCCATCAGGGCGAAATAGTTTCCTGCCCGATTGGCGCCCGACTTCAGGGTATCATAATCAATGACATCACCCAGAATGGACATCGGCACGACGGTCGTCGCCCCGCCTGCCATCGCCACCGCCGCCATCCACACCGTAAAAGGCACAAAAGAATCCTGCCCGGGCGGAATCAGCAACACAACAGGGATCACAATGATATTCAACCCGCAGCTAAGGGCCAGAGCCCCGTGTTTCCCAAGACGGTAGACCACCTGGACCCACAAGGGAACAGAGGCCAGCAACGCCCCCATATTCACAATCATGACATGCGAGATTTTATCGCCAATTCCGAGAAAGGAATCCATATACAACACAATGCAGGTCGCCAGCATCCCCAGCGCGGAACCAATAAGCAGCAGGACAGCCACAAACAGCCAGAACGGCCTGTTGCCGCGGACCGCGTTAAACAGGTCCCTGACGGAGGGATTTCCCGCTGCCGTAACTTCCGTTTGCGGCGCGAACACAAGACAGGGAACAATGAAGAGAGGAAGAGAAATCATCACGATCACCCCCATCAGAAAGATGGCGTCCGGAGTCATCTCGGAATTCTCGAAAACCGGCAACAAGGGCACGGCCATGATCAGGGCGAAGCCAAGGGGTCCCAGAAACGCATGGAACGACGAGATCCGCGTGCGTTGCCTGTAATCGCGGGAAAGCTCGCTGCCCCATGCCAGATGAGGCACGGCAATCAGGGTCCAGCCCAGATAAAGGAAAAATATGGAGGTAAAAAAATACCCGAATCCCGCTGTCGGTGGTGGCGCATAAAGAAAATAGACGGAAAGTGCGGACACCAGAACTCCACCAGCCAGCCAGGGCTTCCTGCGCCCGAAAGGAGACTCTGTAACATCCGACAAATACCCGACAAGTTGATCGGTAACGGCGTCGAAAAGGCGTATCAGGAACAATGCCGTTCCGATCGAAGCGAGGCTTATGGCTGTATGCTTGGCATAGAAAGCAGGCAAAATCGCGCCGATCGGCCCCATCATCATGGATAACGGAATAACCGGCAGGGCATAGGCCAGAAGACGTCCTGTATTCACTTGGCTTCTTTCTTTCACGTGACGGCCTTTCACAGACAGACAGAGCGGAAACTCCGGTCGGTGTCAAAAAAAGGAAAACCGCACGGCATGACTCCCATGCGATTTTCCCGAAATTATATCCTGCAATCCTGCAGAGCCCTAGAAATCATATTTCAGGTTGATTCCGACGGTCCTGGGTTTGTTCCGGTGGAAACCGCCAAAATTGTCGTCCCCGAGGGCGGCGAACTCATCCCAGACATTTTCCACAAACAGGGTCGCCGTCCAGTTCTCCGCCGCTACGGCCACACTTACATTGCCGACAGCGTAGGAAGGCTGAACAGAATCGCCAAATCCAATGCCTTCGTTCACGCCGGCCTCAAGACGGCTGAAACTTTCCCCGACAAAACTGACGTCGCCGTGGAACACCATATTCAGTTCGTCATTGATCGGATAAACATACTGGGCTGTGCCGCCGAATTTATACTTCGGCACATTGGGCAAACGCGACCCGCTTTCGATGATTGTCCCCTCGGTGGAGAAATTGGCGCCCGGAATATCCTCATCCAGCTCTGCCTCGCTGATATTGCCGGCAAAAGTCAGGGTAAGACGGTCTGTAGGCTGCGCCACGATCTCCAGTTCCAGCCCCGCTGAATGGGCCGAACCGGCGTTACTAATATAGCCGACCCCGAAATTTGCGTCAAAATCGGAGATCTGCAAATCCTTCCAGTCGATATAATAAGCCGCTGCAATAACGGTGAGGCGACCGTCCGCCAGGGTAAACTTGCCCCCCACCTCATAGTTTATGGTGCTGTCGTTCTTGTAGCGGTTCTGGGCATTGGGCAGAACATCCGCCAACAGGTTAGCGCCGCCTGACCGATACCCACGCGCGACCGTAAAGAACATCATCGCGTTCTCGCTGGCCGTATAGGACAGAGTGGCCTTGGGCGTAAAATCATCAATCTTGTTGTTGTCCAGCACATAAGGCAGTGTGAACCCGGACGCTGGCGTATATACCAGTGCGCCGCTTGTGGAATCCACGATATCCTGTTTTTCCTGGAACCAGCGCAGCCCTACGGTCACATCCAGTTTGTCCGTGATCTCGTAGGAGGCCTCTCCGAAAATGGCGATATTTTCCAGTTTCGTTGTTGTCGCGCTGGTGAAAACTCCTCCCGGCACCAGCTCACCCGGGGTTTCGCCGAGAAGGTTGCCGGCGCCGAAGGTAAAGTCCGGAGTTGAGACCCGGTAGGCGGAATTCTGGATTTCGTAGTCCCGGTAAAACCCGCCTAGCGTCCAGGTCAAACGGGAATCATTGTCCGACACCAGTCGCACTTCCTGGGTGAAAGCCTCGCTATCCGTGGCGATATACACCAGCGACTGGGTGAAACTATATTCACCGCCGGTAATCGGGACAAAGAACGTATCAAAAAAGGCAAGCGTCCCCGGCGCATCGGTATAGCGGATCGCTGTATCACGCTGCGTATAGGAGGATGCCGATGTCAAGGTGAAGCCGCCAAAATCATAGTCAATGGTCAGACTGTAAAGATCATAGTCATCCGAACGCGGATTCAGCGCGGCCAGGGCTACGTCCTCACCGTCGTTCACCACATTGTTATTGTCCGTATCCAGGCGGTTGAAAATGCCCATAGCCGTAATCGTCAGATCATCTGTCGCCTGAAAACGGGCGGAGACGCGCGCCGCATAGGTTTCAGCCGAATTGGTGTCTTCCTGCTCGGCCCCCGGAAGAATATTGTCAATCCATCCACCGGAATCGCGATAAAGGCCAACCGCACGGATCGCCAGCTTGTCCTCGACAACCGGTACATTCAGCATGCCGCTGACGGAGTAGTCCTCTCCCCCGTCTTTGATCATGCCGAAGGTAGCATCCACCGCCCCTTCAAATTCCGTCGTATTGGGCTTTTTGGTGATAACCCTGATCGTGCCCCCCATCGATCCTTCCCCATACAAGGTGCCCTGCGGGCCCCGCAGGACCTCCACACGCTCAATGTCAAACATCTTGAAATCAGGCTGGGCCCCCTGATCCATTGCGGTGATAGAAATCTCGTCAATATAATAACTGACCGTGGAAACACCGACCTCGCCTGAAACGCCGCGAATGGTCATGCGGGTCTGTCCCGGCGAAAATTCAACAAAATCCAGACCCGGCACAAATCTGGCATAATCAGAGAAGTTATCCGCCCCGAGCTCTTCCAGGTGAGTTCCAGTCAACGCCGAGATACTTTGCGGCACCTCGAGGAGCCTCTGGGACCTGCGGTTCGCCGTCACCACAATTTCGTCAAACGCGAATTCCTCTTCATTCTCAACATCCCCGTCTGCACCATAAGCCGTGCCGACGAGCGCCAGCATCGACAAGGTCGACCCGAGGGCTGTTGACCGCATTTTATTATATATTCCCCCCTTGCTCACGCGAGGCATTGAATTGTAGCTCATAGAAACTCTCCTGTTGTATGCACTGATCGGACAAATTACTCACTGAACTTTCGACAGGGAGGATGATCAGCTTGCTGGTGTAAATTTATTTTTATGATGCTCTTGTTAGTTATTGTATGTAAGTATATAATCATACTTTATTTATTGCAAGAGCTGAAAAAACATCGCAACATACCTGAGAAACTTCCAATATTTTCAATGGTATAGCTTCATACCAAATCATCTGGTATAAGTTTTCGGAACACCCGCGGCAATTTTTAGCCGGCCTAAACTCAAAAAAGCGAGGCATTGAAATATGAAACCTTTTCTTCCGGTCACGGCCGACCTGCACAAGGCCACAAGATTTTCCGGCCTCAGCCTGATACTGGGTTTCATATTCTCGATAATTTTCTACACCGGAGCTATGGCTGAAATGTCGCAGCACACCAAACAAATAGATGAATTCTTCGCCCCCTGGAGTACAGCCGCTACGCCCGGTGCCGCGGTGATTGTAATTCACCACGGCAAGGTCATTCACCGCAAAGGATACGGCCTGGCGAATCTGGAATACGGCGTGCCTGTCACCCCGGAAACCATTTTCCACTCGGCTTCCCTGTCCAAACAGTTCACCGCCTTCGCTATTGGCCTCTTGGAATATCGCGGGAAAGTGGACGTCGGAAAACCGGTTCAATACTATATCCCGGAAGTCCCTGAATTCCCCTGGCCGGTAACAGTCGAGCAAATGATACATCACACAAGCGGCCTTCGGGATGTCACCTCCCTGTTTGCCCTGCAAGGGCGCAATCCCTCCGATGTATCAACTGACCAGCATGTAATGCGGCTGATTTCCTTGCAGCAGGATCTGAACTTCGAGCCCGGCAGCCGTTTCATGTATACCAACGCCGGCTACACCCTTCTGGCGCAGATTGTCGCCCGTGTCGGAGGCAAAAGTTTTCGCCGGTGGACCAGCGACGAGATTTTCACCCCTCTGGGGATGACACATAGCCACTTTAATGACGACTACAGCGAAGTCGTCCCGGGCCGGGCCTATTCCTATCAGCCCGCCGGTACCGCAAAGGACGGAAACAGCTACAGTAAATACCCGATGAACTTCTCGATGGTGGGGTCCACCGGCCTTCTGACCACTGTTGACGACTTGGCAAAATGGATGGACAACCTGATCACCGGCACCTACGGTGGCACCGCATTGCGAGATCGCATGATCCGGAAAACAAAGCTCAATGACGGTTCGGCTCTGGATTATGGCTACGGCCTCAATCTTGGCTCCTACCATGGCGTACCAACAATACGCCACGGCGGCACCGACGCCGGTTTCCGGTCCAGTCTGATGGTTTTCCCTGACCAGAAACTGGGGATAGCAATTCTGGGAAATACCGCCGAATTCCCGGCGGAAACCATCGCCCAGAAAATCGCGGACCTGTTCCTGCCTCAACAGGCTGCCCCCCAGTCAACCGAAGCTGCCCAAACAGCACCGGCCACCGGCATGACACCCGACGATGCGGCGAATGTAAAAATCGTTCCGCAGCAATATTCCGGACAGTATCTTCTGAATGACGGAAATTTTCTCCATATCACGGAACGCGAAGACGGCATTAACCTGCAGGTTGGGCCGACGGCTCTGAAACTCTATCCGGCGAGCACAACCAGCTTCTTTATTACGGAAGCCGATGCAGGGGTGGAATTTTCCGGTTTTGACAGCGGCCGGTATAGCAAAGCCACGCTGCGCAATGCCGGCGTCCTGACCGACGGCGAAAAAATCGAAACCGATGCGGCAAGTCCGGAAAAGCTGGCGGAATACGCAGGCCGCTACTATTTACCTGAAACCGAAAGCTTCCTGACCATAAAAGTCAAGGAAAACAGCCTGACCACCTGGATTGCAGGCCAGGAAGGTATTGGAGTTTCCTATGCCGGGAAAGATTATTTCGTGAATCCCCAACTCAGGGTTTCTCTCAGATTCGAAAGAGACGGCAAAGGCCAGGTCATAGCCGCGCGGGCCAGTATGGATCGCATCCAGAACATGCTTCTTGAAAAAGTGACGCCCTGAAAGGCGTCACCCCTTTTCCTCTCTGAAACTACACGGCCCTGGGCTGATAAAATCCGACAAACCCGATTAGTTTGTTTAACGCCACCGCATTTTCCGCACTCGCCCTGACAGTGTGTGAATCAACACGCTCGAATCCCGGAAGAAATTCGAGCCAATCCACCTTCAGAAGATTCGAAACAAAGAACTCCACCTCATAGGGACCCGTGGGGTCGGGGCTGTGAAAATCATTGATCCGCGCCAGCGCCGCCGCAACCTTTTCCGCAACGAGCTTCTCTGCCGCGGCAGGTAACAATGTTTTGACCGAACGGCCGGTATAAGACTCTTTTACCGCGGCACACTCGACATCCCCCAGCACCTTTTGGGCATGTGCGACATATCCCGCGTCGCCGGAAACCATAACAACCGGCACCCCATAACAGGCCGCTGTTTCCGCACAGATCATGGTCTCTGACATGACCTTCCCGTTAATGCGGATCTCGATGACATCCCCAGCCACCGTATGGGCGATTGCACCAGGATACTGACGTGACCCGAGATGATAGCCGATAAACATCGCGCCGTCGAAATGACCGTCTTCAATTCCCTGCATCATGAACATCGGTCTCGGCCAAGACCGCACAAGAGTGACTTTCTCCTGCGGCAGCTTTTCAACCAGAAGGCTTTGCCCATTGCCGTGGGAATCACTCACCACAACCTCTTCGGCGCCTGCAGCAAGAGCCGCCTCGCAAGCCGCCCTGACTTCCCCCGTCATCCATTCACGAGCACGGTCATATTCAAATTCTCCCGGTATCAGATGGTTTATAGCAGTAACGCCAGCTATACCTTCCATATCAGCCGAAATATAAATTCGCATTCTTCCGTCTCCTGAAATCACGAGCTTGTCTATACTGTTATATATATTCCTACCATTCTGTAATCAGAAACAGAAGCTAAAATGTATAATAGTATAGATTCATACTTTTTTTGCTGTTATATCTATACCCGATAAACAGATTGCGTATTCTACTAGAGTTACGCCAGGACATACCCAAACGGAGCCCCCAGCGGATGAAGGTCTTTTGTGCCACCATGATTCATGAATCCAACAGCTTCTCGCCTATTCCAACCTCCCTGCGGAATTTTGCGGAAGATGTACTCTACCGCCCTTCAACCGGGGAAGGGAGCCATCATCTGGGGACGGTTCTGGCTGAAGTCGATCTGGTCGACCTGATGACGACGAGAGGCCACGAACCGATTGTCGGCCTGATTGCCAACGCAGAACCCAGCATGCCCCTTGGCGGCGGAGTCTATGAAACCCTGCGTGACGAGATCATTCAAAACCTTGAACAGGCGCTGCCCGTGGATGCCGTCTTTCTGTTTCTGCACGGTGCGCAAATGGCGGAAAAATTTCCGGACTGCGAAAGTGATCTCATTTCGCGGGTACGGAAAATAGTCGGTCCGGATATCCCCATCGGGGTCGAATTCGACCTTCACTGCAATATCGGCGCCCAAAGTCTTGAAGACGCGGATATTCTGCTCGCGTGTCTCGAATATCCGCACACCGATTTCCGCATCCGGGCCGATCAGGTCATGGACATTCTGGAACGGATGGCCGCCGGAAAATGCCGGCCGGCAACGGCCTATGCGCCGATCCCGATGCTCGGCCTGTTCAGGCCGAGCGAACAGCCCATGCGGGGGTTTGTCGACAAGCTGAAAGATATGGAAGGCCGGGACAATATTCTGGCGATTTCCCTTGCCCATTGTTTCGCCGCAGGGGACGGGCCCGACACCCACGCCGGGGTGGTTGTCGTCACCAACGACGACCAGGAACAAGCGGATCGTCTGGCCGGGGATATCGCAAAAGAATTCTGGCATCAAAGAGAAGCTTTCTCAGTTCAATTGACACCTCTCAAGGAGGCCCTGGAACAGGCCGGCAAGGTCAACCGCGGCCCGCTTGTCATCGCCGATTGCACAGATAATCCCGGCGGTGGCGCGGCAGGCGATTCAACGGAAATCCTGTCAGGCCTGCTGGCGGCCGGGATAGGGAACGCCGCGATCGCCATGATCTGGGACCCTGTTGCTGTGGAAACCGTCATCAAAGCCGGCGTTGGCGCCTCCCTGCCCCTCCGTTTCGGGGGAAAGGCCGGTCCCGGCTCCGGCTCTCCCGTCGATGCAGATGTCCGGGTCCTGGCCGTCAACAAAACCGCCCGCCAGCATGCCCAGGGAGCCAGAGTTGCGCTTGGTCCCGCCGTTGCCGTTGAAACGGCCGGTATCAAAATTGTTCTCAACAGCATTCGCCAGCAGACCTTCTCCCCGGAATGTTTCACGGAACTCGGCATCGATCCTGCCGCCCACAGGGTACTTGTAGTCAAATCCAGCCAGCATTTCCGGGAAACCTTTTCCGATATGGCGGAACAGATCATTTATGCCGATGGCACGGGAACAGTAACCGGTGATTTCTGTTCAAGGGACTACAGGAATCTGACCAGGCCGATCTGGCCTCTGGACCCGCTCCCCTTTGACGCCTTTGGCAGAACATGGACCTGAAAGGAAATACAGATGACCCGTCAACCGCTTCACGGTATTATTGCGGCTGTCGCAACCCCGCTGAAGAAGAACTTGCGCCCGGACTACGATCTCTTCATTTCCCATTGCCGTCATCTGCTGGATGCCGGTTGTCATGGACTTGGCATTCTGGGCAGCACCGGCGAAGCCAATTCCATACATCTGGACGACAGAATAAAGCTGATCGAACGGGCTGCCGAATTTCTGCCGAAAGAAACCCTTCTGGTCGGCACCGGTTCCTGCGCAATTGCAGAAGCCGTGCAGCTTAGCCGCTGCGCCGCGGAAAACGGCATTAAAAATCTTCTGGTTCTTCCCCCCTTTTATTATACGCCGGTCACGGACACCGGGATCCGGAGATATTACGACCTTCTGATCGAGGGGATCAACGATCCGGAGGTCTGTATTTTCCTGTATAATTTTCCCAAACTGACCGGGTATCGCTTCACCTCTGCCGTCATCAATGATCTGATCGACAGACATGGCGATACCATTGCCGGTCTCAAGGATAGCTCCGGCGATCTGGAAGGAATGATGGACTATCTGACAATCAGTCCCTCCTTCAGGGTATTTTCCGGAACCGAAGAATATCTTCTGGACATGATCCAGGCCGGCGGCGCCGGTTGTATATCGGCCACAATAAATATCACATCCTCTATGGCGCGCGCGGTCTGGGACAGTCACGCCCCCCACCTGCAAAACCACCTCACTGAACTCAGAACAGCGATACAGGCCCATCCCCTGGTGCCTGCAGTCAAGGCAATTCTGGCCAGCCAGTCCGGAATCCCCGCCTGGCGCACCATGGCGCCGCCCTATGTTCCGCTGGAAGGCGAAACGGAAAGGCAACTTCTTGACACGCTTGGTGAATTACAACGAAAAGACCCCAGATCATGAAAGTTTATTGCGCCAGCATGGCCCATGAATCCAACAGCTTCTCCCCCCTTCCCACCAACATGGACAACTTCCGTGAGATGTTTCTGTATCGTCCCTCCACAGGTGAAGGTCAGGGTCTTCTCGACAGTCTCCCTCTGGAAGGAATTCTTAGAAATCATTGCCTGGAACAAGGCTGGGAAGTCATTGACGGTCTTTATACAAGCGCCTGTCCCAGCGCTCCCTGCAAGCAAGCGGACTATGAAGCGCTGCGCGACGAAATGGTCGACGGGTTGCGCAAAGCCATGCCGGTAGACATGGTGCTGCTGTTTCTGCACGGCGCCCAGATGGCGGAAGGCTATGAGGATTGCGAAGGAGACATTCTGAAAGCCCTGCGGGAGGTCGCCGGACCGGATATCCCGATCGGTGTGGAACTGGATCTGCATTGCAACATTACCCCCGCAATGACGGAAAACGCCGCGATACTGATGGCCTGCAAGGAATACCCCCACACTGACTTTGACGCCCGGGCCGCTGAACTTGTCGCCCTGACGGAAGCCGCCGCCAAAAAGACAATTTCCCCGGTCGTTCACTATGAGCGCGTCCCCATGCTTGGCTATTTCCATACCACGCGTGAACCCATGAGAAGTCTTGTGGATCAACTGTTCAGGGAAGAGCAAAGAGATGGCGTACTCTCCGTTTCCCTGGCCCATGGCTTTCCGGCAGGGGATTTCCCCGGTGTTGGCGCCGGCGTTTTGGTCGTGACCGACAATGACCCGGCACTTGCAGGATCTGTGGCAAAATCGCTGGCGGAAAAATTCTTCGCGCTTCGCCATGACATCGCCGCCCCCTGCCTGGGCGTGCAGGAGTCTCTCGACCAGGCAATGGCAATCGACGGCGGCCCGGTGGTTATCGCAGATGCCTCCGACAACCCGGGCGGCGGTGCTGCAGGGGATTCAACACATTTCCTGCGAGCAATTCTTGAGGCCGGAATACCCGATACCGCGATCGGCATGATCTGGGACCCGCTGGCCTATGACCTGATTGAAAAAGCCGGTGAAGGAACCGTTTTACCCTTACGCATTGGCGGCAAGGCGGGGCCGTTATCCGGTTCCCCCGTTGACGGAATTGCGGAAGTGATCCGGATCAGGGACGATCTGCAGCAACTGACATTCGGTGATTTTGAACCGCTCGGGCCAGCAGCCGCCATACGCATGAACAATGTCGAAATCATCGTCAACCGTGTCCGTCAGCAGATATTCGGCCCCCGCACATTTCAGGAAATGGGCATAGACCTCTCCTCCAAAAAAATAGTTGTTGTCAAGTCTGCCCAGCATTTTCATACACAATTCTCGCCCATTGCCGCGGAGGTCCTCTATGCCTCCCCTCCTGGATCGGTTTCAACAGATTTCAGGGACTATCCCTACCGGTATATTCAACGCCCCATATGGCCGCTTGATGAAACGCCTTTCACCGCCTATGGGAAGAACTGGTCATGACTGCTGCCAGAATCGGGGAACGCCTGGCATCCTTTGCCCGTATTACACTCGGCCATTTTCCAACGCCGCTGGAATATATGGAAAATCTCTCCCGCGAACTTGACGGGCCACAAATCTGGATCAAACGGGATGACTGCACCGGACTTGCGTCGGGCGGAAACAAGACCCGGAAACTGGAATTCGTACTTGGTGAGGCCATAGCCGGCGGCGCGGACACCATCCTGACCACAGGCGGCATTCAGTCCAACCACGCCCGCCAGACTGCCGCAGCCTGCGCCAGGCTGGGCCTGCGCTGCATTCTGATGCTGGCCCCGCCGCCTGACTGGGCCTCTTCGGCCTACAAAAATTCCGGCAATATCTGCCTTGATCGCCTGTTCGGGGCAGAAATTCATATTCTGCCGGAAGGACAGTCTCCGGAACAGGCGCTGGAGAGCCTCGCATCAGATGTCGCCCGCACCGGCGGAATCCCGTTCATTGTTCCGCTCGGGGCGTCCACGCCTGTCGGCGCCCTGGGGTATGTGAACTGCGCCCTTGAACTCGCCACTCAGGCAAAAGACCTTGACCTCAAAGTTACGCGCATCGTTTCTGCCGCCGGCAGTGGCGGCACCCAGGCGGGACTGATGGCAGGCATCGCTGCATTGAATAAGGATATTGTCTGTGAAGGAATCGATATTGACGCCGCCCGTGAGCGGACGGAACAAAGAACAAAAAGTCTTCTGGCCGGTGTCATGCCCCTGATCGGTGAAACTGCCGCCGCCCTTCCCACCGTCACCATGCGAGACGACTTTGCCGGCCCCGCCTACGGCGCAACCACCCCCGCCGCACAGGAGAGCATCCGGCAGGTCGCCCTTTCCGAGGGAATTGTCCTGGATTCCGCCTATACGGGAAAAGCCATGTCGGCCCTCATCTCAGGAATACAAGAGGGGCGTTACCAGAAAGACGAAGTCATCGTCTTTCTCCACAGCGGCGGCTTTCCTCTGACCTTTGCCTATGCCTGAGACGCCCTTTTGGCGATGGTTTCCTGCCTGAGCAACAACGCACTGGCCTGTTTGACATGGGCCAGGTCAACCATCCTGCCGTCCAGCTGCACTGCCCCGTCGCCCTGCTTCATGGCCTTTGCCATGGCCGCATTGATCCGACGGGCCAGATCAAGCTCCTCGACGCGGGGAGAAAAAACCTCGTTTGCCGCAACAATCTGCGAAGGATGAATCGCCCATTTTCCCGCGTATCCCAGCGCCCTGGCCCTGTGCGCGCAGGCCCGGTAGCCCTCGGCATCCCTGAAATCGGTAAACGGGCCATCGACAGGCATCACCCCGTTTGCATGGCAGGCATTGGCAATACGCGCCAGGGCATAATGCCATTGATCATTCCAGTGGAACCCGCGTTTGCCGTTCCCGTCCTCTGCACCGAGAATTCCATACCGGGGATCAGGTGATCCGAAACTTGTTTGCGGTGCCTGCATGGCCACCGAATAGTCGCCCACCCCAAAGGAAAGACTGCTCAAACGCGGTGAAGCCGCGGCTATTTCATCCACATTTGTCACGCCGGCCGGAGTCTCGATCAGAGCGTCGATAAGGATGCTGCGGTCCCTGTTCAGATGTGTTTCCAGGGCGTCAAGCAATCTGGCGACGAACCTGATATCCTCTCCCGCCGCAACTTTCGGCACAAGGAGGGCATCCAGCCGGGGACACTGCTCGACAATATGGACGATATCCCGATACCCCCATTCGGAATCAATTTCATTGATCCGAACCGACATATTCTTGTCCCGCCAGTCCACTGTGTTCAGGGCTTCTATAACGCTGGTGCGCGCGTCGTTCTTCCGTTCCGGCGTCACCGAATCCTCAAGATCCAGGAAAATAATATCCGCCTCGCTTGCCGCTGCTTTTGCAAAAAAATGCGGTGACGTTGCGGGAACAGCCAGCATTGATCTTTCAAGTCTCATTGTCATTCGCCTTACGCATTGCTATCTGATGGTAAAGGGACTGGCAGAGGTCCTGGCCGTAGAAAGCCAGACGCTTTTTAACTGGAGATACTGCTTGATGGCTTCCATGCCATTTTCCTTGCCCGAACCGCTCGCCTTATATCCCCCGAAGGGCGTCATATAGCTGACAACCCGGTAGGTATTTACCCAAACCGTCCCCGCCTGCAGCTTTGCCGGAAGCTCCATACATCTCCTGATATCCCGGCTCCAGATCCCGGCGGCCAGGCCATATCTGGTGTCATTGGCAATCCGGATTGCCTCTTCCTCGTCCCTGAACCTGATTACCGCGAGAACGGGACCGAAGATCTCCTCCCGGGCGATACGCATATCATTGGAAACATTGGTAAAAATAGTGGGTCTTATAAACAGTCCCTGCCCTGGTTCCGGAGGCCCGTCAGAAGGACCGCCGAGAATACATTCCGCGCCTTCGGACAAGGCCGTTTCAAGATATCCATTGACCTTGTCATATTGTTCCCGGGTCGCCACCGGGCCGACATTGGTTTCCGGACTCATCGGGTCCCCCAATTTCGCCCCTTTTGCAATGGCCAGGACCCGTTCAAGAAATTCGTCATAGACTGCTTCGTCCACCAGAAGCCTTGAGCCGGCAACACAGGTCTGGCCGCTGGCCGCCAGAATACCGGCGATGACCCCGTTGGCAGCCTGGTCAAGGTCGGCATCAGCAAACACAATATTGGGGGACTTGCCGCCAAGTTCCAGGGTGGTGCTTTTGAAGTCCCAGCCCGCAATTTCATGGATGCGCCGGCCCGTGGCCTCGCTCCCGGTGAAGCTAATCTTTGACACCAGCGGATGTCCGGTCAGATCGTCCCCGATTTCACTACCGTACCCCGTGATCACATTGATCACCCCCGGCGGAAAACCCGCCTGTTCGACAAGGCGGGCGAACTGCAAACTGGAACAGGAGGCATGTTCCGACGGCTTGAGGACAACCGTATTTCCTGCCGCAAGCGCAGGAGCCAGCTTGTAAGCCGCCAGCAAAAGCGGTGAGTTCCAGGCGGTAATTGCCGCCACGACACCATAGGGTTCATAGCGGGAATAATTGAACATATCGGCCTTGTCTGTCGGGTGCACCATGCCCTCCAGCTTGTCGGCAAGCCCGCCGAAATAATAAAACCATTCCGGCATATAGCGAACCTGGGCGGACATCTCGGCATAAAGTTTGCCATTGTCCCGGGTTTCAATTTTCGCCAGTTCTTCTACATTTTCCGCAATCAGATCTCCCAGCCTCCTGAGCAGCGCACCCCGTTGCGTCGGCGTCATGTTCGACCAGGGCCCCGATGTATAGGCTTCATACGCAGCCCTCACCGCCGCCTCGACATCCTCTAGCCCTGCCCGTGGAATTTGCGCCCAGGGCTCCTGATTGTAAGGATTAATGCTTTCTATGTAATTCCCGCTAACAGGCGCAACCCACTCGCCCCCGATCAACATCTCGTATTTAGCCATCGTCACCCCGGAAACCTCCCTGTCTCACGGGCCCATTTGTAGGTCTCATCAAGAGCCAGACCAAAACGTTTGAACATTTCGTCTATCTCTTCTGCTGTAATGATAAGGGGGGGGCAGAACAACGCCGCATTACCGGAAAAACGGTGTATCAACCCATGTTCAATGCACCGGTTGTCGCAAAACTGACCGATGCCGGCGGACGCTTCAAAAGGCAGCCTTTTCTCCTTTGACGCCACAAGTTCCACCGCGCCGATCAACCCGACACCCCTGACATTGCCAACCATCGGGTGATCTGCAAACGCCCGCAAACGCTCCTGGAAATGCGGTGAGACGTCCCGGATACGGGACATCATATCCCTTTCCTCGAACAACTCCAGATTACGCAGGGCGACAGCGGCCGGCACCGGGTGCCCGCCATAGGTAATACCATGGCCAAAAATGCCCCTGTCCGCGCTGGCCTCAACCAGTCCCTCATACATCCATTCCGGAATAATAACAGCCGCAATCGGCATGTAGGCTGAAGACAGCTGCTTTGCCACCGTCATGGTATCCGGCTGCATACCAACGGTCTCGCACCCGAACATATTGCCGGTACGGCCGAAACCGCAGACAACTTCGTCCGCTATGGTAATGATATCGTACTGCCTGAGAATTTTTTGTATTTTCTCGAAATATGTCCGCGGCGGCGGAATAACGCCGCCCCCCGCCATCACAGGTTCCGCAATAAAGGCCGCGATGGTATCCGGATCTTCGCGCAGAATGAGCTGCTCAAGTTCTTCGGCCAGACGGTCCGCATATTCCTCCTCGCTTTCCCCCTCTTCCGCATCCCGGTAATAGTGAGGACAGGACACATGCAGTATATTGTCCAGCGGCTGATCGAATCCACCCCTGAAGGCAGGCAACCCGGTCAAACAGGCCGTCGCAATCGTCACGCCGTGATAGCCGCCCCAGCGGGCAATGATCTTCTTCTTTTCCGGGCGGCCCACGGCATTATTATAATACCAGATCATTTTAAGCTGGGTATCGTTGGCCTCCGAACCGGAATTTGTGAAAAATACCTTGGATGCCTCAAATGGCACCATGCTTTTCAGACGGCGTGCCAGTTCAATAGTCGGCACAACCGCCTTGTTTCCGAAGCCGTGGTAAAACGGCAGTTTCCGCATCTGTTCAACTGCGGCATCGACCAGTTCAGACTCGCTGAAACCGAAGCTGGTACACCAAAGCCCCGCCATGCCTTCAATATATTCCTTGCCTTGAACATCATAGACATGGATACCTTGGCCACGCTCGATCACCAGCGCCCCGTTTTCCCTGTGCTCGAACAGATTAGTGGTAGGGTGCAGCACATGTTCCCTGTCACCGGCAATAATCGATTTTGCATAGTTACTCATATCAAAACGCCCATCTCACTTCATCACATAGACAATTACATCATACGGGAAATGTCCCGGAATCGGGATATTATTCTTTAATAAAATATATATGTATACTAACATACACTATATATTTTTTCAGGCAATACTCTATTCAATCATTCTTCTGAAAGAATCCCCGGTTCACTTTCCCGTTCGCACCAAACTTTATCTTAAACACCTTGTCAGGAACCGGGTGGAACATTTGTTGCATCTTATCGTTCCGGAAAGTTCTAGGAACAATACCGTCAACAGCACGCTACAGATGCCGATTGACAGGCAGACAATATAATTTCGAAAGGACTAAAAATGAAGAAGACATTCCTTCTGGTCATCGCAGGCATATCGCTTGCGTTTTCAACATTTCAGGCTTCCGCCGCCAACGATCCTTTGCCGGTCTTTGACAAATCCCGCACGGCGATCGTGATCACGGACCCCCAAAACGATTTCCTGGCGCCCGATGGCAAACTCCACGGACTGCTTGCTGAAAACCTGAAAGAGCTGAACACCGTCGCCAATATCGAGACACTTATGAAAACCGCCAAGTCAAAAGGTCTCGCCCTGGCTGTCGATCCACTGATTTACAACGCGCTTGACGTTGACTGGTCCCGTGCCGGCGCCCTTCAGCGCCAGCTTCTGGATATGGGCGCCCTGCAACGGGTGTCAGGCAAGGCCGGAAATTTTCAAGGATCAGGCGCTGATTTTTACGGCCCCTACAAACCCTATATCCATGACGGCAAAACCATTGTTGTAGCGCCGCACAAAATGTATGGCCCGGAAAGCAATGACCTGATCTATCAGCTGCGCGCCCGCGGCATCGATACGGTAATTCTGGGCGGCCTCGTCGCCAATCTCTGCGTCGACTCCCATATGCGCGCCCTGATGGAGAACGGATTCAAGGTCTATGTTGTTAAGGACGCCGTTGCCGCACCGGGTGCAGACGCCTACAAGGCTGCCCTTGTCAACTATTCCATGATCGCCAACGGCGTGTTGACAACTGGAGAAGTCACCAGGGCGCTTGGCCACTGAGAATTTCCCCGGCGGGACCTCGCCAGGTTTCCCGCCGGTGTCTCTCCCGGATAACAACAAAATGTCAGGTGACTGGATATTCGGCCTCGGGAACCAGCTTCTCGAGCCGTTCACGATCCAGAACCGTTATCCGGCGCGGTGCCAGGGAAATCAATCCCTGACTGACAAGGTTTCGCAACAGGCGGGACACAACTTCCCGGATTGTCCCCAGGTGCCGGGCGAGTTTGTCCTGGGACAGGTGAATGATTCCGTCTTCGTCAGCCTGCGCCAGAAGCAATAAAATGAGCCGCTCTTCCTGCGGCAGGCGCATGCTCTCCTCCAAGCGCCGCAGCAAGGAGAAAACACGTTCAGAAAGCTGTTCAAACAGGAATTTCTGTAACGCCGGCTCCCGCGAAAACAAATCACGGAAGACGGCGCCGGGAACGGTTACAATCTCAACGCCGCTCTCTTCCGCTGCCGCCCACGCCGGATAAGGAATTTCGGTAAAAAGGCTATTCAGCGCCAGAATGCAGCTTTCACCCGGTTCGATCCAGTAGAGCGTGCCTTCGTGACCGGCCGCATCGATATAATAGACCCGGATCGCGCCAGAGCGGACAAAATAAACGCCATCCACCTCATCTCCCGGATGAAGAATGTCCGCGCCTGGCTCAACGCTCAGGCAGGTCAAACCTGCACAAAGCCGGTCGCGCGTCTCAGTCGTTATTTTCTGGCCAAAAGTAAGAGTGTCAATGAAACTATCGATTGCCTGCATATCTCTTATTACTCAAATCTTCAGTTTTCTGCTTTGCCCCGGGGAACGCTTCCCCGCCAACTGACAATTTCGCGGAAACCTCCACTGCGCCAATTCTACCGAGCGCTCCCAACCCGGTCAACATGACCCTCGCGCGTCCTTAAAAATACCGGCCAAAGATACTGGCCAAAGATACTGGCCAAAGATACTGGCCGGAACAAAAGTTACATACCCAATCAACCCTTTCAGGCAAGCTTGCAAGAACTGACATTAGTTGAATTTTATTTGAGTAAAGCACATGTCGAACATTTTATTTATCATGACTATCGGCGCCTGTCTTGGAGGCATAGCTTTATACCTGATTTCCGGCAACCTGGTGCGACAAAGCGGTCTCAACGCCCCAGGCAAGATACTTCTTACAGCTGCGATCGGCTTGGGGGTGATTGCAGTTTCTATTAAAGTTCTGCTCGTCGGTTACCTGATGGAAAAAACCAGGGATCACCATCCCCAGCTTCGCCCGGCGGAAAGAAGCATTGGCCGTGAAAATCATGGTGCCTACGCCAAGTCCGCCATAACCAGCCCCTGGCTTGCCCTGCCCGTCACACCATCTTTGCCGCCAGACACTCCCTTGCAGCCTGATCTGGTAAAACTGGGTAAACGCCTCTTTAACGAGAAGGGCCTTTCGCTCAACGGCGACGTGGCTTGCAGCTCCTGTCACATACTTGGAAATGGCGGTGATGACGATTCCATGGTTTCGACAGGTATTTTTGACCTGCGGGGGACAAGAAACGCCCCCACCGTCTGGAATGCAGCATTTCTGTCACGGCTTTTCTGGGACGGGCGCGCCACCTCCCTGGAAGACCAGGCCAAAGGCCCCTTCATCAACCCCGTCGAGATGGGCATGCCAACAGTTACCGCCGTCGAAGAAGCTGTGCGAAGTCTGCCAGGCTACGCGGCAGACTTTGAACAGGCTTTTGGCAGCCCACACGCTATTACAATTGAAAATATCACTTCTGCTATTGCCAGTTACGAGCGAACGTTGATTGTGCCTGATACTGCCTACGATCGTTTTGTTCGTGGTGAAGCCGGCGCCCTGACCCCACAACAAATGAGAGGCATGGCCCTCTTTGCAGGTATCGGATGCCGCAATTGCCATCGCGATCCCACATTCAGTGCGGCCGGAAAGATCAAAGCCGCCGGTGTCTGGAAACCGTTTCCGGCCTTTTCAAACAACAGCTATGTCCAGGAATACAACCTTATGGACGACCGCGGGCGGGCGGATTCCCAACTTGCTTCAGGTCCCGGACTCTGGCGCGTCCCCTCTTTGCGGAACGTCGCAAATACAGCGCCCTATTTTCACAACGGCTCGGTGGACAAACTTGAGAAAGCTATAACGATCATGGCCATTACCCAGCTTGGAAAAAAAGTTGTTGCCGGGAACACTAGCGAAATGCCTGTGATCACTTGGGAACCTGATGCCAGGAAACTCAGCCCTTACCGCCCCCGGGTACTGACCCGGGACGACATCAAGGCGCTGGCCGCCTTCCTCGGCAGCCTTTCAGACGCAGGCGACACCATGTCCGCCCCGGTCCAATAGCGCCTCCCATCGCTCATTAACAGGAAAGTGCCAAAATCTTGCCGCCGCCCAAAAACCATATGACAGCGATCCCGGCTCAGGACATCAGGCTGCGGGAGATTAACTCCTTCATGATCTCGCTGGTGCCTCCGTAAATCCGCTGCACCCGGGCATCTGCGTACATACGCGCCACAAGATATTCGCGCATATAACCGTAACCGCCATGCAATTGAACACATTCGTCTAGAATTTCACCTTGAATTTCAGATCCCGTCAGCTTGGCAATCGACGCTTCTTCAGCTCCGAGTTCTCCACAGAGAATCTTTCCGATACATTTTTCGACATAAGCCCTCAGGAGTTCCAGCTTTGCTTTGCATTCCGCCAGCTTGAAACGGGAATTCTGGAATTCGAGCACCGGCTTGCCGAAAGCATGGCGTTCGGCAGTATAGCTTACCGTCTCTTCTATAGCTTTCTGCGATGCGCCGACAGCAATTATGCCGAGCATGAGGCGTTCCCAGGCCAGCTGCTTCATCAACTGACCAAATCCCTGGCCGGCAATTCCGCCCAAAAGGTTGTGCGCCGAAACCTGCGCGTCATCAAAAAACAGCTCTGACGTATCCTGCCCGGGCATGCCCAGTTTATCCAGGTTCCGGCCCCGCCTGAAACCATCCAGCCCGTCCGTTTCTATGCCAACAAGAGAAATTCCCTTCGCCCCGTGATTCATGTCAGTCTTCACAACAAGAATGATAAAATTGCTGATTTGCCCATTGGAGATAAAAGTCTTGGAGCCGTTAATCACATATTCCCCGCCACTGCGTACGGCACTGGTTCGCACTCCCTGGAGATCCGACCCCGTGCCTGGTTCGGTCATCGCAATGGCTCCGATCAATTCGCCGCTGGCGAGTTTGGGCAACCACCGCTGCTTTTGTTCTTCCGTGGCGTAGGCCAGAACATAGTGCACGGCAATATTGTGCACAAAAAGCCCAAAACTCATGTCGCCGGTATAACCGAGCTCCCCGAAAATGACTGAATCATGGCTCAGGTTTCCCCCGGCCCCGCCGAATTCTTCCGGAATGGATGCCGCTAAAATGCCGTACTCGCCGGCTTTTTCCCAAAACTCCCGGTCCACTTTTTTCTTGGCGTGAAACCTTTCCACATATGGCAGGAACTCCGTTTGAAAGAATTTCCGGGTAATATCGGCAAGGATCGACAATTCATCTGTCATCCAGGAAGCATATCTGAATATCATCACATCATTTCCTGTTGTGCACCAGCTATGTGAATTAAGGCACGGCCTAGAAAGAAATACCGCCGCTACACAGCACCACCTGGCCGGAAATATAATCGGATTCCGGAATTGTGAGAAGATAGACCGCACCGGCAGCTTCTTCGACAGACCCCGCGCGGCCCATCGGAATCATGGCCCGGAAACCATCAGCTACCGATCTGGGTATTCCAAGGCCGATTTTGTTGCCTTCGATCTCGACCTCCTGCTTCACGTCGGACGCCTCCGTCAGGCGAGTTTCAATATACCCAAAGGCGACACAGTTCACATTGACGTTCAGCCGCCCCCACTCCTTGGCCAATGTCTTGGTCATTCCGACGACCCCGGCTTTTGCCGATGAATAATTTGCCTGGCCCGGGTTCCCGCCGGTACCCGCCACGGAAGAAATATTGACCACCTTGCGGCAAACCCGGCGAGCGTCCTGCTCTTCTGACTTGAAAGCCATCTTCCAGTGAGGCTGGATGGCACGCAAAATTCTGAACGGCGCCCGCAGGTGGACATCTATCATGGCATCAAACTGCTCGTCCGTCATCTTGTGGATCATATTGTCCCACGTATACCCCGCATTGTTAACGATAATGTCAGGCACTCCAAAGGCTTCCGTCGCCGTAGCGATAAAGCGGTCCGCAAACCCCTTTTCGGTGACGGAGCCGGCGCAGGAGACCGCCTCACCACCTGTTTTTTTTATCTCATCCTCCACAGCTGCACTGATATCCGCATCCAGGTCATTGACTACAACCTTTGCACCTTCACTGGCAAATTTCAATGCAACCGCGCGACCGATCCCGCGGCCTGATCCCGTGACAAGAGCGATCTTTCCTCCAAGTTTTCCCATTTCACCTTCCTTCTCTGTTTTCTGCGCCTTTTACCAAACAGCCCAACCAGCATGATCCTGATCCGGAAGCATTACCTCCGTGCTTTCGTCCCTGGCCAGCGTTAAAAAGCCGCAAAACTTGCCGACATCATTCTTCAATTTTATTATTTGTATACATACATACATTATATTTTCAATAAAATTTGTGCTTTGGCCATGATTTATATCGCTGGACTTGTTTATCTTTTAAGGATTTACCGCCTCTCCTTTAGTCGGCGCTATCCATGCCGAGCCTTACAAGTCAGTGTGACTTATCTTAAAAAAGTGACCTGGACGCCCCCCTATTCCTTCCTAATTCTTTTCCTTGTCTTTCGAGCTTATGCCGGAACCCATCGTCCCTCGAAAGGTAAAGCGCAGTCCATTGGGGATTGTGTTCTTTCAGGAGCAATACCAGAACCAGATCGACGGGGTCAGGAATGCGCTCGCCAACACAAGACGGCCCAAGCACCTGCTCTCCGGCTTGCTCACCTGCGGCCACTGCGGGGGCCGCTACAGTATTGTGAGCCAGGATCTCTATGGCTGCTTTAACGCCCGGAACCGCAACACCTGCACCAACAAGCACACCATCAAGCGCCAGAGGATTGAGGAACGGGTGTTGCATGGCCTCAAGGACAAGCTGATCACCCCCGAGGTGGTGGAGACCATCATCCGCGAGATGCAACAGGAAGCCAACCGGCTGCAGCGGGAACGCCTGCAAGGCCATGACCAGAAGAAGAAGGATCTTGCCGCCGTAAATTCTAAAATGATGCGGTATGTGGAAGCCATCGGCGAAGGCACCGACCTGCCGATCATGCACACCCAGCTGAAGGAGCTGGAAGTGGAACGCAAGCGCCTGGAACAGGAGCTCAGTCAGGAACCGATTAAACTGCCGGACCTGCATCCCGGTATTGCCACGCTGTATCGGGAGAAGGTGGAACGACTGACAGAAGCCCTCAATGATCCGGCCTCCCTCCAGGAAGCCGGAGAAGCGATCCGCTCTCTGATCGACAAGATCATCCTCACGCCCATCGAGGACAAGGATGGCACCTCTACTTTGGAAGTGGCGCTTTACGGGGAACTGGACGCTTTGCTGCATTTCATGACGAGTAAAGAGAGCTCGTTGAACGTTCCGCAGCCCACATCCCGGGCCGTCAGGCCCAGTGAACCACCCCGCAACCAGGGTATGGAAGAAGACAAGAAGTCTAATGTTTCTGGGGAGTTACAGATAACAGAAAGCCGTCCTTCTGGTATGGAGGGACGGCTTTACTGTCTCAGTGGTTTCTGGGGCAGGATTTACCGCTATGGGCTTACGCCCTACGCGTTGCCTCCAACATATTGATTTACAATATGTTTCCGGCCGAACCAGCACGCTCATTCACCGACCCCACCTACCAGATAAAACAAAAGGGCCCCGTTAAGGGACCCTTTGTTTTATTGGTTGCGGGGGCTGGCTTTCAACTGAACCCATACTCCGATTTTCTGAGCCTTGCAGCGTAACGAATATTCCGATCAGATCAATATCAAGGGGCTAAAACAACCTTAACGTCGGTTGAAGAAACTTCTGCGCAGCTACGCTTGCGGTCTTCACATTTCTCGGCACACCAATCAGCGGCAGAAGCGAAGATCCAGAAAATGAAACTCAGATTTGTGGACTCATAGCCTACTTCAACTAATCCCAATCCTCTAACTCACACCAAGCATGCATTTCATTAGATTTCATTAATATTGTGTTGATCTTTTATCCGTAACATTCACTGAACAAGAAAAAATTTAGGGTTTTGGCGGGGTCTTTAAAATTTAGTGAGGAACTGCACAATGTTCAGTGAATTAATAGACAGAGTGAATATGCGGGAGGCCGGAGGACTTTCAAGTGAAACGATAAAGGCTCTTTCAGGCGCTCAGGCCATGATCCAGTTTACGCCCGAAGGCGAGATTCTGGAGGCAAACGATCTTTTTCTGAAGGCCGTTGGCTATGATATTTCCGAAATCAAAGGCCGACATCACAGCATATTTGTCCCTGAGAATGATCGTGACAGTTCCGCCTATCGGACTTTCTGGGAAAGTCTGCGCAAAGGTGAAAATCATGGGGAAATTTTCAAACGGGTTGGCAAGAATGGCCACGAACTTTGGCTGCGGGCTATTTATTTTCCGGTTAAGAACGGATCCGGAAAAGTGGTGCGGGTGGTCAAGCTGGCCACGGATGTCACTGATTTCCAGAACAGCAACATCGATCACGCCGGAAAGCTGAACGCCCTGGAGCGGGCGCAGGCCGTCATTGAATTTGACCTGGACGGCACCATTTTAACAGCCAATGAGAATTTCCTGAACACCGTCGGATATTCCCTCGAGGAAATTCGAGGTAGAAAACACGCAATGTTTGTGGAAGAAAAATACCACGATACACAGGAGTACCGGGAATTCTGGGCGGATCTGGGTGCCGGGCGGTTCCGTGGCGGAGAATTCAAAAGGGTGGCCAAGAGTGGCCGTGGTTTGTGGCTTCAGGCTATTTACAGCCCGATCCTGGATAACAAAGGTGAGGTTATCAAGGTGGTCAAATTCGCTACCGACATCACGGAAGAAAAGCTGCGCATTGCTGAGTTTGAAGGCAAAATCGCCGCGTTGAACAGGGCGCAGGCCGTCATTGAATTTGACCTGGACGGCACCATTTTAATAGCCAATGAGAATTTCCTGAACGCCATCGGATATACGCTTGACGAAATCAAGGGAAAACATCACAGCCTGTTTGTGGATGAAAACGAAACAAAAGGCGCCGGTTACAAACAGTTCTGGAAGACCCTGGGCGAGGGCGTTTTTCAGTCCGGTGAATATAAACGTATTGGCAAGGGGGGAAAGGAAACCTGGTTGCAAGCCACTTACAACCCGATCCTGGACCCGGAAGGAAAGCCCTTTAAAGTTGTAAAATTCGCTACCGATGTTACCGACATGGTTCATCGCCGTCAGGAACAAGAGCGTGTCGGTACCGTTGTGGATGAAAATCTCGACAAAATTCGCGTCACGGTAGGGGAAGCGAATGTCAAGGCCGGTTCTGCGGCAACTGCCTCGACACAGACAGACAGCATGATCCAGGTGGTGGCGGCGGCAGCCGAAGAGCTTAACGCCTCGATCCATGAAATCACAGAAAGCGTTGGACATGTCCGTAAAGCAGCCGACCTGACCTTTAGTGAAACGGAAACCATCGGCGTGTCTACCCGCGAACTGAGTAAGGCGGCGGAAGCCATGAACAGGATTGTGACGTTGATTGAGGACATCGCCTCCCAGATCAATCTTCTGGCGCTTAACGCCACCATCGAATCCGCCCGCGCGGGGGAAGCCGGAAAGGGATTTGCCGTAGTGGCAGGAGAAGTGAAAAGCCTGGCGACCCAGGTGACGGACGCTATCGGCCAGATTTCCTCGGAAATCACCCGAATGCAGGATGTGTCGAACGATGTGGTCGGTCGATTGGAGTCCATCAGCAAGTCTGTTGGTGAACTCCAGGGAAATGTGGGCGGCATCGCCGACGCCATTGAAGAGCAGGGGATCGCGACAAGGGATATTTCATGCAATATCCAGACAGCCGCAACAGCGGTGGCGGATATCAACCGCAACCTGAAGGAATTGTCCGATAATATGGATGTTTCCAACCGTTATACGCAGGAAGGCATAGACTTGTACCGGAGCCTGAAGGTCTCCTGAGTGGCGCCGCAACAAGCAGTATAGAGTTTGGATATCAGTCCGCCCCTAAAGTGATTAAGCCAACCCAAGACACTCTTGGTGCCATCTACTAGATGGCACCGAAAAATGCCTGAGCTCAGCAGCACGCAAATTATTCGCCATATCCAAGCCATAAAATAGTGCGGCAGTAAAGCGATATAGAAATCTTATCGAAAGCCCCGCAGAGATTTATCTCAATTGGCAGGATATTCAGTAAATTGCACCCATTGTTACACCCCCTTTACCGGTCTGACAAAATAGTTATGGTTGGTTGCGCGTGATTTGAACCTGCAAGCATAACTCTTTGATTTTGTTGGATATTATATTTTACCCCTCGGAAAACATATCGTAACCCACTGAAATATAAAGATATTTTCAATATGTTTGGTTGCGGGGGCAGGATTTGTAAGTAGCCATCAAAAAATTTAGTATTTCTTGTGCGGTCTAAATGCACCGACAGGTTCATATTTTTCAGTATGTTAAAATAAAAAAGTGCGCATTTTTTGCGCACATTTAAGAGATGGGCATTGCAAGGCTCTTTCGAACAATCTTAAAGTTAATCAGCTCACTCACTTTTTACCCTGTCAAATGATCAGCCGCATATCCCCTGGTTTCGAATATTCTGATCGTCCAATCATCTTGCTGCCACTTCGGTCTTATGAGTTATATCTTTCTCGTTTATAACTCATAATATCACTATATTTGAGCTATAAATTAAATTTCAATAACTCAATCAACACGGAAAAGAGAGTTTCAAGGCGCGCAGTAACTATAAACCAGAGAATGAACAAAAATAAGCTATCTAATTGACAAAAAATAACTTTCTATATACTTCGGCACAATAGCCTAATACACGCACAACACAATAACCTAGTTACCGCACACCTAATTTCACCCATTTTTGTATAGAGCTGCCTCGCTATTCAAAAGCAATCGGGACTTCCTAAAAATAGGCGAATGGTACCTTTTAATCAGTAGATGCCTAGACATTTCTGATATACCAAAACATATCATTACCATAATTTGATATACTACAGCATATAATTCATTGCAATTATTGTTGATATATTTTAGTGTATCAATATTAAGAGGTGATATATGGAAGAAGATCATAAAAATATCCAACTTCAAGAGCTGGCAGAAAGTTTAAAAAGAGCCAGATCCAAGAAAGGACTTAGTCAACGCGCCCTTAGTAAAAAAATAGGTGTGCCACAAGGTCATATTTCGAAGATCGAAAACGGCAAGGTAGATATCAAACTCTCCAGCCTGATTGAAATTGCCCGTGCGCTCGACCTGGAGTTCATGCTGATGCCACGTCAGCTTGTACCAGTTGTCGAGGCCCTGAGCCGTGCTGATGCATCGGGAGGTTCAGATAATCTACCAGAACACAAGTTGTCATCTCAAAATGATACAGTTACTGAAACACACCGCTCTCTGGAACGGATTGGAAAAGAGGCTGGGCGACTTTCTCGCAAGCTGGGGGACGTACCTGAGTTGATGCGACTTTCTCAAACTGTCCAGGAACTCGACAACATAAGATTTAATCTGGCACAAGCGGAGCAAATAAAGAACGCATTAGAAACAGTCAAACTACCAACTCAAGCAATCAATAAAGCTTTGGCAGCGCAACAAAGCCTACCAGAGATCCTGAAAAACATTGACTTCAATAAGTCACTTATTGAAGCAACGCGGGCCAACGACGCCCTGCGAAATATCCGCAATGCGCTTGCCCACGGCGCCAGTACACCGACGAGACGGTCGACCCCCGCTTATAGACTGAGTGAGGAGGTTGATGATGCCTGATATTTCCATACTAAATGTCGAACTCCACGGAAAAGTCATAGGTACTCTTGCACTTTTGCCAGACGACCGAACTCTGTTTTCCTTCAATAACAGTTATATAGAAGATCAAAATCGTGACACTCTGAGCCTCTCATTCAAAGATATCTATGGTGGACTTGATACGGAGGTACGGCCAACGCGAACTCAAGTTCCAACCTTTTTCGCTAATCTACTTCCGGAGGGCCATCTTAGAGAATATCTCGCCAAAAAAGCAGGAGTGCACATAGATCGCGATTTTTTCCTTCTTTGGGCTTTGGGGCGCGACTTACCAGGGGCCGTCAGAGTTATCCCGGAAGATGAAGAGAGCTGGCCAGAAGATGATGAAGAGCAAAAACTATCGAAGGACGATCATACAGGTTCTGCATTGCACTTCTCACTCGCCGGAGTGCAACTGAAATTCTCCGCCGTCAAGGACACCACAGGTGGCCTTACCATACCAGCTAACGGCACAGGTGGGTCATGGATTGCTAAACTTCCCTCCACGATCCACAAAGATGTACCGGAAAATGAATTTGCCATGATGGAGCTTGCCAGAATGGTGGGCATTGACGTCCCGGAGACACAACTATTGCCGCTCAATGAAATCGGTGGCCTTCCAGACGATGTTTCTGATATTGGAACTCATGCTTTTGTAATCAAGAGGTTTGACCGTATCAATAGCGACATTCGCTTGCATATTGAAGACTTCGCGCAGGTCTTTGGCGTATATCCTCAAAGAAAATATGAACGTGCAAATTACGATATGATTGCTCAGGTGCTTTCGGCCGAAACAGGAGAAGCCGGTGTTGTTGAATTTATCCGCCGCTTTACCTTCAATGCGCTCATAGGCAATGGTGACATGCATCTCAAGAACTGGTCATTGATATACCCGGACAGGAGGACAGCATCCATAGCACCGGCATATGATTTTGTCTCAACCATCCTTTATATAAAGAATGACAAACTGGCTCTCAATTTTGCCGGCACGAAATTGTTTGAAGAATTGGATATGGATCGTTTCGAAAAATTTGCCGCCAAAGCCCGCCTCTCCTCAGCAGTGGTCCGAAACACGGTTGAAAACACTGTAGAGCGCTTTCACGCTGCCTGGCAACAACGTGGTGACCTACCGATCTCGGCTGAACTGGAAACTGTCATCAATGATCATCTCAGAGTAATTCCCCTCTCAAAGATCTGAAATACAAAACTTGCCGTTCATTTCAATTTTGCAAAAGGGGTATCTCATTACGTATAGTCACTCGCTGACTGCCAATAAGTCAACCTTCAGATCCCTTGTTACTATTATCCTGATCGGCCAGCCGGCACGAACAGTGATCGTCGGCGGGATATTCAGATTTCGGTCGACTATTCTCTGACCTGCATTGTTCAGGCTTGACTGAGAACTTTCTCTTATTGCCCTGGCGAGTTCGCCCTCGGCATCACCATAAGCAAGCTCCGTACCGACGCCCAGGAGCGTGGCAAGTCCGACACCAGCCACCAACCGGTCTGTATGCCAGTCCACCTGATCCGAAAGTCCGGAATATCCACCTTTATCTGTTCCAGGCATTCCGTCAAGCTGAACGGAAGCCCCATCTGGACAAATGATGCGATCCCAGACAATCAAGACGCGGTCTTGACCATATTCAATCTCGTTCACATATTTTCCCAGAATACGCGCCCCCTGCGGGATCAGAACCTCTTGGCCCGTCACAGTGTCGTAGACAGGCTCCGTAATTTGAGCGACGACCTGCCCCTTTAAATCACTATTGATACCCGTCAAAAGGCTACCGGAAATGATGGTTCCGGCCAGAAGATTGAATGTTTCCGCTGGCCGACCAGTCGCCTCTGCTTTATCAACTCCCAACGGTGAATAGGGGGGACTATTGTTGCTGCCCTTCGCGTCTGCAAATCCACGCCGTTTCGATGAGGAATTATCTATCGAAAAGAACACGACCGAATTTCTCGCCTGCCGTTCCAGCTGTGCGGCCTGAAGCTTTTCCGCTCTCTGCTGCTCTTCAAAAACAGAAGGTCTGAAAGGTTGCGAGCGGTCGTTTTGCTCTGGCCTGTTCGTCCCCAGATCGCTCTCCGCCCTAAGAAGGGCCGGGCCCGTATCACCCATATAAGCCGGGCCAAGGGCAACAACGTTATCACTCTGTTGTTCCAAATTGCTTCCCAGGTTCCTTTCCAAATTTTTGGGGACATCCTGGTAACTGGCAGGAAGTCCGGAGACAGTTTCCATCGGAGCGTGGCGACCAACAGAATATAACTCCTTCCGGGGAGATTTTTCCGACGCCCCTCCAGGATCAAGAGCGTAAAAGCTGATCGCCAGCATTCCCGAACATGCGAGACACACGACAGTAACAATCAGTTTTTTGTTTAACCGGCGAACCGGCTTGGGTTTCGCGCGAAGCTGAAATTTTTTCTCAATCTTTTCTGCTTCTCTCTCCCCCTCGTCTTTTTCAAAACTCGTCATTGCCGCCGCCTCCTATGATGGACAATCTGCACCCTGGTCTGGGGGTCAGTGCCCAGACGCAGCTCTGCCCTGGCAAACAGCCTGTCGACAATATAATAGTTGCCGCGCATTCGATAATTGACCAGTTCCACTTCATCTTTCCTGCCCAGCACAAAGAGAGGTGGAGCTTCACGTCTGTCGATTGTCGCGGGGAATTCGATATAGATTTTCCGGCCATCATCAAATGCTCGCAAAGGGCGCCAGTCGGGTTCATCCCCCTGAATGCTGTAGGAGAAATCCAAGTCTTCCAGTTGAAGTCCTTTATCAATAACTGCCGAATTCCGACTTCGCTCATTGAGGCGCGTCAGAGCCCTGATTTCGGTCTGAGGATAAGTCCATCTCATCGCCGTCATATAGGTCTCCTCGAAACTTTTCAGGTCGAGATAATAGCTTCGCCTGTCGGTAGTGATGACCAGGTTCGTCTCCAACTCTTTCTGAACCGGCTTAATGAGAAGATGAACCTGCGCCCCTTCTCCGGCACCGCTTACCGTATCCCCAATCACCCAGCGCACGGTGTCACCGGCAGAAACCGACACCAGTTGTTCTCCCGGTTCCAGAGCAATGTCAGTGACATGTCCGGGGGACGCATAGAGCTGATACAAAGCCCCCTCCACAAAAGGATAGACCTGAATGGCATTGAGATAGTTTCCCTGTTCGGGGCTCCACACCGCTTTCTCACGGACCTCTGAGGTCGACGGCATTCGTCCCTCGGTCGTGTCGGTATTTTCCTCGGGCAGTTTCTTCAGTTGGCCTGGTAAAGGCAGGGGTTTTGGCACTTCCACAATCCTGACTTCCGCAGGAGGCTCTTCCAGTCTCTCCGCTCGCACAAAATCATCGGAAAGATCAGGGGCGAAGTTCTTCTTATGGCCGGAGCAGGCCGCCAGTAAAAGAACCAGTGGGGCCAGCAGTATTATCGCGCGACTGGACATCATTTATCTCCTTTGTCACCAGAACCCGAAACGGGGTTGTTTTTCACATCTGAGAAGGCGTTACCGTCCCCTTGATCACTGGCCGGGACATAATCACGGTTCCAGTTGATTTCATGGACGTAGATGCCCAGTGGGTTCTTTCGGAGCATCTCTTCGTTGTCAGGCGCGGCAAGAATGACGCCCAGGATCGCGGTATAACGATCGGTCCGTTCAAAATCGCCGTTTCGAAAAAGTTTTTCCTGCCATTTAATCTGGAAACTGTTCCGGGAAGCCCGCACTATACTGGTCACTTCAACGCTGACGGTTTTGATGCCCAACGCTTTGAAGGGATCATGTTCTCTCGCGTAATTGCTGAGATAAAGAGCGCCACTGTCACTTACCATGTCATAGGCAGAGAGCCAGTTTTCCCGAAGCACGACGGGATCGGAAGGCAGGGAGCGAAGTTTTTCGATAAAATGCGATAAATGCCAGGCAATAACGGCGTCATCTGGATGGTAGCTTTCCAGCGCCGGGCTTATGTTGCGAACCTCCCCCTGTTCACCAACCTCCACCACATAAGGAACTATGTGATTTTGACCCGCCAGACGATAAAATCCAATCGCAAGTCCCAAAGAGAGGAAGAACAACAAAAACGCCATCAACCGCCAGTTTGCGGCCTGAACTCGCGCAGACCCCAGGCGTCTGTCCCAGACCTCAGACGCCTTCATAAAAGGCGTTTCTACAGGATCGGATTTTCCGTAGCTGATTGATTGTCGGCTGAATATTCCAGTCATGATCTTTATCCCTCCTTGTCACTTTGATTAATCGGTAGCGAAAGTGCGCTTGCGGATCTGTCCCCTTCCCTCATGGCCTGGAGCCCCATTCTGCCGAAGGACCTGAAATTCTGTCCTTTCCGGAAGTTTTTCGCCCACCGGGGTTCCGCTAAATTTTCGTCGCCTGCACCGGGCGGCCCAGCTGTCTGATGTGGGGAGATTTGTTCCGCAGGAGTTCCAGCCCCCGCCCAGGCCTTAAGGCGACCATGATCGAAACTCTCCTGAATGTTTCGGACGGGTTTCAGAGCCCCCTCTTTCATTGAACCTGCCAAAGACGATCCCACGGATTTCAATCCACTTCCCACGCCACCGGAAGAAGTTGCGCGTCCGATGCGATAGGCGGTACTGGCCTGACCGGCCACTGACGCCCCCGCCTTTACGGCTGAGAGACTTCCCGCTGCCGCTCCTTTAAAGGCCAGCGCTGCAGCACCTGACCCCGCCATCAGACCGCCGACTGCTGTCGCCGCGGCCCCCACAGCCGCTCCCGCGCCCAATTGCGGTGCACCACTGACAAGCCCCGCCGCCACAGCGGGAGAAAAGATGCTGAGTCCCAGGAGCGAAAGAGCGCCAAGCACAAGAGACAAGGCACCCGACAAAGTAGCTTCATTTTCCGACAGGGCATCGGCAAAGTCCACAAAGACCAGAGATCCAATTCCGACAATGACGGCCAGAACCATGACCTTGATGCCGGAAGAGATAACGCCGCCAAGAACCCTCTCCGCCAGGAAAGAGGTTTTGTTCCAGAGGGCGAAGGGCACCAGAATAAATCCGGCGAGGGTCACCAGCTTGAACTCAATAAGGGTTACAAACAGCTGAATGGCGAGGATGAAGAAAGAGACAATGACCACAATCCAGGAAAACAGGAGTACCGCGATGATCAGGAAGTTCTCGAAAAAGCTGGTCAGGCCCGCAAGATCCCCAATAGTGTCCAGCAATGGCCAGGCCGCTTCAAATCCCGTTCGGGCAATATGTCCGGGACGGAACAGATCTTCCGCAGTCAAGGAAGTTCCGGTCGCCATTAGCCCGAGGCCCGCAAAACTGTCCAACAGCACTCCCGCCAGATAGGCATAATTATTAATCAGAAGCGCGAAGGCCCCCACATAGAGGACCTTTTTCAAGAGTGATGGAATAACCTGGGCATTTTCATCCATGGCCCAGAACAGGCCAGCCAAAGTCACATCAATGGCAATCAGAATACCGGCGAGCCAGGCCGTCTCGCTGCTAAGAATCCCGAAACCGCTGTCAATGTAGCTTCCGAATATCCGACTAAAATTATCTATGATGCCCAGGTCTTCCATTTCACCCTCCTCACCACGGGCGATCCGAGGAAGACAGAGACGCACTGCCCATGAAACTCTTCCTCAATGCCCGTGCTTCCTCTTTTTCCACAAGCTTGCGGGCTTCCTCCAGAGATCGCGCCCGAAAGTAGAGCACGCTTGCCTGTTGTCCTTTCTCCAGTTGCTGAAGCTGAAAAAGACTGATCCGGTTTGCCGCCTGAGAGGTCTGCAAGAGCCCCTCCGCACTTTCAGAGGACTGGGACAGTTGCTGCCGGTATTCCCTGTTCTCCTCAAGGGAGGACATCAGAACCGCCTGGGCTTTGAGGCTGTCTTCAAGAGCTGACCGGGACAAACCCCAACGCTCCCGCGCCCGCTGTAAATCTCCGTCTTTTTCGGAATATTGATCCGCATATAACCTGTCGAATGTCCGTTCAAGGGCGTCAACGTTCCGGCTCAGCCCCTCCGCGGAACTGATGAGCAGGTTGATCCTCTGCAGGCTTTGCACAAGATCCGGCAAAGACGCCTGTTCCAAGGGAGACAGGTTTTTAGCCATATTCTCCAGCATACGTACCTGATTTTGCAGACCGGTCAGCTGGTTGTTTATGGTTATCAGGCTTCGGCTGGCGATCAGCAGGTTCTGGGCATGATTGGCGGGATCATAAACCACGTCTCCCAAGCCAAACAAAGCCCTGGCAGGATCAGCCATCAAGAGCGTCATCAGGCAGATCATAAAGGCACCATTTCGGACATGGCGGGTTTTACGTTTTTCCATCATCGTTTCTCCTTGAAGTGTCAGGCCCATATTGTTCGATAAGATCAGCCGCCCAGGGAAATCCGCGAGCCCTCAGCCAGCCTGCCCCGAATGTTTCCGATCCGCATTCGTTAGACACAGCCGTGATCATCGACCGGTCCTCCGGTGACGAGGCCGCCACCAGAGACAAAGCCAGCGGACCCAGCCCCAGTTGAAACAGCCGGCACCCCACTGGCGTTTGCAAGTAATAGTCCCGCTTGGGCGAAGAACGGGAGATGACTTCGATTTGCCGCTCACTCAGGCCAAATGCTTTGTATATGTCCAGAAGACGAGGTTCAGCGGCACGCGGATTGGCGAGAAATATCCGACCGGGACAGCTCTCGGTGAGAACAGGCGAGATGCTGCTTTCCGCAATGTCGGATAAGGACTGCGTGGCAAAAACCACTGAGACGTTCTTTTTGCGCAACACCTTCAGCCATTCCCTGATCTTTCCGGCGAACGCCGGATGATCCAGAAACAGCCAGGCTTCATCGAGAACCAACAGCGTGGGGCCATCGGTCGAGAAAACTTCCTCCAGCCTTCGGAATAGATAGCTCAGCACCGGCAGCACCGCCGCGGGTTGTTCCATAAGCTCTTCCATTTCAAAAGCCTGCAAAGGTCCCGGCTCCAGTGTTTCGGCATCGCTGTCAAGCAGATGACCATAGGCGCCCTCGAGTGTGTAGGGCTTGAGCCCCTGTCGGAGATCTTCATCCTGCAGCAGCAGAACCAGCCCTGTCAGGGTACGTTCCTTCCTCGGCGCCGACGCCAGACTGTTAAGAGCGGACCAAATTTGCTCCTTATGACAAGGCTCAAGCTTCACGCCCTGGGCTTCCAGCACCAGTGCTATCCAGTCTCCGGCCCATAGGCACCAGCATTCCTCATCAATACGCGCCAGGGGCTGAAAGCCCGCCTGTCTGCCAGCTCCCGGCTCGTGAAACTCACCTCCCATGGCCAGGATGGCGGCTTTGCAGGAAGCGCCCTTGTCGAAGAAGCAGATATTGGCCTTGGGATAGCGCCGGAACTGAAGACACATGAGGGACAAGAGAACCGACTTTCCGGCCCCGGTGGGACCGACCACCATCATGTGCCCCACATCTCCAATGTGCTGCACCAGGCGAAATGGCGTAAGACTGTCCGTCTCCGCGATCAGCAGAGGCGGACCCTGCAGATGAGCATTTCGGACAGGTCCGGCCCAGGGAGAAGAGAGAGGGAGCAAGTGCGCCAGATTAAGACTGGAGATCATGGCTTTGCGGAGATTGGCATAAACATGCCCCGGCAGGCTCCCGAGCCAGGCTTCAACCGCATTGACGCGCTCCCTGATAGCAACAAATCCTGAGCTACCCAGGACACGCTCCACAGCCATGATTTTCTCTTCGGCAACATCCTCTGAAGGGTCGCTCACCATTATGGTGACTGTCAGGTGACCATAAGAGACATAATCCCCACCAAGTTCCTGGAGGGCCTCTTCCACATCCCGGGCCTTGTTTTCCGCGTCCCGGTCCAGCAACTGGGAGGCTTCATTGGTCATGACTTCTTTCAAAATATTGGCGAGGCTCTTTCTTTTGGAAAACCATTGCCGCCGATATTTGTTCAGTTCCTTGAGGGCCTCCTCTTTATCCAGGGCCAGAAAGCGGCTCACATGTCGATATTCAAACCCCAGGCCATCCAGACCGCCAAGCAAACCCGGAAGGGATGAGCCAGGGTATCCGGTCAGCGTGACCAGCTTCAGATATTGCTCCCCAAGCCTGGGGGAGATACCACCACTCAAGGTGTCATCTGTCAAAATCGCATCGAGATAAAAAGGCACCTCCGGAAGACTGATCTTATGTGATTTCGTGGAAACTGTTCCATGGAGATAAGTCAGCAAATTGCCCTTCTCCAGCACATCAAACTCCGGCACCACATCCTCCAGCAGACCGAATATTCTGTCACTATGTCGCAGGAACTTCTCCAGATGACGCTCGGGCTTGCTGAGCGATGCTCCGTTGCCTTCGCCGTCCTTGCGAGACAGGAAAAGCCCGGTAACCTTGTCTGTACGATCTTCCGGCGGCATCCAGAGCAGAGCCAGGCAGAGACGGTTCTCGAAATGCTCTCCGCCTGCAAATTCCGCCCGCCGTTCTTCCTCCACAAGTGCGCTCACCGGATCGGGGAACTCAGACGTCGGATATGATCTGGCAGCAATCCGCCTGTTATCCAGAAAGAGCGCCCAACCACTCCCCAGACGCTTCAAGGCGTCGTTCACCCGGGCATGAAAGGCAATGACCTCCCCCGTCTCCATATCCTGCAGATCGGGCCCTCTGAGTTCGGCGCACCTCATAAAACTGCCGTCCTTGTTCAGCACCACCGAAGGGTGAACCAGACCCGCCCAGGGCAAATGATCGGCCAGGCAGGCGGTCTTGTTTTGATATTCCCGAAGATTGAGCATATTTTCTCTCAGCTGTAATAGTCCTTGTGGCGCAAATGCCTGAGGCCGGTTTCCAGAAAATCAGGGTCCCGTCTTGTCAACCAGACCGCGAGCGACTGACCGGTAAACCAGAGAAGCAGTCCAGCGAGCCACAATTGCAGGCCCAGGCCCATCGCCGCCGCCAGCGTCCCGATTACGATGGTTACCGATCTTCGCGCGCCTGCCAGCAACAGAGGCTCGGTCAGCGACCGATGAAGGGGCACTTCCAATCCAATGGGACGATTGTCCGTCACAGGATCACCGCTCCTCCCCCGAAGGAGAAAAAGGCCAGAAAGAAACTGGTGGCGGCGAAAGCGATACTCAGGCCGAACACAATCTGCACCAGACGCCTGAAGCCGCCGCCCGTATCTCCAAACGCCAAAGTCAGCCCGGTGATGGTGATGATAATCACCGCTACGATCCGGGCCACAGGCCCTTCGATGCTGTCCAGGATCGCCTGGAGCGGCGCTTCCCAGGGCATGTTGGTCCCCGCGGCCTCGGCCACTGAAGCGTTGAGCAAGAGGATCAGAGATCCGGCGGCAAGCTGTATTCGGGTCCTGAATTTTTTGAATATTTCAGCTCTGAAAACGGATTGTGTTCTGTCAAACATCTGACTATCTCCTTTTGTCGGGCATTGGATTTGCCGGGTGAAGTTTCTCAATGCGGTAATCGTCACGGGTGAATCCCTTGACCTGAATGATTTCCCGAAGCCGTCGTGCTCCGCCGCGTCCTTCCAGGAACAACACCAGATCGACAGCCTGGGCAATCAGCCTGCAGGGCACCTGCTCGGAGACTTCCTGGATAAGCTGCTCAAAACGGTACAGGGCTCCACTGGCTGAGTTGGCATGGACTGTCGTGATGCCCCCGGGATGACCCGTATTCCAGGCTTTCAAAAGTTCAAGCGCTTCCCCTCCCCGTACTTCGCCCACAACGATCCGGTCAGGTCGAAGACGCAGAGAACTCTGAACCAGATCGCGCAGTCCCGCGACGCCCGGTCGGGTCTTCAAAAACATGCTGTTGGTGGCGGACGACCGTAACTCGCGCGTATCTTCCAAAATGATCAAACGCTCCTCCCTGTGCGTGAGCTCCGCGAGCAGCGCATTTGCAAAGGTCGTTTTTCCCGATCCTGTGCCCCCGGCAACCACCATATTCAGCCTCGCCTCCAGCGCATGACGAATGGCTTTCAGTTGCCAGGGTTCAATGATCCTGTCCTGAAGGTATTTCTGGAGATCCGGTTGAAACAATGTTGGCTTGCGAATGACGAAGGCGGGCATCGAGACCACAGGGGGAAGAAGCCCCTCAAAGCGTACCCCCGCGCCCTCCAGCAGCGGAATTTCGGTACTGACAAAAGGCGAGTTGCGATGAGCCACCCGTTCATCAAGGCTGGCAACAAGTCGAATTATCCGCTCCCGCATGGCCGCAGAGAGAGTATGATCGGTCGCACAACATCCTTTGTCTGCACTGTCGATCCAGAGTGAACCATCCGGATTGACCAGAATATCCGTCACTCCGTCGTCCTGAAGCGCCGCCAGAATCTCCGTCCCGAGAGCCGTCTTCAGCATAGCGGTCTTGCGGCTGGGGCCTGCGCCATTCCCGGGCTCCGGATCATTTAAATATTTAACCTTATGCGCCTCCTGCATGATCCGCCTCCCCGGGATTCAGGGAAAATAGATCTGTCTCCTCCCCCTGCAACTGCTCCATGACGCGCGCCGTGAGGCCATTTCCTTCGGCGAGGCGACGCCCGAGAAAGGTCACGAACTCCTCAAACCTCTGCTGTCCCTTGGCACTGGCTGCTTCCCTGTCCTCCACCGGCAAAGGCGGTGTCATGGTGAGGAAATAGCGAATAAAAAGCGCCTTGGTTTCCAGAAGAATGGTCAGATCCCGCTCCAGTCTGCCAAACTGTCGCCCTAGCCGATCCAAACGGCGCAGGATCAGTTCCTCGCTCCCGGGAAGACCGCCTTCCTCAAGATATTGCCCAAGCGCGAGTTCAACCAGGCCGGACCTCGAAACACCGCTTTTGGCAGCGAGCCTGTCAACCTTACGAAGTTCTTCCGGTTGCACGTAAACATTGATGCGGGGTTTCATGAGCGTCCTCCCTTGTCGGCCGGACCGGAGTTTTTATCGCCTGACCTCTTCACAAAAGACGTCCCTCCGCTGAATGGCAGGTTGAACTGTCCGCCGTTGGAGGTCGATTTCCGCGGGAAATGTCGGTCCAGGCAGAGATCCGGAAATTCAAACCCGACATCCCCGGCATCGTCTTTTCCCTTTGAGTTTCCAGGGTCATCCTCCCCCGCCGGGCCTGTGCAAGACTCCTTTCGGTTCTCCCGTCCCTCTACAGAAAGTTTGTCGGACACCGATGCTTCCAGGCCTTTCCAGTCATTTTGCGGCTCGCTGTCATTTTGTGGCTCGCTGTCATCGTCCGGGTTCTGACAACAGGGCGGTAGAGATCTCTCTATGAAATTTCTGTCGGTAAAATATTTGATCTTGTTTGCCAGTACCGGTTTCCGTCCGGAAATCTGGATAATCTCCTGACCCTCAGGCAGTTGCATGATTTCCCCGGGGGTCAGCAACTGTCGCGCCGTCTCCTGACTGGAAACCATGACATGACCGAGCCAGGGCGCCAAACGGTGGCCGGCGTAATTACGCTGATGCCGCCGTTCCGTCATGCTGCCGAGGCTGTCCGAAACCCTCTTCGCGGTTCTCTCGTCGTTGGTGGCAAAGGCGATCCGGATATGGCAGTTGTCCAGAATTGCGCTGTTTTCGCCATAAGCTTTGACGATCTGGTTTAAACTCTGGGAGATCATGAAGGCTCTAATTCCGTATCCGGCAAGATAGGCCAGCGCCGTCTCGAAAAATTCGAGCCGCCCCAATGCGGGAAATTCATCCAGCATCAGAAGCAGTCGACTGGTTGTTGACCAGCGGCTCTTTCTTTTGCCCGGGAATTTGAAAATTCCGAAGATCCCACGGCTGGCGGGCGATGCTGTCGCAGTCTTCGTCGCCAGATCCACTTCCTCGGTCAGGCGGCGACCAATCTGATTAAGGATCAACCTGATCAGCGGCCTTGTCCGGCTCAAATCCCCTGGCGGGACGACCAGATACAGGGAGACCGGTTTTCCCGTACGGACCAGGTCTCTGAGCACAAAAGATGACCGAGCCGTGACCTTACTGACCACCGGGTCCCGATAGAGCGTAAGAAAACTAAGCGCCGTGCTGAGCACACCGCTTCGCTCATTTTCGGTCTTGTTCAGGAGTTCTCGGGCCACAGCGGCCACAACCGGGTGAACGCCGGGTTCCTCACCACCTTGCCCCAGATGATCCGTATGCAGCATTTTCTCCAGAGTGGCTTCAAACGGGCAGGAAGGATCGCTGAGAATTTCCGCCACCCGGGCAAGAGTCTTCTCCTTCTCCGCATAAAGGACATGCAGAATAACGCCCACCAGAAGAGAGTAGCTTGTCTTTTCCCAATGATTGCGACGATCCAGCACACCCTCCGGATCAACAAGGATGTCCGCAATATTCTGCACATCACGCACCTCATTCTGCCCCTTGCGGACTTCCATGAGCGGGTTGAAACAGGCACTCTCCGGATCTGTCGGATTAAAATAAAGACATCTTGAAAAGCGTGATCTCCAGCCGGAGGTCAGCCGCCAGTTCTCCCCCTTGAGATCATGGACAACCACACTTCCCAGCCAGGTCAAAAGCGTCGGCACGACCAGACCCACGCCTTTGCCCGCCCGGGTTGGCGCAAAAGCCATGACATGCTCCGGACCATCGTGACGCAGATAAGCCCCGGCGAACCCGCCAAGGACGACACCTTTCTTTCTGAAAAAACCTGATCTCTTCAACTGCTTTTTGGTTGCCCAGCGTGAAGACCCAAATGTCGTCGCATTCTTCTTTTCCCGGGCGCGCCAAAGAGACCCCAGAATGGCGGCAAAAACCCCGATCAAGCCACCAGAGGCCGCAAGGGTCCCGGCTTTAAGAAACACTATTGGCGCATAGCTGCCATAGGCGTACCACCATTCAAAAAGCCTCCAGGGGAGATACACAGGAATGGAAAACAACTGGACCCATGGCTCCCCCAGTCTCATCTGATATCCCAGCATATGTGCCGCCCACTGGGTGGCAGACCATATCGTGAGGAGCACGATGAGAAAGGTCAGGAGTATCTGTCCGAGCAGGATTTTTGTAGGTGTCATTTTCAGTTCCCTGTCTTAAAGGTTCTGAAGAAATGAGACCGTCCAGAGAAGATCAAATCAAGGCCTTTTTCCTTACATGACAAAGGGTTATGATCACAGAGAAACACACCGACCCGAGGAGATGTTTTCCGGACTCCAAAGAAATGCAAAGACGTCATAAAAAAGATGAAGTATCGAGCTCCGATTTCCCTGAAATACGGAGAAAAAACTCGCGGGCCCGGACGATTTTTGAATCGACTCGTCTCTGACCCGTTGATTTAAGGGCGTATATTTTGAGAAATTTTGGGAAGAACAGACCGCCTTAAGGACCGGTCTTTTCTCCGGCTATTTGATCTGTCGTCCGCTCAAGGCGCGACCGAACGCCCTGCCGATCTCCTTGCCCCGATATTTTTCAAGGCCAGGCGTCCAGGGGACAAAGCTGAAGTGGTCTTTTCCTTCAATAAAAGCATAGACGCCACTGACGAGATGAAGTCTTTTCACATATATGCCTTTTGCGGGTGAGGCTCTGCTTTGAGAAACCCAGACCTTTCCATTTTCCCCGGAGATCTTCTCCGCGACCCTTTCCAGCTCCCGCCGGGTCAGAAGTCTGGAAATCCGTTTCTTCGCATCTCCGGGAGGGTGCTCCTCCAGGTCACTTTCGGAGACAAAGTTCATTTGGATAAGCCATTGTCGGCGCGCCCCCAGCATCTGTCCCACGCGCTTGCCAAATCCCCTGCCAGATGCGGGAAATCTCTCTTTCGCCAGCAGCAAACGATCCAGCCAGCCATATCCCTCCGCCTCCACAAGCTTCTCCAGCGGAACAGGTGAAGCGATTGTCAGATGCACGGGAAGGTCCCTGCTTCTTTTTTCAGACAAGGCATCCGGTTTATTGTTCAGGGCCGGTTTTACGGTCACGATCATCCCCTGGCGTAAGGTCGTCGGGTAGACAGACTTTCCTCTGTCCACATACCAGCGGCAACCGTCAACGCCGTCCAGGATCAGATATCTTCTGTCCTCCAGTTCCTCGGACAGTCCAAGGCTCGACACCTCTCCGGTAATGCCGTCCCGGTGGCGTGCCGGATCAAATATGGATACATTCTGTTCCAAAGGTGACAAACCGGACCTTGTCATGTCCCGGTGCAGTGTTTTGATTATATCACCCCGCTCTCCAAGACGTTTGAGAATGTCCGTAAAATTATCCTCCACGCGCCAGATATTACCCGGCAGTGAATGAGCGAGACCAAGCTTCTCCAGTTTCTTCAAGCGCTCTGTGAGAAATGATTTCTGGCGACCGCCAGCCTCCGACAGGACCAGACCATCCTCACGCTTTTTCCCAAGCCGGGAAATCATGCGATCCAGATCGGTGAGGCGTTCCAAGCCGATCTGACGACGGCGCTGCTGCAGGATCTCGAGTTCGGTCCTCGGCCCAAGCTCCAGGCTCATCAGTTCGGAGGCCCGCCGACGCATGCCGTAAGACATATAGTTTCGGGCAATCACAAGATCCTCTCCCGCCTGATCCACGCCACGCAGGATCACATGTGTATGGGGATGCGCCGTGTCAAAGTGATCAACCGCCACCCAGTCCAGCGAGGTATGGAGGTCCTTTTCCATCACCCCCATTAATTGCCTGATAAACGGTTTCAAATCCTCGAGCCTGGTCGCATCTTCCGGGGAAACAATAAAACGAAACTGATGGCGGTCACCGCGGCATCTGTCCCGAAATTCGCCCAGCTCAATATTTTCTCTTTTTTTGTCATAGGCGCCAGCTTCCAGACCGTCGCGCCCGACACCTTCGCGTTGGATATAGCTTAAGTGTGTGGACGCCCGGGAAAACCCCTTGCCGGAGAGACGTACAATACGGCTTTTGATGATGACCCGGCGCGCATATGGTTGCGTTCCGCTTGCCCGGTTTCGATATGTCATCATCTTCGAGGCCCAATGGCCCCGACCGATCCGGTCCCCCTGGAAACCTGATTTTTTCTTTTGCCCTTGCGGCCAATCAAGACCATGAGAAAGAGACCTTACTTTCCCCCTGATTTTTTCACGGAAACTCCGCCCCCTGTCCCGCGGCGGGCCCGGTCGCGGCAAAAATTCCCGATCATCCGTCATGGGGGACTTCCGATTGTTGTGCAGGCCAGACCAGCACAGCCCTTCCGGAAATATCCCTCTTCTTCACCGGGCCGAAATATCGACTGTCAAAAGAAAGGTCTGACGACGGTCCCAATAGAAAATATTCCTCCGGAAAAAGTCTTTGACAGCCTGTCCAGACAGGTAATGGACGACCCGCCCCATCCATTCTCAACTGGGTTGCAATCAGAGTGCCGTCCAGAAAAACCCTTCTGTTTTTCACACAGACCTGGTCACCCTCGACACCGATAATCTGTTTCAGCAGGGGGATATCTGGAGGGAGATAGCGCCTGTCCGCAAGCATCTTTCTAAAGGCCTCAGGCACCGGCAACACAACATTGTCTTTCTTCGCGAACTCATCCGCGGGAAAAATAATATAGAAGCCCTTCGGCATGCTTTCCGACGGATTGTAGAGCAGCCGCGGCCTGATCCAGCTTGCGCTCCCCAAAAGAGAAACAGCCATAGCAACGAGAAGGCCGTATCTCCAGGCTGATCGTTCCTGAAAATCTCTGCTCCTCGACGACAACATCAGCGTTCAGAGACTAGAGAGTGGTCGACCGCATTGTCATTGGTCGAGGCTTGGCCATGCTCGTCCGACCAGGTCTTTAAGTCATCGACAGTATAGACAACACGACGCCCGTGCTTCCGATAGCGGGGACCTTCTCCGCTCATACGCATCTTACTGAGAGTTATCGGACTAATTCGCAGATAGGCCGCGCTTTCTTCACTGGTCAGATAAACCGGACGGCTGTCTTCCAGCGCCTTTATACGCCTATTCCTTTCCATGAGTTCCTCCTCTGCAAGGATCAAAACTCTGTAGAATAAGAGGGGAAATCAGGAAATAACCTGTCCGGTTAAACAGGTTGACTTGGGAGGGAACAAGCCACCCCTCACGGGGTGGCCTGGCTTCATAACTTGTGTCGAGGATCGTCCTCAAACATCCAAAAGCTATGCTTCCTCCGACAAACTGTCAAATCAATTCCCGCAACATTGTGGAACATGCAGTTTCAATAATATTTGACTCAACCTATGGTTTAATATAAACGTAACAATTCTGCAAAATATATATTTCGAATATATTGGGAAGGCTTTAAGAGGCATCTTCAAAAACTGCCGGTATCTAGAAGGCAGATAATTCTTCAGGGCAAAGGGAGCAATATAGACATCACAGGTCGTGGGGGTACGATCATGATTGATTTTTCTCTTATTGAAGAATTCGTATATCTCATAGAACAAACTCAAAACCTGAAAAGCTTGACAGACTTGTTTGGCTCTATCATTCGGCAGTTTGGCTTCGACAAACATACCTGCCTTTCTTCCGTCGACCTCAATCATCCTCCTGCCAATTCCATTCTCATTTACGAATTTCCGGAGATCTGGGTAAATCGCTACAAGGAGAAGGAATATTTTAAGCACGACCTTGTCCTTAAAAGTATTTATCGGGAGGCGAAGCCCCTCAAGTGGCTCGATCTGGAGGAGATGGACGACATCAATCAAAAGATATTTTATGAAGCCCAACAATTCGGCATCCGTAATGGCATGACGATCCCCCTGATGATGCCCGGGCATTACCCCTGTACAATCAATATCGCGGGCGAGTTTGTAGATGTGGATCCCCGCGCCTATTCATCCCTTCACCTTCTCGCCGTCCACTATTTCAATCAGCTCCTGCTTCTGGGCCAATCAGATTTTGCGCCCCCGGCCCTTACCCCAAGACAAAAGGAATGTCTGTACTGGGCGGCCCAGGGCAAAAGCGACAGTGATATAGCAGAAATCCTTGCCATTCGCGCCCGCACCGTAAATTACCACATTGAAAAAGTCCGCGAGAAATTTGACGTGCGGACCCGCAGCCAAAGCATCGCACTGGCAATCTCCTGCGGCCTGCTTCTGCCATAACAGTCAGCCCTTTCAGGTAATGGAAAAACATCTTTTTCAGGTAGTGCCCACACTGTCGGCCCGGACGTCTCGCGACGACAAGCAACCCCGATTTTTCACATAAAACTCCATTCCTCTTTTCGCCAGACTGAACCTCCAGCCGGTTACCCTCTCCCCTGCTGATTGTCGTCAACCTGTCCCGCTATACAGGTTTAATCGAGACGGCCTTATCTAACACTGTCTCCCGCCAGGAAACGGGAGCTGCAATGATTACCATCATCAATAAAGACAACAGACATCTTCACAAACCGGAACTGGATGAAATGTTCAGGCAAAGACACAGAGTCTTTGTTCAGGAACTTGGCTGGTCCCTTCCCCTGGCGCACCAGGGGAGAGAAAAGGACCAGTTCGACAGGGAAGATACCCTCTATATTCTGCTTCGCGACAAGTGGGGGAATTTGATAGCGTCAAAACGCCTGATCCCCACAGTGAGACCTCATCTCCTGTCTGACATCTTCCCTCACTTGGTTGAACAGGAAGTCCCGCGAGCAGCCAGTATCTGGGAAAGTTCCAGGACCTGTGTTCCCCAGGAACACAGACGATGTGGGGTGACAAAAAAACTTTTTCTGGCCATGATGGAAACCGCACTTCTGATGGGTATTGAAAAAATTACCTTTGTTTCTTCAACGTCTGTTTATCCGATAATCCTGGATGCGGGCTGGACCATTCAGCCCCTTGGTCTCCCTCAAAAAGATCTGGACGGTGAAGAAATTATCGCCGCGGCCATTGAAGTCAGTCCAAGCTCGCTTCGACAGATGCGCCGGAGATATTCCAGCACCCATGTGGCGATACTCTCCCTGCCCCTGGACTATCATATGCAGCCAGTTCAACCTGTTCGGAGCAGTAATGCATAAACCCTCCAAACATCCTGTTTTTGACAGACTATACAGGCGGCTCAAATATGAGCTTTTGAATTTCAAATTTGCCCCCCACATCCGTCTGAATCTGGAGCAGATAGCTGACAATTATGACGTCAGCACGATCCCCGTTCGCGAGGTCTGCAGGCGGTTGAACGCAGAGGGGTTGCTCCACCATATTCCCGGGCGCGGCTATTTCTACAAACAAAAGACACTGGAAGACTTTCAAAATCGACAGCAATTGACACTCTGGATTCTCCTGCTCTCCCTGGACAGGGCGGTACGAGCCGAAAAGGCCAGAAAACTCTTCGCCCGACAAATGCCTGTCACCCCCCTGCTGAGAAAAACCCAAAACACCCAGGAAGCGGAAATCCTTGTGGATACAACCGAGGTCTTATTTGGCCAGATTGCCCTGTTCGCGGACAACGCGCTTCTCCCGCCCCTCATAAAGCAGCAGAATGATCATCTGCGTGTGATCCGTCTCCGGGCATGCCTCCATTCTCCTGACCTGGCGGGTGAGCTAACTGAAATGTTGAAGTGTAATGCCGCCAAAGACTTCAGAAAACTGAGAAAGAGACTATTGCGATATCATGTCACGGAAAAGCGGCTTTTGCCCTCTGTCCTGCGGGAACTCTCGAGACCCTCGCGATGCCCGGATATCAGCACCGGAAAATGATATATTCACAATATATGCTCGCCAGACGAAAGAGTTCCCCCTACCGTTATTTGCCCAGTGAATATCGGGGTGTCACAGTCCGTTTCCCCGAGATCAGTTCTGTTCAAAGGGACATCAGTAAACGCTTGCAGATATTGTCACCGCTATGGGGAAAGACGGCGGCCAATGATAAAGCCAACGGAACAACATCATATTTTCTGTGTCCTGAAACGGCTCCTCCTGGAAGGAGAAATTCGCCCGGGAAGTCACATCACGCCAGCTGCGCTGGCCGATCAGTTCTTTGTCAGCATCACCCCCGTCAGGGAAGCCCTGTTGCAATTAACCAGTGAGGGACTGGTTAACTTCCTCCCCAACAGCGGTTTTTTCGCCCGGGAATTATGCCTCCCTGAAAATACAGACCTGTTAGAGGCGCAATCTCTCCTGATAGAAGCCATTCTTGCAGGTCAACAAAGCGCCAGCGAGGAAGCCCCTTTGAGCTATCCCCCGCCCCACAGAACAGCCGAAAAGCCGGAAAACCGCGATGGCAAAACCATAAACGAAGACATGCATTACCTTTATCTCACCATTGCCTCCCTGTCCGGCAACGGGGAATGTCTGCGCTGGCTCAATTCAATAAATGAACGCTGCTGGCTCGTCAGCCGACGGCAACTGGAATATTTCCCGGAACTCCACAGCAAGTTTATCGATCTTGAGAAATATTATCTCCAGAGAGAGATGGACAAATTGCCTTCAGCCTATCATGACTTCCAATTGAGCCGTCTCTCCCGCCTTCCCGATCTCTACAAGAAATTACAGGTCTCGGACTGATGCGCCCCGGGATCATATATTCTGAATATATTGGTGACGCCTCTCCATCCGGGAGCCAAAAATATAATCACCCGGACAACCCCACGAACAGCTGACAGGTCCACCATGACCGAAGAATTCCACATCGCCGGACATATCTTTCCCGCCCTGACGGATCAGCATCTGGTCCTGCTGGACATTCATGCCGACAGCTATATCCTCGCCGGTCCGGACGAGAAAAAAGTCCTTGAAAATATCATAAAGAATACGGCCCCACAGCCGGGCAAGACCCTGACCGGTCTGCTCGAGCAAAATATTCTCACCACCGACCTGGACTGTGCGTTAAGAACAGACGGGCTGAGATCCCCTCTCTCCGTTGAGTATCTCCCCGCCCAGAATGAACGAATGAGATACAGCCTGGACCAGCAACGCACGGAAAAGCCGGTGAACATACTCAAGCTGTTATGGGCTTCTGCGCAAACTCTGGTGATGCGCAGATTTCTGCCGTTCGATAAAATGCTGGCGGTGGTTGGAAAACGAAAACAAAAAAGCCGTCACGACACAGAAGAAAACAGCTCTTCGCAGGAGATCGAAGATCTGCTGGATTTCTTCCGACGTTATCGGGTTCTCTTCTACACTCCAAAAGATCATTGCCTTTTTGACAGCCTGTGCCTGATCAATTTCCTGGCCCTGTTCAATATTTTTCCGGACTGGGTCTTTGCCGTCAGAATGGGACCTTTCGAGGCTCACTGCTGGGTCCAGAATAAACAGGATCTCTATAACGACACCCTGGCCCACTGCGGCAATTTCGCCCCAATACTCCTGTTGTGAAGGAGAAAACCTGTGCTGCGCTTCATCGCCATCCTGTGGAATGCACATGACCCCGCCGCCAGCAGCGCAGCACAGACACAGATTGACCGAACTCTCCAAACTCCCTGGACAGCCCTTCTTCAGGAGAATGGCCTCTGCGTGATGACGAGGAAATCAAAACATGACTATTACAGACATTATCACTTGTCCGACCCCTCCGGTCCCGCGAAAGGCGTAATTCTGGGACGGCTCTTCTCGAAGTGTCAAAATTCTGAAGAGAATGCTTCAAAGGAGGAAGCCCCTCTCATCTCACTCTCCCGGCTCCTGGAGACAGAAGGAAAGTCGCTAACGGACAATTATTGGGGCAATTACATTGCTTTCATTTCCCGGGGATCAAATAATTATGTTCAGCTTGACCCGATGGGTACTTTCCCCTGCTTTATGACCCGAAGCTCCAACGTCACAACCATTTCCTCCACAATCCCGGACCTCCTTACGGCGACCGAAAGACCTTATTCCATAAACTGCCTGGTGATAGGGAGATACCTGAGATACGGCCTTGAGCGTTCCCAAACAGGATTAAGTGAGATCGGGAAAGTTCTCCCCGGGCAGTTCCTGAAATTTTCTCCCTTTGGCGTCACCATCAGTTACCCCTGGACCCCGCTCGACTATTGCAACCGGGGAGAGGACATTGATCCGTCCAGGGCAAGCGTGACGCTCCGACAGCTTCTCTGTTCAACAACTCAAGCACTGGCGGCGCCCCACAAAAAAATACTCCTGAAAATCGGGGGACTGGATTCCAGCTTGCTGTTGTCCTGTCTTTCGCACACACGGTCCGCAGATGATCTCTCCGCCATCACCATATACCAGGATTGCCCTATGGGGGATGAACGCCGCTTCGTTCGGGAAGCAACAGGGAAGGTCTCGATCCCTCTCCTGGAATATCCCGAAACCGCGTCCAGGCTCGATGAGGACCAACTTTCCGCGGCACCCCTGACAGCCCTTCCCCTTTACTATGCGCAACACGGCCAGTTTGAAAAGCGCCTGACCGAGATCATCGAAGAAGAAAATTTTGATGCGATTTTCACCGGACATGCCGGCGATGAAATTCTCTATGCCGCCGCCACAAGTTATGGCGCAATGGACTATCTCTATAACCGCCTGTTCCCGATAAAGCTGTTCAGCTTCATGATGGAGGCCGCCCGGATGCAAAACAGATCCGTCTGGAGCCTGTTTCCTGAAATTCTCCGCAGTCGCTTTAACAAGCAGCCCTGGAGTTTCTACGCACAGCATGGTCATGGGAAAAGCAGGCTTCTTGATCCGGACCTCCAGGACCAGATCAGGCCCGGGAAAGACACACACCCCTGGCTCACCCGGGAGGCATCCATTCCACCGGGGAAGTATTACCATCTCTTCCCCCTGACCAAGGGGCTTTACGCACTGGAGTTTATGGGGCATGCGGAAGATCCGCCTCCCGTCATCATGCCCTATCTTTCCCAGCCCTTTGTTGAATATTGCCTAAGCCTGCCAAGCTGGCGCCTGACCTCTGACGGCATGGACAGGGGATTGGCCCGCCTGGCCTTCAAAAACTTTGTTCCGGACAATATTCTGAAACGACGATCCAAATTCTCTTCCGCCTACTATCTTCGCACCCTGGTCGAATTGAATTTTGACTTTATTCGGGACACGCTGATGGATGGCCTGCTGGTGCAGAACAGGATCATCCATCGACAGTCCCTAGAGCAGCTTCTGTCGAAAGAGCAAGATACGGACACCCGGGATCAGGCCTGGCTTATAAATTTTCTGAACACCGAAATCTGGGCCAGAAAATGGGAAAATATGGGCCGCTTCCGTTGAAAGAATTTGTGAAGTTTCCCAGGAGAAACCCCGGATATTCTGTCAATCAATATAAACTCTTTATATGAATGGTGTCCCTCTCCCGCAGCCCATAATCTGATGAAGTCGGTTCCGACCGACACTCACTTTCAACCCGAACTTAGGAGACTGTCATGACTATTCTTGGACGTGCGTCAAGCGCCACAAAGGTCAAATCAACTTTCCCGCTGGAAGTTGATCTGCTTCCCGCCGAAGAAATCTGAACGCCTGCGCCAGACCTGATACGGGGAGACAATTGTCTCCCCGTATTTACGATCCAAGGACCTGACAATTCCAAACCTGCTATTGGTCCTCGTTGAGGTTTTTCCTCATCTCTCTCCAGCGCCTGTATTGTTTCTGCTTTACCGGATCAGGATCTTCCTTTCCCTGCAGCCAGAATTTAAACCAGTCGATATGTCGCTTATAGACCGCTTGTCGCTGGGCCGGCTGCCATTTCACATGATAGGCGTCCGGGAAAATATACATCTCAACCGGCTTACCGGCTTCCCTGAGCAAAGTATAATTCTGCATGGACAGCTGAAACTCCCGGTCCGCCGCCTGAACCAGAAGGGGTGTATTGATTTTCCCGGCATTTAATCCCAGGGAAAAAGCGGCGCTCTCCCCAACATAAGGCTTCCCCCCGAACAGGAAGTTCTTATATTTCCGGTTGATGGAAAGATTATGCACATAATAGGCCATTGGATTAGAGCTGATGTAAGCCGCTGACGCCGCGGCAAAACGATCAGTAAATAATATTTCCTGTTCTACTGTACTGGCCCCATGGCTAAGCCCCGTAATACCGATATGTGCGGGATCGACAAGGCCACGCTCAACAAGTTTGTCCAGTATCCTGTTCAGGGCGATCAGCGTTCCCTGGTCAAAAAGAAGATAAGACCAGTGTTTCGCACTCATCTCGAGAAAATCGCCGGTCCGGGCGTAATTTTCCAGGTCGTCCGTCATATCGAAACTGAGCACCATAATTCCCTGTTGCACCAGAGCATGAATGGGGACTTCATCTCCCGTCCCCCCTCTCAGGAATCCCGCCGAGCGATATTGAACCACCACCAGAGGATAGGCCCTTCCCTTCTCATAGTTCGCCGGATAGACCAGATGCCCATAGGCGGTATTGCCCATGCCATCATCGGAAAGCAGTTTCTCGATTTTGGTAAATTTCATTTCTCTGAATGCGGGATTTTCATCCACTAGCAGCTCTTTTTGTCCAGTCGCCAGATCAATGGAGACCAATTTTGCCGGAGAGGTCCAGCCCTCTTCCTTACAGATCATTTTCTGTTCACGACGCCTGCAGTCCTGAAGCAACTCATCCCCCCGGACAATGGTTCTGAGTTTTCCTGTCTCAGGGCTCCAGGCGTATAAGGCCATCAGACTGTGATGAGATCCGTCGCGTCGCTGAAAGATCACTTTATTCAATTCCGGTGACCACCAGAATTTTCTCAATATCCGGCCCCGATAGCCCAGACAGGCCTCATGGGCGCAAGTGATCCCCCTTCCCCCCACGACAACTTCCAGCCTGGAAAGAGGCGCAAATCCCTTAAAAATTTCAGGGTTCACATTTCTGAACTGAATTTTCGGGTCAACAGAGGACGCCTTGCCAACTTCTTCGACCTGCCCAGTATCCTTCGAAGTCTCAATAAAGGCAGTGGAGTTGCCAAAATAATTCTCGGTTTCTTTGTCAGTCACTATGCGTTCCTTGCCGCTCGTCACATCCAATATCCGCACGCGCAACTCACAGTGCCGGTCAGACTTCATTAAGTCCTCATATCCTGACGAGGTCTGCGACGCTTTGCAGGTTGGCCAGATGGACCGGACATCACTGGAATAGACCGGACTAATATCGTCCTGGACAAGAACCCCCTCGCGGTTTTCTTTATTTACCTCTCGTTCCACATCCGCCCGGTCTCTCCCCACCGTGAAATAAAGCAGCCTGCCATCCCTGGAAAATTTCAAATTTTCCACATCGGCAGTGCTATGCGTGAGTTGGACCACCTTCCCTCCTTCTCTGTCCACGCGCCAGATTTGCACCGCGTCATCCATCTTCCGGGTAAAGGCTATCCAGCGACTGTCCGGAGACCAGGCCGCAGGTGTACCGACAAATTCCCCTACTTTCATACCGTCCGGGAATACCGGCAGATAAAACTCTCCGCCATCGGCAAGGAACCGTCCCCCTTGCCGCTCCTGATCTGTCTCCGGAAAAATATCCATTATCTTCCAGGCCAGTTTATAGGTGTTGGCTTCAGGATCGGCCTGCACAATCTGATAAGCCACAGACTTCCCGTCCGGCGAAACCTCATAGGTCTTGATGTCTCTGATGGTCAGCAGGTCTTCTGTTGTCACAGCACGGGCCAGGCTCAAGTCAGGAAAGATCAGGGTCAGCAATAGAAGTATCTGCACCCCGTAAATCTTCCTTGCGAAAGAGCTCTTTCTTAAAATCTTCATTCCGATAGGCATTCATAAAACTCCTGAGGTGTTCTGCCGCACACCCTCAATTCCGGGTTAGAGACAAAGTCGACAGAGAAAAAAGGGGCCGGAAGCGGTTTTTATTTGTTTTCCTTCCGGCCCCACCGGGGCCTGCTACCCTGTTGGGGGGCAGGGTTTGCCTGTGGCTCACCTCACGCGAGCCACAGACACACAGGTCGGCGTTACCACTTTTTCGTCAATTGCAGGCTGATCACACGTCCCATGGGACTGGCGTTGGCAGGGTCATAATTGATGTTGTAGCCAAAGTTGCCGGTCACATAGGGAGGGTCCTGGTTGAACAGGTTCAGGACAATCAGGGAAAAGGCTGTATTCTGCAGTCCAACGGCGGACAGTTTATCGCCGGTTTCATAGCCGATATTGAGATCAAACGTGGTCCAGGACTTTACCGGCACCTCCGTCTCGCTTCTCCTGTCGGTATAGCCATCGGTGTAGTTGACAGACAGATTTGCTGAAAGGCCATCTTTCGCCCAGGACAGAATGGATTTCAGGCGCAGGTCAACGGGATAGTTGTAATTGTCCAGTTGATCGACCGGTTCATCTGTTTCAAGAAGTTTCTCTTCGAAATCCAGCAACCAGCTGCCACTCAGTGACCAGTTGAAATTCCCAATGCCGGTATCGAAAGCATAGGCAATCTGGAAATCCAGGCCGCTGGTTTTGATGCTCGCCATATTACGCAGATTGCCATCGACAAGGGCTTCCGCATCGGTGAACTCCGACGAGGACGTAAAGTTGCCGGAACGAGGTTGACCTGCCAGATACTCGAGATAGGCCGGATCGGGGGAATAGTCGATCACAGATGCCCAGCGAGGATTGGTGAAACTGTCCAGATAGGCTTTGGCCGCGGTGATCCTGTTGTTGAACGAAATATTGAAATAGGTCACCTTCAGAGAAAGTCCCGGGACTTCAGCCGGCGTGTAATCAAACCCGGCAGTCCAGCTGGTTGCCGTCTCCGGCTGAAGCCGGGAGTTGTTGCCGCGCGTCAATACAGCCAGCGTCGCGCCGGAGGGAACTGCAGGATTTGGCAAATAGAGCAAATATCCAGCATTGCTGCTCTCATCCAGCTCACTGAACAACGGTGCCCGGAAAGAGGTCCCAAAGGTTCCCCTCAGGGCAACCCCTTCAACCGGTTGCCACAGCAGACCGACTTTGGGATCAAGAGTGTTTCCGAAATCACTGTAATCCTCATACCGGGCCGCAAGGGTCAATTCCAGCCGCCGCCCGAAAGCTCCACTGTTCTCCTCCCCGACAAAGGGGACAAAAACTTCACCGAACAGCGCTTTGACATCCCGTGCTTCATCAACAGCCTCGTCTTCCGGGTCCCAGAAGTTCTCATGTCGGAACTGACCTCCAACAGCCATTCTGACAGAGCCCCCCGGGATCGTACCAAGCGAACCATCCGCTTTCGCATCAACGGTCATCGTCCGGGAGTTCCGGCCAGTCAGGTCCCGATAGATGCGGGTATTCTCATTCAGATATCCGCCGTAGGCCTGGCTCTCACTGATGGTTCCAACAAGTTCCAGCTGCCAGTCCCTCAGGAAACCAAAACGGCCGCCAAGACTGCCGCCATACTGCTCCGTGTTACGGTCGATCACTTCGGTATTGAGGGTCACAGTGTTGGTGCCGAGGCGCGTACTTTCCCGGATGGTATAATAGCCGTCCGCAAATATCTCACCCCGGTCCGCAACCTCCTGGCCGAAGTTCAGGAAGATACTTTGCCGTTTCTGACGGGGCAGAAGATCGGTTGGATCAGAGGCCTCAACAGAATAGTCCCGGTCATTCGCATCAAGATGATCCCGTTTATAATATTCATAGGACGCCAGAGCGTGGCCCGTCTCCCAGGCCGAACCGAACACCTGCCCCACCTGGAATTCATCGAGATCCCCATCTGTCGCGGTTCCGTAGCGCAGCCTTGTTTCCGCGCCGTCAAAATCCTTGCGGAGCTTGAAATTAACCACGCCTCCGACGGCATCAGAACCGTAAATGGCTGAAGCGCCGTCCGTCAAAACTTCAACCCGGTCAATTGCAGTCAACGGGATCATGGAGATGTCGACAAAATTCCCCATTCCCACCGGTGCCAGACGACGCCCGTCGATCAGCACGAGGGTGGCGTCATTGCCGAGGCCCCGGAGGTTTATCCCCGTACCTTCGTTGATATTGATCCCATCCTCAGCGGTCACCAGGCCCGACGTGTTTTCCGCGATGCCACCGCCGAAGTTCTGGGGAAGCTGTTGAATGAACTGGGGCACCGATGACACACCGAGCCGGTCAATGTCCTCCCTGTCATATTTAAAGACAGGCGAAGCCGACCGACCGCCGCGGATGTTTGACCCGGTAACAACAATTTCCTCAAACTCCAGAACAGCCTCAGCCTCTTCAGCTAAACCTTGTCTTTTGCCCAAGCTTTTTTCCGGATCGGAGTCCATTTGTTTCAGAGAAGAGCGCTCGTCATCTCCAGCGGGATCGTGCGGACCCGTGACCGGGAAGACATAGACATTTCCCTTCTCATCCCTCCGGAACCCGAGGCCGCTTCCCGCCAGAATTTGATGCAGAGCCTGTTCCAGAGAAGCGGGTAAATCCGCCGTGGACGCTGTTTTGTTTGCTACGATGCCGGCATCGTAAATTATGTTTACTCCATGGTCTCTGGCCAGGGCCTGCAGGGCTTCCCCGAGAGGCTGCCGCTCCATGGAAATGGTTTGTCCTTCATCTGCCCGTGCAGGAGCATTCACACCGGTTACGCCCACTGTCATTAACAGGGCGAGTGCCGTCGCCGCCCTCAGTGACAAGCGACCGTTACGACCGGCCACTGCTCCAAATTCTTTTACACCCGGTTCTCTATATTTACCGGGCCAAAAGCCCAGCTTCCCGAGTTGATTTTTATTGCGACGTATATTTCCTTTGGTCTCCGTTCTCATTATTCCTTCCCTTCTTTTTTATGTTGAAAATGTGAAGCCCTCGAGCTCCACATCCTGTTTATCGAGGGGAAAAAGAATGACGATTTTGGGAACAGCTTAAAAAGCACCAACGAACTGAAATTTCTGTTCTTTTTTATTCTTACTCGCAGGTTTCTGCAGATCTTTCCCATAAAACCTTTAGTCGTCGCACCCAGAAATCCGGACTGCGTACAGCGGTTTCTGCAATTGAGGAAATTCGGGGAGAATTCATAATAAACTCAGGGAAGCTCCTACTCCATGATCAACGCAGAGTGACGGAACTGAATTTTCCCGGAATCACTTCACTAAACGGGGGTATGGCTTGTCGGAACAGAAATTTTCTGAGGATTGCGTGCAGCCGCCGGACTTCGACAGTCTCTACCGGACCTGGCTTTCTCCCCTGGTCTCATTTCTTGAGAGACGGGGCGCCGCAGGGCCGGACGTGGACGATCTCGCCCAGAATATTTTCCTTCGCTTTTTTAAACTCACACGCTCCGGCAAATATTCTCCAGAACCGCCCTTCCTGTTCCACATCGCAAGATATGCCCTGAAAGATCACTTCAGGACGGAAGCACACCGACATACGAAAGATCATCTTCCTTTGGAGAATTTACCTGAAGGTAAAATTCCCCGCGACCGGCTGTCGCCGGACCGTGCGGTCGCTTCCCGGCAGGACTTGCGACGGCTTATGGAACAGATTGACCGACTGCCCGATGACGCACGACAGGTTCTTTTGCTGTATCGGTTCAGGGGGCTCCCCAAACGACAGATCGCCAGCCAACTTGGCCTGCCCCTCAAACGCATAAATCTTCTGCTGGAGCAGGCATTTTGCATCCTGATCGACGAGATGGAGGATGACCTGTGAGCCATCTTCCGCGAAGTACAATCAAACTGTCGGTACAGGAACTCCGCCTTCAACAGGCCGCTGTCTGGCACAGACGAAACCTGGAAGGCACGATGACTGAAGCTGACCAGGGTGAATTCGAGAAGTGGCTCATGGAAGACAAAGCCAACCTCCTAATCTATCAGAAGTGTGGGAAGCTGCAGAACAGGCTGGATCAGTTGTTTCATGATCCGAACTTTCAGGATCAGCTCTCCGCTTCCACGGACATTTGTCAGGAGATACCCATACGTCGGAGAAGACTGAGATTGCCTCGACTACAATCCTCCTGCTTCCACCGCCCCCTGGCATTGTCTCTCATTGCCCTCCTCGCCTTGCTGCTGCTCGCCGCCCCAAAGGAGGTCAGCATGCCGGTGACCTATCAATCAATTGTCGGCGAACAGAAGATCGTTCTCCTTGAGGATGGATCGGAACTTACGCTCAATACCGACAGTCGCGTCTCGGTCAAATATCAGGACCAGTCCAGATATATCTCTCTTCAAAAAGGGCAGGTTTACTTCAAGGTCGCCAAGGATCAGAAGCGCCCCTTCGTCGTGACTTTTCCAACAGGCCGGGTCACGGCTCTTGGGACTGAGTTTGACATCAGCCTGAAAAACAAACAGGCCATTGTTCGTCTGTTGGAAGGAAAGGTAAAAGTAGAGCCGGAAGTATCATTGTCGAAGTCCCTTGCAAAAGTAACACCCGTATATCTGGAAGCAGATCGCAAGAGCGACAGGGCCACGGAAATCACTTTATCCGACAAGCATCCCTCTGCGGCTGTTCCCATCCCGAGACGAGGTGCCTCCGAATGGCGAAGTGGAAAAATCATTTTTGAAAATCAAAAGCTCAAGGAAGTGCTGGAGGAGATTAACAGATACTCAGCCAGGAGATTTGAACTTGCCGCTCCTGAGATTGGGGAGCGACGTATCAGTGGTATCCTCCCCACGTCTGCAACGGAGGCAATTCAAATACTCTGTGAATTTCAGGGATTAAAACTGACTGATGACGGCAGCTATCTCATCCCTGCGAAAGCCTCCAAATTGAATTAGTATCCCGCAATCAGGCAGTAATTTAAGACGTATTATACTTTGCTGCCTCACCGCAAAATTCTGCAGTTTTATACGCTTTACCGCATAATTCCGTTTTATACGGTTTAACGTATAAGCGACGGCGTGACGTTTATCAGCGTGGCAATACTACATAGAGTGGATCACTAGAAATTATTTCGAAAACCGGGTCAAACCTGTCAGCTCCCGCTCGTCGATGGAGGCCTCTCCTCCTCCATATACCTCGCTCTGAAGCCATTCCTTTTCCTCAAGGGCCTTGTCTGCCGGCACGGATATTTCCCAGCCCTTGATGGTGCCATCACTGCCGTCTCGCCAATAATATCCCCTCGTCTTCAGTAGATCCTTGGTCTCGAAGGGCGTATATTGCGCCCGCAGGGTCACGGTGGTCGTTCGGGCGCCAGTAATCATCTGGCTGAAGTAACTGTCGCCCTCCGGCGTGTTCTGGGCCAGAATGGCCAAGGCGGCCAGACAGTCCTTATCCGCCTGGTGAGCATCAAAAAACATGCCCAGTTCGACCGCCAGAAGGGAGAGCTTCATACTCTCAAACCCTTGCCCCGCCCAGTTCACATCTGAGATAGAACAGCCCCAATATTTGCCAGCAAAACTTTCGGTAATTTTGTGGGCGAACGGTCGATCGAACTTCGCATTATGAGCAGCAATAATATCAGCACCCGCAATAAGCTCTTCGATCGCCTCCAGGTCGAGACTTTGCCCCTTCAGCATTTCATTGGTAATACCGGTAAGCTGAACGATCTCTTCCGGGACCGGCTTGCCCGGTTCCCGCAGCCCGATATAGGGCTTTTGCACTTCAATTAGATAAGACTCTTTGGTCTCTCCATCCACTGCAAAGCGAAACGGCATCATACAAAGCTGAATGACCTCATCTGTTTCATGATCCATGCCGGTCGTTTCCGTATCCAGAAAAATCCCATTCCTGACAATGCAGCGCTCATGATGAGGTAAATCGGTCAGGGCAATAGCATGAGCCGGGAAATCTACCCGGCGCAGGATACGGTGATCAGAGGAGTGCTCAAGGATTTGGATAGCGTCTTCATAACCATCATCACTGAAGAACTGGAGCTGGGGCATTGTCATGACTATTTTCCTCCGACTGATAGATGCTTCTCCCCCCGATAGTCCGATATTCTCCCCTTACCGGCAAGTAATCGAGAAACTTCGGATTGAACCATCAATTTTATTACTTACAAATTTCTATCTAACATAAATCAGGAGTTTTGTTATTTGAACAATTGCAATGGAAGTGTAAAAGCGGCACATAAACCGGCCATTTTTACATCACTTTTATTGACTTTATATGATTAACTATTTGTGATATATATATTTATATAATAAGCAAACAGGACAATAAACCGGACATGAATGAGGCCAATGACCGCAATGAAGCAGTGACACTTATGGAACCTCTGCTTATATCTGAAAGCTCACACCATCGCGGAGAGTTAGCCGATTTGGTCATGGAGCTTACCGCCCAGTCAACAAGCCTACGCAGAAGCCTGCCGGAAGATATTGTAATAGCCTTGTCTAACCTCGTTCGGTCCATGAACTGCTATTATAGCAACCTGATCGAAGGACATGACACGCACCCCATAGACATTGAGCGCGCCCTTGCAGAAGACTACAGTCAGGATCCGCAAAAACGAGATTTACAACTTGAAGCACGGGCCCATATCGCTGTTCAAAGATGGATTGATGAAAAGGGGCTTTCAGGACAAGCAACATCGGTAGAGGGCATCCTGGAACTCCACCGCCGTTTCTATGATCTTTTACCAGAGGAATTGCTTTGGGTGGAGAATAAGGAAACTGGCGAACGTCTAAAAGTAAATCCTGGCGAGCTACGCCAGAAAGACGTAAAAGTTGGCAGGCACATTCCCATAAGCCCAGGTGCCCTGCCCCGCTTTCTAAAACATTTTGAAAAAGTCTATAAAAAACTTGGCAGAGTAGACTCTGTCCTCGCCGCGGCTACTGCACATCATAGATTTCTGTGGATGCATCCATTCTTGGACGGGAATGGCCGTGTCGCCAGGTTAATGTCTTATGCCATGCTTAATGACAGCCTTGATACCGGTGGCATATGGTCCATAGCGAGAGGACTGGCCAGAAATGAGGGATTATATAAATCCCACCTGGCAGCTTGCGACTTGCCTCGCAGAAACGATCTGGATGGCCGCGGGAACCTGAGTGAAGAATCCTTGGCCGATTTTTCAAAATTCTTCCTGCAGATATGTATCGATCAGGTCAACTTCATGGAAAGCCTTATGCAACCCGACCGGCTCCGAAACAGAATCCTGATATGGGCGGAGGAAGAAATGAGGATGGATACGCTGCCCCCCAAGTCGAACATTGTTCTCGAGACCATTCTTTACCGCGGCATCCTGCCTCGTGGTGATGTAGCAGGACTTCTTAACACCAGCGAGCGCAATGCCCGGCGCGTAACATCTGCATTATTGGATCAGGGGGTCCTGACTTCAGAAAGCACCCGGGCGCCGCTCCATCTGGCATTCCCCGCCAAACTTGCCGCTCGCTGGATGCCGGGACTATTTCCGGAAAAGCCCTAGAATTCTGCGAATTTCCACACTCTTCAATCCAGAAATCGACACAAAAACCTAATTTTGGCACAACACAATAACCTAATTTTGGCCCGGAATTTTGGCCAAAAATTTTGGATCGAAAATGGCGTCTTATCCGAGGTGCTGGCAGCAGGCACCGAACAGCCGATAAAACTCATACGGTTAAGAGGTAAAATTGCGCGAATTGTGCGCACTTATTCCCAGGTTCATCTTTAACGGCGCCGCGGCCGGCTCACTTACCCTGCTGCGCGCGATAATTCTGCACCATCGCATCTGAAACATCGGCCGGATAACAAAGCGGCGCATAGCCGCCAGGCTTTGAATAGGCGCTCCGCTTGCCGCAGAGACTACCATTGGCGGCCCGATTGTAAGGACAGGGACAATTGCCCGGATATCCTACCTGGGACTGCTGGATCAGGATCTGGCGGATCTCCTTGTCCGTGAGGGAAGCTTTGTCGCCCGCCTCAGCAGCAAAGACGGCCACCGGCAGGAAACATAGTGCAAAAGCAATAAGCACCTGTTTCTTCATAGCGCCACCTCCTCTTTTAAGGACAGCCAAGGGCCGCGTTCAGATCCCCGGTGGGCCAGGCAGAGGGCGCTTCGGGAAAAAGATCAAGGCCGCTCTGGCTCTCGACATCCGCAAGCGTTTTGATATGACTGCAATGGCTGTCGTCACGATCCGTGTCCTGGTCAAAGATGAAAGCCGTCATGGCTCCCCCCGCGGTCGCCACCACCTTGAAGTAACCGGTCGGCACATTATGGCTCTCATCTGCCCGCGGAAGCGTCATCTGGTTCTCATTGGGATCATAGAGCGGACCTGTCACCACATAGATCTCCTTGCGAGCGTAAGCCACGTCCCGCACCGCGCTCTCAAGCGCTACCCAGGCTCCCTGGTTCAGGTCACTCTTTTGCGGGGTGATGTTGGAGAGAATATTCGTTGAGCGCCAGAAGACCGTGCCGGCGAAGCTCGCCAATGGCGCCTGATGTCCGCGGTCGGTTTTAAGCTCATTAAAGGCGCTCTTATAATCGTCAGGTTCCAGGGTCTCATTATCTTCAAGGAAGGGGTCCTCTTCCCAGTCCCGGTTCAGGGACTTTGAGGTCCCGATGGTCTCGGAAGTGACCCGGTAAGCCACCCAATCCGCAAACTTGGTGGCGTCATTGGAGGAGAGCGCGAAGATCTCCCGAATAATAAGATCATTACTCTCCGGCGCGCCTGTCGGGCAGCCCTTGAGGCAATGCACGATATGCACCTCCCCGGCCTGGCCGGAAGCAGAGGACAAGCTGATAATAAACACTGAACAGATGAAGGTCAGGAAATGTCGCATTTTCTTTCTCCCAAGTAAAATAATCCCAAAGATATGCAACCAGATACCTCATCATACATCATTATTTATTCATGAATAGTGGTTTGAAATGGGCTTCTCTCCACTCAAAGGATTCAGAAACCCGGGGCGTCCACGCAAACCTGCATCAGGAACTTCATGCCCTGCACCGCCCGGGCCAGGCTGTAAAGCAGGCAGATTATAAAATTTAATGATGATTTCCACGCGGGGAGGCTGATCGTCGCTTTTAAGTCTGCCTGATCTCTCATGTCAACTGGCAAGCAGTCTACTACCCAAAGGGTGTATCCCTTCGGGTGACACATTCTCATGCCGACTTCTGCTCCTGTTCTCAGCCCCCCGCTCACGGGGAAATGAACGCGCGGGAGGGGGGAGTTATCAAACTTCGAAAGGAAAGATCATGAAAGAACAACTCATCAAAATCAGCAACCTGAGTGTGGCAAAGGAAAATGCCCGGAAAACAAACATTCATGGCCGACTGCCTGAACTGGTGGCCAGCATGAAAAGCCTTTACGAGCATGACCCGGCCACGACCGGCCTCATCCATCCCTTAACTGTGATCAAGGCACGCGGCTCAAAGCATCAGATCGTTGCCGGGCAAAGACGCTATCTCGCCGCCCAACAACTCGTCAAAGAGAAGTTCTGGTCCCCGGACAGCAGCCTGCGCTGTACCGTCTTTGACGGAAAAATCAGTAATGAAGTCTCACTTGCGGAAAATCAGGTCCGCGAGAATATGCACGCCGCAGACCAGTTTGAGGCGTTTCACACACTCGCCAAGACCGGACTGTCCGTCACGGATATCGCCGCAAAATTCGGCGTGTCCGAACTGGTGGTCAAACAGCGTCTCAAGCTTGCGGTCGTCGCTCCCGAGCTGATTGAGGAATATAAAAACGATAATCTGACCCTGGAGCAGCTTATGCTGTTCACCCTGTCGGATGATCACGGCAAACAGCTTGAAGTCTACGAACGCTGCAACAAAGGATGGGCCATGAACCCGGACTTTGTAAAACGCTGTCTCACGGACGAAAAATACTCCACCCTGCACAAATACGGAAGGTTTGTGGGAGTGGACACCTACCGGGACGCCGGAGGCGCCGTCACCAGCGACCTATTCAGCGAAGTGGAATATTTCGATGACGGGGCGTTGCTGGAAAAACTGATGCAGGACAAAGTCGACCGGGAAATCGAAACCCTCAAAGCAGACGGCTGGGCCTGGGTTGAGTTTGACGAGGACAAATATCTCTATTCCTATGAGTTCTGCACCCATCGGCCGCAGCAGCGGGAGTTCACTGAACCAGAGCAAAACCGCCTCACAGAAATTGAGGAGGAAATGGAAAAGCTCTCTACCGGTCCCGAGACCGAGAAAAGCTGTGAGAAAGCCAACATGCTGGAGCAGGAACAGTCCGAGATCAATAAAATGGCCTATGAATATACCGGGAAGCAGAAAGCCTCCTCCGGGGTTGGCCTCTCCCTCAGATATGACGGCACGCTGGCTTATGTGAAAGGCATCTATGAGCCCGAAAAAACCGGGGCGGCGAACAAGAAAAACACCAAGCGTGTTTTCTCCGACAAACTGGTGACCCATCTGACAAGCCGCCGAAATGAAATCCTGAAATATGAAATCAGCAGCAATCCGGATTTTGCCTATGACCTGCTGATCGTCTCCATCGTGTTATCAAGCCTGCATTGTCGCGGCGGCTCACAAGGCAATCCGCTTCAAGTGCGGTTTTCTCTGGCGGAGCATGACACCAGCATTGAAGAGCACACACAGGCTGCGCAATTGCTTGAGGAAAAAAGGGCCGGTTTGCTTGAACCTTTTACCCGGCTTGAAGAGCATGATTTCGCGAGTGTTTACACGTGCGTCCGAAGCATGGAGAAAAAAGACAAGGAAGAGTTCCTTGCCTTCTGTATCGCCCTGTGTTTTTCCAGCGTCCTGCAAACAGAGAGCAATGAGACAGTATTCGTTGAAAGGATCCTGACCGATCTTGATATCGACATCCTGAAATATTGGACGCCGACCGCGGAAAACTGCTTCAGGTTCCTCTCAAAAGAGAAGCTTTGCGAAATCATCAAATCCCGGCAGCCAAAGCAGAATGAACTTGCCCTGATGAAAAAGAAGAAGGGTGAACTCGTCGCCTATGCCGAGGAAAAATGCTCTGACTATATCCCGGAGATCATGACGAGATAATTTCCGCCAAGCAGGAAGTACAACTCCCATCAAATGGCCAGTTCCCGATAATGGGGACTGGCCTGGTACTGAACGCGCGGACAGGACATGTCCGAATAAAGTGGGCGACACGCCCTCACCTTTTGCTTTTCCTTGTCTTTCGAGCTTATGCCGGAACCCATCGTCCCTCAAGGGACCGGGTTGTTCGCTTCGCTCACTGTCCGCACCACACCCTTGATCTCCTCCTGAACCCGGCGGGGGTCTGGGGAAACAACCACCGGGATTGTTTCCCCACCATCTTCGATGGCCCCCCTTCGCCCCTCGAAAGGTAAAGCAGCGGTCCACTGTGGGCCAAAGATCAAACCAGCACCTTACAGGAGTGAAGACCATGACCAATATCGATATCTACCAGACCGTCACCGACAGAATTGTGGAAGCCCTCGAGCAAGGCAGCATCAGCTGCAGTCTGCCTTGGAACAGCGGTCTGTCCCTGCCTGTAAATGCCCATACCGGAAACTACTATCAGGGGATCAACATTCTCAATCTTTGGGTAGAAGCCTATCTGAAGGGCTTCAGTTCACCCTGCTGGGGCACTTTCAAGCAGTGGAAACAACAGGGCGCCAGGATCAAGAAAGGCAGCAAATCTTCATTTATCATCTTCTACAAAGCCTTTGAACGGGAAGAAGACAAAATGATCAACGGGGAAGCCGTTCCCGGAGAGACCGAGCTTGTCACCCGGCATTTTGCCCGGGCAAGTCGGGTCTTTAATGCCGACCAGGTAGAGGACTGGGCCGGAGCAGAAGGCAACCAAGACCCGGAAGGAGAAAATACCCCCTGCCCGGTGACTGAGATGGAGGAAGTCGAGCAGTTCATTGCCGGCACGGGAGCCCATATTTCTCATGGCGGAAACCGGGCCTATTACTCCCCTACCCTGGATCGGATATTCATTCCGTCCCGAGATCTTTTCACAGAGACGGAATACAGCAGCGCCACCGAAGGATATTACAGCACAATCCTGCATGAACTCACCCATTGGAGCGGTGCTGAACATCGCCTAAACCGGGACAAGGGAGAAAAGTTCGCCGATCAGAAATATGCCTTTGAAGAACTTATTGCCGAGCTGGGGGCTGCTTTCTTGTGCAGCAGGCTATCTGTTACCCCCCAACCGAGGCTGGACCATGCCGCCTACATTCAGTCATGGTTGAAAGCCCTCAGGAATGACAAGAAGGCCGTTTTCAGAGCGGCAAAGGAAGCCCAAAAGGCAATCGACTTTTTACATCAACTGCAAAGGGAGACCTGAGCTCCTAGTAGTTAAAAACGGCCAAAATTCTCGGCCCCGCGTTACCCGGGGCCTTTCCTTGGTATATTCTCTAGAGAGAAAATAAATACCTACCTATCCCGTAATTGGCAGTTCTTCATAGACCCACAACACTGTATTCCTTTCTGCAATAGGCCATCCACAAGTTCAGCTTCAGCCTTCCTGCGTCGATATTCATGGAAAACCAACTGTTCTATTACTTCCCTATTGGGGCAGTCTTTACGGAGGATCGGCTTATGTTGTTTTGTGCAGCCTGAACTACATTGCTTTCGTTCACAGCTTTGATTCCGCAAAATTTTATGTTTTCGAGTACATCCCCTAGGGCACGGTGCTCGTGCATTCAACATTTGATCATGTGTCTTTGAAATACGCGGCAGAGGTTCTGCCAGCCAACCGCTACTTCGGAAAATTGCCTTTAAAAGCTCATCTTTCCAACCGAGATTTTCAACGAGCTCTTCCATTGCGAGTTGCTCATTTGCGGCATCACCATGGCTCAGCCCAGAGGCTAACGGCCAGAGACCATATTTCTCTGCATAGATTTGATTGTTGAGATAAACAGCGAGATTTGACCACCAAGCAATAGCTCTATCTTGGTCTTCCAGGTTTTCCTCTGAGCCACGGTATACGCAAAAACTGCTATCATAATTTATGTGCCGCTCAATACAGCAGTCAGGAAATTGCTTGTGATTCTTCTGTTCAAAAACACGAACACCCCGTTGATTTGACGACCGCAACTCTAAATAAAAATCGCGCTGTGTCGCAGTTCCCATCGAAGGGGGTGAAACGAGTATTTTCACCCTCTCCTGCGAACTCTCCTGCATCGTTACCCATGTTGGGTTGTTTTTAATGAGCAAATCGAGTGAATTCATTCAGATTTAAAATGTGCGCGTGGTTGAGGAACATTTACTGGTGCATGAGCGCGTGCTACAGCGGGTCCAGAGGCTATAGCCGAAGGAGTAGCCGATAAGCAGATTGCAACCTCCCCATAATCCATTTCAGCGCTATAGCCCGCATTATTTAACAGATCCTCAAGTGCCGCGGGTGCAGCACGAAGAGCATTGATGCCAAATTTTACTCCGTTTTCTTCGCATTCTTTCTGCATTTTTTCCGAAAGCGTTGTTGCGATACTTGAGGCCACCCTAACGGAGCGCTCACCGCGAATTCCTATCCTGGAGATTGGCGTTGGACCAAGCTCAATTCCGATTGCCAATCCAAGACTGTTTAAATTCCCCAGTACTTCCTTGCATAACCTGAAAGATGATTGTAATCCGCCAGCACATAGCGCCGCAGTGGCTACGCTTTCTCGCTCTTTCGTCTCAGTACTTGTTCCTTCAGCGACCACTGCATGAATGCAGTCTCCAATGAAGCGCACTTTTCTTCCACCAAAATCCTTTTCAACCACATTCTGGAATTCCTGGCGTATAACATAAAGTGCAGTAACAGCCTCTCGAATGCTACCTGTGGAGACCGCATTGTCAATATATGCGGTGTAACCGGAGAGGTCAGCAAAGATGGAAACAACGGGCATCCTAATAGATCTGCTTGGCTGAAGCTCTGAATAATTGATCTTACTTAAGGGAGGTTCCTTGTAGTAGAAACTGAAATTCGGGTTAGTATAATCAGGAAATTCACCACGCTTTATTTCCTGCTGCCAATTTCCCATCACTTGTTGCACGTACGCACTGCGATCTTGTACTCCATAGACCAGTTGATCATTCTCCATGCGGCGTGCAGAGTTCAAAGAAATATCGTGGTCAGAAAGCCCCATAATTTCACTCAGAACCCCCACACTCTGAAAACCGACAATATTTCGTACTCTATCAGAAACATACACTCCAGGTTCTTGCCCAGAAGCAAGCTTGGCGGCGTGGTTGGCTGCACTTCCAAGGAACATCGGCTCTTGTTCACAACCTGTGCCATTGTTGATTGCCACACAAGTGCCGACATCGACGCCAATCCTGAAAGTCACATTAAACTCACTACCGGCTAACTCTCTATTGGCAGCAGCAGCAAGTCTCTTAAAGTCTTCAATGAATGCAAAGGCTTCGGAAATTGTGTCTGCTGTTATACCTTTGTTACCCCGCTCTAGAACAACGGCATGTACGCGCCCATTATGAAAATCTACTCTCTGTGCAGATGAGGCCTCAATCGCCCTGTCTGCCGCGCTATAGTACAAATGCAGAAGTTGCAATGCGCGTTTGTGAGAGGATTCGGTCTCCCGACCATCCTCAAGACGGTAGTCGTCATAGTTTGTAATTGCGATATATACTTGGACCGTGTCCACAACGATTGCTCTGTTTTTGGGCAAACTAAAGAGTGGTGGCGTTGCAGGCTGCTTTTGCATGGAGCGTGCGGCTTGTTCCGCCTTGTAAAGTTGCCAGTATTCTTGAAACTGTCGAACGTCAAAATCGGGCACTTCACTCTTCAATTTCTTTATGCGCGCCAGCGCGGTATCCTGATTCCAGGGCATGGTTAGTATCCTTCTTAGCACCGCACCCTTTGCGCCGCGCTGATTCTAAAATTTAATGTACTCCTATATTTTAGGACTATTACACAAAATGTCAACATGCTAGAATCTGCGAAGGAGGAAACATCTATGAAAATTGATGGTATTAAACCAGGTCAAAGAAAGCGGTATGAATTCATAGAATTCCAGCTTATGTGGGAAGGAATTGTTGGCCGAAAGCTTCTTATGCAGAAATTTGAGATTTCACCTCAGCAAGCTACACTTGATCTCACCTCCTATTTGGACATTGCCCCAAAGAACATGACATATGATCCTCGGCAAAGGACATATGTTGCTCCACCTGATTTCCAACCGGCGTTTATCAAGGGAGACGCTTCAGAATATTTGCTTCATTTGGAAATGCTTTGTCATGGTTATCGTGAGCCAGATGAGATTTGGCCAACGACCATTCCTGCTTTTGATGCTGTGGCGGTCGCCTCAAGGAAAATTACCCCAACAACGTTGAAAGCAGTACTGCATGCGATTCGAGACCGTAAATGTGTCGAAGTGATGTATGTTTCTTTGAGTTCGCAATCAGAAACGCCTAGACAGCTTTTTCCTCATGCCATCGCTAGTGATGGCCACCGATGGCATATGAGAGCTTATGACGGAGACAAGGACAGATACTCCGATTTTGTTCTATCGCGGATTGAAAAAATCCATCTCTTGGATTGCCAGGGTGAAGAAATTCCAGAAGATAAAAGATGGTCGTCAAATATTGAATTAATTCTTCAACCTGATCCTAGTCTCGAAGAGCGACAAAAGAGACATATTCAGATTGAATATGACATGGATGACGGCAGACTCGCTGTAGATGTGCGTCAGGCAATGTTATTCTATTACTTACGTTTCTATGGTTTTGATCCAAGAGAGAAAGAGGGTGAACATATCCGAAATAAAAGTAGTTTTCACCTTCAGATTTCTAACCTTGAAGAAGTGACGGCATGTCTAGACAGGTGAAAATGGACAATATCGAAGAACAGGCAAAACTCTCAAACTTGCTGGACACAGAAACACTTGAGCGGCAAAAATCCATACTACTTAGAAATGAGCTGATTTCAAACAACCAAGAAATTGCCGAGAAAGTGCTGCAGAGAGGAAAACTGATAACTTTTTCTAAAAATGAAAAAGTTATCGAACAAGGGGCGGACGACGACTGTGTATATTTTATACTCTCAGGTGAAGTGACGATCCGGGTCAACAAAAGAGTAATTGATAAGCGAAATACGCCATATAGCTTCGGCGAAATGGCCGCAAAAAAAGCTGGAGAAACACGAACTGCAGATGTAATCGTAGAATCCAAAAAACTCGAAGCTATTGTATTGTCTGGAACTGACTTCCGAAAATTGATTATTGAGCATTCTGTATTCGCCAATAACCTAGAAGACTCGATCGATACCCTCTCTCGTAAAAAGATTCTTCAGCTTGGTGAAAACACTAAAGCAAAAGGCTTCCCATGGTTGGCAATCTCTGCAATTGTGGGAATGACAGCATCTATAATAACAGGTTTCATTGCATGGCAATCTGAAGCTTTGACCACTACACAAATTATATTTACAAGCCTCCCTGTAGGCTTGATCTCTTTTGTGTTCATGCTAATTTTCAACCCAGAACTGAGGTATCGTAATTTGGCGATAATGACTGGTTCTGCACTAATCGGGTATATTATCTATGGCTCTTTGAGCTTTGCTTTGACAATTGATGGAAAGGAAGTTGATTGGCCGTTAATTGATTTCAGCGTACATACAGAACAAAGACTGGGTCTATATATTGTCGGAACTTTTACACTCTTGCTACTTTTTCGGTATGCTGGAAAATTTGATATGGATCTTGTTCGATCTAAAAAATGAATAGTCCGCATTTAAGAAAGCTTTATTATTATCGTAATTAAGATTTCCAGCGCGCCGAGAGACTTGTTGAAAAGATCTAACCTGCCCCAACTACCCCCAAATCTATCTGTAACTTCGGTTGCTTAACAGACCTAATCTTAGCCTTCCGCTTTTTCTACATCATTACTTTCAGAAATATTGCCGTTGGCGTATTTTTGAAAAGTATTTTTATATACAACACCCTAGTAAAATTGATAATTTGGAAACCAATCCCAATCTTGAAACGCATAGCCCATTGAAAATACGTCAACGATGAATACCGAAACAGTATTGACTTTAACTGAAAAGATATCCGCAGCTGAGAAGAACCTTGAGAGGCAATTGAACTGGATTAGTAAGTACGACACCCGACTGTTCTTTATCTCGGGCATAAGCTTTACCATGATGGGGATCGCTGCAAACGCAATAAGTGATTTGGTGGATAGGATTGACTGTTTGATACTATTGCTTGCTATTGTGACTTTTGGTTTACTAACTATTAGCACAGTCTGTGCTTGTAACGGCTTTTACCCACGTACAAAAGCGGCAAATAACTCTCTAATATATTTTGGATCAATCGCACATCACGATATCTCCTCCTATATGGAAACATTTAAGAACCTTACGTGTGAAAAATATATCGATGATTTGCTCATACAAATTCATGTTAATTCAAAACTCCTGGACAAGAAATTTAGACAAATGCAAGTGGGGTTTATTTCTCTTGTTGTCTGTGTTCCTTTTTGGATCCTTCTAATTATTATTTCAGGTAATACTTTCTAAACATGTCCAACTGGTCGAATAAACTCACCGAAAAGATGGAAGAAATTTTAAGTACGACTTGGGATGTACGGACTGGGAACGTCATACCTGATGCGAGTGATGTTAAACTCAAGGACGGTGCTGTAAAAATTGAAGCAGCATTTCTATATGCTGACTTGGCCGGCTCATCAAAACTTGCTGAGATATGCCCTTGGTCAACCACAGCGAAAATTATTATCGCCTATTTAGATTGCTGCACCCGATCCATTCGAGTGAACGGAGGCGAAGTAAGAAGCTTTGATGGTGATAGAGTAATGGGTATCTTTAAAGGAAAAACGCCATGCACTGACGCAGTTCTAACAGCACGAGAAATTGACTGGATGGTACACAACAAGCTTAATCCGCTCGCAAAGTCAAAATTTCGTTCCATTGACGAGAATAATCTACGCATTAAACATTGCATTGGTATCGATTTTGGCGAGGCTTATGCTGTTCGTGCGGGAATTAGGGACAATAACGACTTGATTTGGGTTGGAAAATCGGCAAGTTTCTCGGCAAAACTGTCAGATGTTAGAGACTATCCGTTCGAGGTATATGTTTCTAGCACTTGTCGCAATAGATTAGTAAAATATGAAGACGGATGGTCTAGAGAAAACTTTAGTTTTGCAGGGAAAAATTACTACGCCTACAAAACTAAGACACCTATAGAACCCTAAAATAAATTCCGTTTCTAATACCTCCCCCCAGGATCGTTGTGACTAAAAAGCATACCGCCGGGTTACACGTCTGCTTTTTATCATTCTATCCGGCTTAGACAAATTGGATTTTAAAGACTGGGTTCATGTCCTTATACCTTTCACATTCTCTTGTCTTAAGACTTATGCAGAAATCCATTTTCCCTCCAGGGACCGGGCCGTTCGACCCCCTCACTGTCCGCACCACGCCGTTCATCTCCTACTGAACCAGACGGGGGTACATGTAACCCCTGGAGAGTAAAATCGGCCCATAACGACCAAATCACCTGCAACCAATAAAGTGAGCTTGATACCCGTTGGTTGCGGGGTTAAGGGTGTTTTGGTGCGGGGCGTGGGAAAGCAGCGGATTTCCTAGGACTATTGAAAGGTAGGGTGCGTGAAATGGGGGTAAGCGTCCGGTCTCGTCCGCCTTGTATGATTTTTTTGTGCTGTCATTCTTTGGGTCTTAGTGGGCGATGGTGTCCACTAAGTTAAGTGGACACTAACGATGTCAAATAATAGGGGTCGCCGGCGGCGTTTTCATAGCCAGGCTTTCAAGCGCATGGTTGTCGCGGCCAGTTATGAGCCGGGTCAGTCAGTATCCTGTGTTGCGCGGCGGCATGATCTGAATGCCAATCTTGTTTTCAAATGGCGGCGCGATCCGCAGCTCAATGACTTTTTAGCGGAGCAGCACTTTCTGCCGGTTGAACTTGTAGCAGATACAGTGGCGCCGTTCGCGGATGGCATGAGTGCTGAGGCTATGGGCGATAAGGTCATTGGGTCAGTCCCTGTATCGGATGGCTGTCTGGAGATCGATCTGCCCTGCGGGACGCGCCTGCGCTGCGCTTCTGATCTGCCCTCTGAATTGCTGACGGAGGCTTTATCTGTTCTGAGGCGGTCGGCATGATCCCGGTGCCGAGCCACACCAAGGTCTGGCTTGCGGCGGGGGTGACGGACATGCGCAAGGGTTTTGCTGGCTTGTCTTCTCTGGCGGAAAGGGTATTGGAACAGGATCCTTATTCCGGCCACCTGTTCGTGTTCCGGGGGCGGCGCGGCGACCTGCTCAAGCTGATCTGGTGGGACGGTCAGGGGGCGTGTCTGTTCTCCAAGCGCCTGGAGCGAGGCCGCTTTGTCTGGCCGTCGTCGACGGGCGGCAAGGTTGGCTTGACACCGGCGCAACTGTCGATGCTGCTGGAGGGCATAGACTGGCGCATGCCGGAACGCACATGGCAGCCCTTATCGGCGGGATGATTATTCTGTGAAAACAATGAGATATTGAGCATTTTCGGTTCTCTTTCGAGGGGTGATCGGCTATATAATATCCATGTTGACTGCCCCTCAGAACCTGCCCGATGACGCCAGGGCCCTGAAAGCCATGATCGCGGCCTTGACCGCCGATCTCAAGTCCCGTGACCTCCTGATCGAGAAGCTGGAGCATCAACTGTCCGGCCTGCGCCGGCAGCAGTTCGGGGCGCGCTCCGAGATGCTGGACCAGCTTGAGCTGGTGCTGGAAAGCGAAGAGATTGCCGCGGCCCAAGATCAAAACGAGCAGAGAGAAGCCGAGCCGGTCGAAACGCCAACGCCAACGCCAAAAGCCAAACCAAAACGCACCCCCTTGCCGGGCCATTTGCCGCGCGATGAACAGATCATATCTCCCGACCTCGCTGAGGAGGGAGCCTGTGATCACTGTGGTGGCAGGCTCAAACATCTCGGAGAAGATGTGACCGAAGAGCTGGAATATGTGCCCGGCCGCTTCCGGGTCAACCGATTTGTGCGGCCCAAACTGTCTTGCGCCTGCTGTGAGACTATTCATCAGGCGCCGCTGCCGTCGCGTCCCATTGAGCGCGGCCGGCCGGGGCCGGGATTGCTGGCCCATGTGCTGACATCAAAATATTGTGACCATTTGCCGCTGTACCGGCAGAGCCAGATCTTCGCCCGAGAGAAGGTCGATCTCGACCGTTCAACTCTGGCCGACTGGGTCGGCAAATCGACCGCGCTGCTGGAGCCTCTGGCCGAGGCCATCGGATATCATGTAAAGGCGGGACAGGCGATCTTTGCCGATGATACGCCGGTTGGCGTACAGTCCCCCGGCACAGGAAAAACAAAAACCGGCAGGTTCTGGACTTATGTGCGCGATGAGAGGCCGTGGGATGGAGAGAATGCACCCGCCGTGTATTACCGCTATTCTCCTGACCGCAAGGGTGCATGGCCGGCTGAGCACCTCAAGGACTTTAAGGGGTGGATGCATGCCGACGGTTATGCCGGCTTCAACAAACTCACCGAAAAGGGCAAGGTCAGGGAAGTGGCCTGCATGGCTCATATCCGGCGCAAGCTCTTCGACGTCCACAAGTCACAAGGCTCCGCCAGTGCCGCCGGAGCCCTGAAACGGATTGCGGAACTATACCAGATCGAAGACGAGGTGCGGGGCCAGCCGCCGGATAAGCGAAAGGCAGTCCGCCAGGCCAAAGCCAAGCCCCTGTTTGAGGACCTGGAACTCTGGCTCGAACGACAATTGACAACAATATCCGGCAAAAGCCCGCTTGCCGGAGCGATCCGCTATGGCCTCAGTCGCATGAAACGGCTGACGCCGTGGTTGGAGCACGGCTTCCTGGAGCTGGATAACAACAGCGCGGAACGCGCCATACGCCCGATCGCCGTTGGACGAAAAAACTATCTCTTCATGGGCTCCGACAGAGGCGGAAAATCCGCCGCCATCGCTTACACCTTGATCGGCACGGCAAAACTTTATGGCATAGATCCAGAGGCCTGGCTCACGGACATTCTGGGCCGCATCAACGACCATAAGGTCAACCGCATCGACGAACTGCTGCCCTGGAATTACAAAAAGTAAATTCTAATAACACCGTCAAATTAACTTACAAGGCGCCTCAGACCGGACGCTTACAAATGGGGGGTGCCACGGCTCGGGTAACCCTTCAGGCAAGCGAGGCGGTTGGTACTGACGTGCGAGGGCGGCATCCTGTAGACTGTAAAAACCCCCAACATCCTGAAGGAGATCCCCATGGACATTTATATCGGACTGGATATATCCCTCGCTGACACCCACATCTGCATCGTTGACCAAGACGGCGCCATCCTCGAAGAAACCGTCTCGGAGACCGAACCCAGCGCCATCTTCACCGCCGTCGAAGGCTATCAGGGCTATATCAAGAGGGTCGGCCTCGAAGCCTCCTCCCTCGGCTCCTGGCTGCATGACGAACTGAGCAGCTTCGACCTGCCCGTGATCGTCGTCGACGCCCGCCATATGCGCGCTTCCCTCGAGGCCCAGCGCAACAAGACCGACAAGAATGACGCCCGCGGCATCGCCCAGATGATGCGCATGGGCTGGTATTGTCCGGTCCACGTCAAAAGCCCCGAAAGCCAGCGGCTGCGGGTCCTGCTCAACAACCGCCGCACCCTCAAGCGCAAACTGGTCGATATGGAAAACCATATCCGCGGCACCTTGCGCGCCTTCGGCCTCAAAATGGGCAAGATCGCGCGCGGTGCCTTCGAAGACCGGGCCCGGGAGCTGATGGACGGCCACGAGCCGGAACTGATGTTCTATATCGACACCATGCTGGCGGTGCGCAACAACCTGCTGGAAGGCTACAGCCGGCTGCACAAATGCGTCCTCGAGATCGTCAAGAGCGATCCGGTCTGCCGCCGCTTCATGACCGTGCCCGGGGTCGGCCCCATCGCCGCCCTGTCGTTCCGGGCCGCCATCGACGATCCCTGCCGGTTCAAGAGTTCCCGCACCGTCGGCGCCTATCTCGGCCTGACCAACCGGCGCTGGCAGTCGGGCACCATCGACCGCGAGGGACGGATCACCAAGCAGGGCGACCGGGAAGTGCGCACTGCCCTGTGCGAAGCCGCCGCCAGCCTGCTGTTGCGCAGCCAGAAATGGACCGCCGTCAAGGCCTGGGGCCTCCGGCTGGCCAAACGCACCAGCATGATGAACGCCATCGTCGCCGTCGCCCGCAAGCTGGCGGTGATCCTGCACCGCATGTGGCTCGACGGCAGCACCTTCCGCACCGGCCGGGGCGCCAAGCTGGTCGGCCGCATGCATCTCACCCCGCCGCGCATGGTCAAACAGGCGGCCCAGGAGATGGCCCGGGAGATGGCCGAAAAAACGGCTCGCAGGGGACACAAGCCGCAACCGGCTTGACCCCCGCCTGAACAGTCGGCCAGGCACCGCGACACACACAAAATGACCAGAGAGAGACAGATGATGACCATACAGACTTAACAGCCCCGGGCAAATGACCGCCGTCAGGTTCACGACACCCTTTCTCGCGAGAGACCTCTCCTGATCGTAAAGGGAGAGGCAGACGACAGGGGCAATCCGGTATCTTGCCTGTACCGTTGCCAATCCCAAGACCCTTCAGCAATGAGTACGCAGTCTCCGCTTGGATGCCCTCGTCATCACCAGATCAGAGCAGGAGCCTGAGACGCGCCTTTCTCCCGTAGATAAATCCGGACCACCCCACGACAGCGGGGGTCCGTCAGGCCCCGCAACCAACAGGCCGGGGCCGGAAAGGCCGATCTCGAAAGAACGCATGGATTGCCATTTTGATCAGATTATTTTGCCAAAAATCGCGCGACAGGATAGAATGACCCCCGGACAAAAGCCCCCGCACCCCCTTGATGAACGGAGAAAAGACCGGATGACTGACCGGACCAAATCCAGACCCGTTCCGATCCGTCGGAAATTGCCCCGATAGATCAAATACTTGCCTGAAGGGTTAAGAAAGCAAGATAAAAGTAGCAGTAGCGCGATGTGATTTGGGCCTTATTTTTTAGCGACTTATCGCGGGGCAGACCGGTGATTTTAGAGATATTTGGGAGGCATCCCCGGAAATTGGAAGGTTGGGCCTTCACCATAGCTCGTTGGGGGTCGAACAGGCGAAGGCCCTGCAGTAAAAACTGCAATGAAATTTTACCACAGATTGCCCTTCTAACAACCGAGCAAATTATTTTTTAAATAGACGTTAATCGTCTACATCATTTTTGCAATTCTCTCATAGTTCCCGCAAAAGGAGCGCTTAATGAAAGCCAATATTTGCGGGAACAAAATTCGTGAACTTCGCGTTCAAAACAAAATGGACCAAGTAGAGTTAGCTGCCGAACTCTCCGTAGAATACGATATAAAACTGGATCAATCAGACATCTCCGAAATAGAGAGAAGGGTAAGAGGCGTTAAAGATTTTGAGTTACTAGCCTTCGCAAAAACGTTCAACGTCAGCACCGATTTTCTGCTTGGCCTAGACGAGTAAAAAGGCCTTCCCTCTTCCTCATATTCTATGAAATCTCCATAGACGATATTCGTCTTTTTCGTTGAATAAAACCACCCGACATGTCACAATAGTTGCACTGCAATTTTGCAGTGGCGTTGAAACCGCCTCGTAAGTCGGCCCACTCCCGATTTTGAGTGGAATTCATCCGGGGATGTCGCTATAGACCCCCCTATGGTGTATCCTGTCCGGATATGAGTCTTCCTCTCATGTCGGGGGTGGTGCTGGAATAGAATACTCTCCGGAGGAATACAGCCCACACGACTTGCGCGTGGTTTCAGCCCCCGGCGCCAGGGATTGTCTTTGGTGCCTGAGATCAGGAGGCTAAGACCATGCTGGATTCAGACTCTTTTGGAATTGACACCATGTCTGCTCTTCGTGAGTTGACCGGTGATCCCTCTTCTCGATCCATTCTCCCTCGTGCACCAAAAAACCCGCCCTCCTATTCCACCAGGGAGTTCAAGAGCTTCGAAGCGGCTTGTTACAAGAGCCTTTATCCCACCACCTCACCCGAACAGTTCCGCGATCGGCTAGCCAGTATTCTGGAGAAGCTGGGATTTCCCTATTTCTCTTTAACGGCACTGAATCCACATCCCAGAGTGTTATTTCACAACCTCCCTGATGCCACATGCAGCGCCTATGAGCAGGGAAACTACGATCAGGTGGATTATGCCGTATCTTATGCCAATAGCGCACGGCACCCCATCCTGAGGTCCAGGATCGAGGACTATATGTCCGTCGCTCCTGTGCAGACCGGGGAGATGGTTCGGAACCAAGACCTCTCCATCCTCTACAAAAGCCATGGCTTCTATGAATTCTACTTAATCCCTGTTGTGACCGGTAGGGAACGCTTTCTGTTCAGCCTCACCTCACAAGATATCGCGCCGGACTTTCTAAAGAAGCTCAGCAAGCACCCTGAAGCCATCCAGCTGGTGGCCGAGATATCCGTAAGCTTTGGGCAACGGAAGTTTCCGAAGCTTTTCCGACCTCATGAGCGAGAAGGAAAGATCAAGCTGCATAGACAGCCCTTGGCCGTCATTCATACAATGACTGAAAAGGATTTGACCATTCAGCAGTTTGCACACTCCCAGGACAGAAGCGTGCACACAATCAATCAGCACCTTGCGAGTGTTCGCAAGGCCCTCAAAGTTAAAACCAATCATGGAGCGGTTTACCAAGCAATTCGAGAAGGATTAATCCCCTGCCCTTGCCAGGAATGCACGGGCCAGCGGGAAGTCAAAGACTCGAGAGGGTGAGGTTAGCTTCATTGTTCCTCACCCTCCAAGACACGCCTTGAATTAAGGCTCTCCGGTAAAAACCGCCATTTTTCCCTATATTATTCGGAATATTTTCAGACGTCACTGTATTTCCCTAAAGTCCATAATATAGCTTTTATGGTCTCTACGTTCCTTTACATGTCTTTACCTTCCAGCATGACCCCTCGCCTGTTCTTGACACCAGTAATAAGCCGGTTCTAATTTTAAACAGACGCTACTCTCAATCCATATGAGCAAGCGATATGCAGAACCTGAACCATGAAGAACAAAACCTGTTAAAGAGAATTGCCCGTGATGTCAGTTACATCACCCGGGACCTTCATTTTGGTTATCTCAATGTCCATGAAGTGGCCTCACTGCTGGGAATGAAAGCCAAAACCATCCAAAACAGATACAAGTCCTGGCCCGACTTTCCCAAACCCTTTGTATTGAGAACGGGCAGCAAGCGAGGGACACTGCGCTGGTCGGAACGCGAGATCAGGAAGTGGGCAGAAAAAATCCGATCATCCTAGACGGCCGGCAATCTCTGATGCAGAAGCATTATAATAGATCATGAGTGATCTGGGATCACGGTGCCCCACCATACGAGCCAGGTCCAATACATCAAGTTTCCTGGCCAGCCTGGAAATTGCTTCATGCCGTGTATCGTGAAAAGTCAAATTTTCAATCTCAGCCAACTTGACCGAACGACGAAAAATAGTGCCGGCTGATTTTTGCTTGACCGAAAAAACTTTCCCACTTTTTCTCGGTCCGAGATATCCGAATAGTTCCACGGCTCTTTTTGAAAGAGGAACATCTCTTCGAAACCCATTCTTGGTCATAGGAAGACGCAGGTATTGCTTCTGCAAATCAACCCGCTCCCATTCGAGCCCCCAAAGTTCCCCTTGCCTCATTGCTGTTTCAATGGCCAGTAAAAAAGCAACTGCAATCTCTTGTCTAAGACTCTTGGCCGGACCTTCATTCTCAAATTCCAATATTTTCAGGATACTCGCAATCTCAGCATCCGAAATACGCCTGTCTCTCGGTTGAGGTTTGCTTGGCTTTCTAACTCTTTTGATCGGATTGTCGACCGCCCAGTTCCAATCGTTAATGGCACACTCCAACACACCAGACATAACCTGAAGCTCCCGAAGTATGGAGCCAGGCGCCAAATCCGTTTGATCCTTGATCCACTTTTTAAAATCCTCTGGTGTTAGATCTAGTAGAGTGAGATCAGCTATAGGGTGGCGACATAGCTTATTTAGACGAATTGTCTCCCATCGGGCGCCACGTTTCTTGACACTCTCTTCTTTCGCATATCGCTGCATAGCATCCCGGAACGTCCAATTTACACCATGCAGTCCAGGATGAACAAATTCCTCTTGTTTAATAGCCCATTGCTGAGCTTCCATTTTCGTTTTAAAAAGTTTCGTTCGGCGCAAACCTTTGAGTCTGATATCCGCCTGCCATTTCTTTCCATGTTTCCTAATTGAAGCCATTTTTTCACCTCTGTCTTTGCGCACTTTTTGCGCACTTTTTGCGCACTTTTTTCTGATAAGATCGAAAATGAGGGAAAAATGGAAGAGCTTCAATCACAGAAAACTGCAGTTTTCTGCGGGTTAGGAAGATTTGGGAAGTTTTGGGAAATCTATGTTGGTGCCCCCAGTCGGACTCGAACCGACACGGCCGTGAAGCCACTGGATTTTGAATCCAGCGTGTCTACCAATTCCACCACAGGGGCTCCGGGCAGAAGCGCGACGCGCAATGTGGCCTGAATATTACCGATGCCCCGGGCCGGGTCAACATGGAAATCTCATTGATCCAAAAAAATTACTGATTGTTGCCACTATTTGCGGTAACAATATTCCGGCTCGAAAACAGGCGGATCGCGGATGTTCAATAAACTCTATAATAAAACGCTGGAACTGGCGGAAAAACCCCATGCCCTGAGCATGCTGGCCATCATTTCCTTTATCGAAAGCTCCTTTTTCCCCATTCCACCGGATATCCTGCTGATCCCCATGGTGCTGGCCGCGCCGAGCCGGGCCTGGAAGATTGCCTTTGTCTGCACCATCAGCTCGGTACTGGGCGGCCTGTTCGGCTATTATATCGGCTATGCCCTGTTCGATGTCATAGGGCAGCCGCTGCTGGAATTTTACGGCCACGAAGAAAATTTCGCCCGCTTTACCGACCAGTATAATGAATGGGGCGCCTGGATTGTCGCCTTCTTCGGCCTCACGCCCTTCCCGTACAAGGTGATCACCATCGCCAGCGGGGTCACCCACCTCAGCCTGCCCACGTTTATTTTGGCCAGCCTGGTTTCCCGGGCTGTGCGCTTTTACCTGGTGGCCGCCCTGCTGTGGAAATTCGGCGCCCCGATCAAGACTTTCATCGAAAAGCGGCTCGGCCTGCTGACCACCCTGTTCTTCATATTCCTGTTCGGCGGCTTCCTGGCGCTCAAATATCTTTAGTCTGCCCGGAACCAGCCGGTAATACCGTAACGCGGCCTGGTCGCAAAGGGTGTCACATAGGACACCTGATGGCCCTGCGGCACCTTGAAAATCGACAGGTTGTTATAGCCGGGCACAAAAGTTTCCGTGACCCGGCCCGCCTCTACAAACTGCAGCAGCCCGCCCCAGTGGGACTGCCAGTCCTTTGTCAGATTGAGCACGAAGGCGTAGCGCCGGTCGTCAGTCCGGGTATCTTTGCCCTGATCGGAATGATACATCAGGAAATGACCAGGCAGATAGGCTGTCGCCTGCCCCTCTCCTTTTCTGATTGAAGTATCTCCGGTGATCTTCCGGATAAAGTCCAGGATATAGGCGCTGTTCCAGAATTCGATGAAACGGTTGAGGATCAAATGCGGATTTTTTCCCGCGATATAGGCTTCCACGATGGGATAGCGATTGTAAAAAAACTGATATTCACCTTGCGCCTGGGCGACAATCCCGTTGACCAGCTGCTGCTGTTCCCGGGGTGAAAGTCTGCCCAGTTCGGCCAGCGGCACCGACTTGTCGGTCTCCCCCTGGCGGTAAGCCGCCTCCCAGGGCACTTCCCTGTCGAGGCAGTCATACAGCTGGTCGGCAACGTCAGATCTGAGGAAATTGGGAATGACCATCCGGGTCTTCTGCTGCAATGCCTGCCCGATGGCGTCGGCATCCAGATCATCACTCATCCAGTTTTCGACAATATCAGTCATATTCATATCCCGATTATTATTGCACATTCCGAGAGGCGCACTATTCTGATGCCTTTGGATGTAACAGGTTATCTTAATTACGGGCAATGAAAAAACTTACTTGCATGATTTTTGACTTTATCCGCACCTGTCCGGCCCGGGCGGCCATTTTATTTTCCGCCGCCATGCTGGCCGGGGCCTGGAGCTTTGAAATGTTCGGCGGTTACGTGCCCTGCGACCTGTGCTGGACCCAGCGCTACGCCCATATGGGTGTCATCGGGCTTGGTGTTTTTATCATCATTCTGCACCAGATGACCTCTCTGCCGGCCAGGTTCCTGGACTATCTGATGGTCCCGGCCCTGTGGGCCGCCGCCGGTGTCGGCGCCTACCATGCCGGGGTGGAATATAAATGGTGGCAGGGGCCGACAGACTGCACCGCCCAGACCATCGGCGGCAATTTCGATCCCGACCAGTTCCTGCAGGCGCTGCAAAGCGCCCCCATTGTCAGCTGTGACGAAGTGGTGTGGGAACTGTTCGGCATCTCCATGGCCGGCTATAATTTCCTTTTCACCCTGGGCATGGGCCTGTTAATATTGGCGGCCCTGACAAGGAAGGAAAATGGTTAAAAAGAAAACAGCCAAACAAACCGCTGACAATCGCCTGCCCGGCGATCCGGACAAGGCGCAACTGCTCGACCGTTTCCTGCGCGTCGACCATGCCGGGGAATATGGCGCGGTGAGGATTTACCAGGGCCAGCTCGCGGTGCTTGGCGACAAGCATCCCAAAAGCGCCATGATCAGGCACATGAAAGACCAGGAGGACGTGCACCTGGACCGGTTCACCAAACTGCTGGACGAACGGGATGTGCGTCCCACCGCCCTCATGCCGCTGTGGCATATGGCCGGCTTCGCCCTTGGCGCCGGCACTGCCCTGCTGGGGGAAAAAGCCGCCATGGCCTGCACCGAAGCCGTGGAAGAAGTCATCGACCAGCATTATGCCGCCCAGATCGAACAACTGGGCGCGGACGAAAAGGAACTGGCGGCAGAGCTGGAGAAATTCCGCCAGGAAGAAGTCGAACATCACGATATTGCCGTCGAACACGGCGCCCGGGAAACCCCAGGCTACAACCTGCTGTCCAATGCCATCAAGCTGGGTTGCCGCACCGCGATCAAGATCGCGGAACGGCTCTGAACCCCGCTCAGCTTTCCAGTTCCGTATCCCAATATAAAAAATCCCGCCAGCTCTCATGGAGGTAATTTGGCGGGAAGGATCGTCCGTGATTCTGCAGCTTATGGACCGTTGGCCTCAGGGGTTTGGTCAGCAGCCGCATATGGGCTTCTTCCGGCGTTCGCCCACCCTTTCGCATGTTGCAGGGCGGACAGGCGGTGATGATGTTTTCCCACGTGGTCTTTCCGCCTGCCCGTCGCGGAATCACATGGTCAAAAGTCAGTTCCTTGCCGTTTGGCGCCCGATGCCCGCAATACTGGCAGGTAAAACGGTCGCGCAGGAAGACGTTAAACCGGGTGAAGGCCGGATGCTGGCCCGGGTTAACATATTCCTTGAGGCTGATCACACTGGGAAGCCTGACCTGGCATGAGGGGCTGTGTATGACCCGGTCATACTCCTCAATCACCTGCACGCGGTCCAGGAACACAGCCTTGATGGCAGTCTGCCACGGCCAGATGGAAAGGGGAAAATAACTCAACGGCTGGAAGTCAGCATTAAGAACAAGTGCCGGACAATGTTCCGGCTTGATGGGCGATGGGCCATGGCCTGTTACGGGCACAGTCAATCTCCTTTTTGAGCCTAGCTCCGGTTACGCGGCCAACCTTGCCGCACCGCCATAATAACTGCCTCATTGTGACAGCCCTATGACATGTTAACCATAATAGCGCTTTTCCACCCGGGACCCAAGAAAAGATTGCACTGCAGCGATTTAGCGGTCCACTTTTTGCAGGAATTCGAGCGCTTTCTGCAGGCCGTCCGGACCAATGCTGTGGGTAATGCCGCGGGAAATATGGGTTTCCACATTAATGCCCACGGACTTGAGCGCTTCCTTGGCGTCATACATCATCTGGATCGGCAGCACATCATCCATGTCGCCATGAATCAGCATCACCGGCGGCTTGGCGGTCACGTCCTGCTGCCAATCGTCCGGCAGGGTCATGGCGCCGGAAAAGCCGAGGATGCCGGCCGGTGTATTTTTACGCCGCAGGCCCACGTGCAGGGACATCATGGTGCCCTGGGAAAAACCGCTGAGTACCAGGTCCTTGTCCTCCAGGCCATAGCGGTCCAGTTCCTGGTTGATGAAATTGTCGAGCACCGGCGCCGCCCGCAAAGTACCTTCGAGCCGCTCTTCCCGGCTCAGGCTGGTCAGGCCGAACCATTGGTAGCCCAGGGGGGCGCCCGGACAGGCCTCCGGCGCATTGGGGGAAATAAACACCGCATTGGGCATGGCCCGCTGCAGATGCGGCACCAGACCGATCAGGTCATAGCCGTTGGAGCCATATCCATGCGACAGAATAACCAGCTTTTCAATTTTTGTGCCGGCCGGCGGCTCAACCCGGGGACCGGACAGGTTTGTGATCGTTGACATGGATACTCCATTACCTATGATTTGCTGAATAACAACCTAAATATAATCAAAGTGATTTATGGATCAATCATCCGATCAGCAGAAAAAAGAGATTGTCACCCGATTTGCGCCGAGCCCGACCGGGCTGCTGCATCTGGGCCACGCCTATTCGGCCAAACTGTCCCATGACTTCGCCCGGGAACGCGGTGGCCGGTTTCTGCTGCGCATGGAGGATATCGACCAGACCCGCTGCAAACCCGAATATGTCGACCAGATCATGGACGACCTGCGCTGGCTCGGCCTCACCTGGGACGGTCAAGTCCGCCGCCAGTCGGAACATTTTGACGACTATCGCAGGGCCCTCGACCATCTGGAGAGGGAAGGCCTGCTGTATCCCTGCTTCTGCAGCCGCAAAGAGATCCAGGAGGAAATTGCCCGTAGCGCCCATGCCCCGCACGGCCCGGAAGGGTTTCACTATCCCGGCACCTGCAGGGAACTTTCAGCGGAGGAACGGGGACAGAAAATCGCCGCCGGCGACAGTTTCGCCCTGCGTCTCGACATGCAGCAGGCGCTCTCGCGGCTGGCCGCCCCGCTGTCCTGGCACGACCTTATCAAGGGCAAGCAGGTCGCGACACCGGAAATCCTTGGCGATGTGGTGCTGGCCCGTAAGGACACCCCGGCCAGCTATCACCTTTCGGTGGTGGTCGACGACGCCGACCAGGGCGTCTCCCATGTCATACGGGGGGAAGATCTTTTTTACGCCACTCACCTGCACCGGCTTCTGCAACATCTCCTGAACCTCCCGGTCCCGGACTATCTTCATCATCCCCTGATAGTGGATGAAAACGGTAAACGCTTTTCCAAAAGAAACCAGAGCGTCACCCTGAAACATTTTCGCGAAGAAGGCGCGCCACCTTCGCGGGTGCTGGATCTTATATCCGGGAGCATCAACCGTTAACTTCATTAACGAAAATACGGCTCTTTCTGGTCTTAATTGACTATAAAATTTTTCCTATATTCGTAATCGATTGATTTGAAATACTTTTTCCGTATCTTTTTATCGAATTTTTTCTAAAAATTTTAGCTAATTTTCAGAAATACCTTACCCCGCCCGGTTATCATGACACTCTCATTTGTTGTAGTCACTCCAGCTAAAGAGGCAATTCGATGAGTGAAGCTTCCCAGGTCGACCCGAATTCGCAGGATGAACGTTCAGAAGTCCTGGATACACAGAATTCACCTCCGGAGGAGAGCGTTTCAGCCAGGCTCGAGAAGCTCAAGGAGCCGCTGGAAGTTCCCCTTCACCTCGAAGACCTGAATGAAAAGGTCAAGTCCGTTTCCGAGGAATACCTGAAGTGGGTTGAGAAAAACATCGAAGCGCTGGAATATCTCAGCACCCTGGCCCGCAAAGACCCCGAACATTCAGGCACCTATTTGACGATCATGTCGCAAAAAGCCTCGGAAATCGGACTTCTCGGCGCCGGGTTTCATTATCCCCTCATGGCTGTGGCCGCGGATTCCCTGCGCTATTTCGTCAGTGAAGTCGGCAGATATGACAAGAAGTCCGCTGAAATCATTGATGCCCATATCAAGGCCATGCGGGTCATTCGGGACAAAAACATCCAGGATCACGGGGGACTTCTGGGCCGCAAGATCCTGTTCAGGCTGGAAACTGCCGTAAATTCCTCCATCAAGAAAGTAAAGTGGTAACTCCCTCCTCCTGACAGGGACTGAAATGAAAGGACTTTTTTCAGGTCCTTTAAGATTTCTTCATCTTAATCAGCTACATATTTTGACCATATTCGTGTTCCTTACTAAAATAGAAACATAAAACTGTTAGAAGGTTGGAAAATGGTCCGGAAAACTCGCCTCGTTGTTCTTTTTCTGCTGGCAATCATGCTGCCACTTGCAGCCCATGCGCAGGTGGGCATCGAGAAAAAGCACCCCTCCTATAAAGACAACTATAAGATCACCGGCTCCGTAAAGGGCCCCTTCTATGACCCCCACACCAAGAGCTACTTCGAACTGAGATGGTGGAAGAAGGGACGCAAATGGCGTCAGGCCTATCTGGAAGCCCAGTCGCTTGTATTTAAGGACACCCATGGCCGCCTCGCCCTGGTCAAGGACCTGCAAACCCATACTTTCATCCAGACTCATTTCAACATTTCCGCAGCCACCTGGATCGGCCTGCAGTATTATTGTGACGAACAGCGTCTTAACTGGGCTGACGACAGCACACTGAAAAAAGGCGATTTCTCAGCCTGGTCTTATCGGTGGGCCCGGCGCGATGATATCCGTTGCGGCTTCATGAACCCGCATTACACCCCCGAACTGCACATGAAATCCCACATGGGCGTGTCCTATATCGGTCAACCTCCCATGTGGCAGGCGTCTGGTCCGGAAAAGGAATATGACTTTTTCCTGGTCGAATACCCGACCGGCAAGGAATAAGCTCTCCTAGAGCGACGGCAGGTCTTCAATCTGGCTGGCGCGTTGTTTTTTGAGTTTGTCCAGCGCCTCGAGCAATTCGTCTTTCTGCGCACTGCTGATCGGGCCTGAACCCGAAGTCTTGTTTTTCGCATCCTTGATCAGGCTGTCCAGCTCCTTCGACAGTTTGGCAAAGCGGTCAACCAGCTTGCCGGAGGCCTCGGAAATGGTGCCGAGGTCCTGGCTGGTCTTCTTCAGCCCCTGGACCAGCGAGTCCTTGTCGGCCAGCGCGCCGTTGAGAACCTCCTGGGTTTCTTCAATACGCGACATATGTTCACCGATAAACTCGCCATATTTCTTATAGTTCTGGTCGATTTCCTCTTTCAGGCTTTCGAGCACTTTTTCAGTCTGCGCCGTCAGCCGCTGTTCGGAATTATTTTCTTCCCTCTCCACAGCCTCTTTCATTTGCGTCAGCTGGCTGGCGAACCCTTCCGCCGTCGAGGAAAAGCTCTTTTCCATTTTTTCGGCAGTTTTCTGGGCCTTCTCGAGGGAGCCGGTCAGCGCGGCCAGTTGCTTGCCGGCATTCTTTTCCATTTCCGCCTCGAAGGCGGCGATTGCCCGGGACAGAAACTCCTCCAGCTTGGCGCCCTGGTCATCAGCCAGGGCTTTCGTGGCCTTACCGATGGCATTGAGCGGGCGCTGGATGGCCTTCTCCACATCCTTGGACAGGGAACTGTCCCGCATCATGTCCACCATATCCCGCAATTCGGCATGCCATCCGTCATGATGGAACAGGTGATCAACCAGCGCCGCCAGGTCGGCCGCATTCTGGCGCAAAATCCCGACGCTGAACTTCACAAGTACATAGATGACCAGAGCCGTAAAAGCTGAAAAGACGAGTGCCACCAGGCCGGGTTGCAACTGGGCGACAAAATCACCAAGCGTTGTCATATTGACGTTGAGCGCCGGATCGAACACAGTGAGTGAAAGCAAATTCACAGACAGAATGAGCCCGCCGGCGGCCAGCAGTATTTTCGGCAGCGCCTCTACGAACCAGAGGTACAGGCGCTGGTCAACCAATTGTTCGGAACTGAATACCGAGGCAGCCGGCGCCGACGCGCGCACGGGTTCTATGGTCAGCTTTCCATCCTTGTCCTTTTTGGCTATCGCCCGGTTCAGCTTGGCCTTTTTCAGCAATTCCTCCGGTACCTCCTGCGGCGGCTGCTGATGCAGGCGTTCGCTGTAAATCACGGCAAACTCGTGAATAAAGTCGAGCCCATCAAGGCTGGCGAGGAATTTTTTCACGGTGGTCTGGCGCAGTTTATCGCACGCAAGCGGCAGTTCCCCCAGACGTTTCTTGGCCCGCGTCAAATGAAACCAGATATGCAGGGACGGCAACAGGTGTGCAAAGATCACCATAGACAGGAAAAACACGCACATATAGCTGGCGGTAACCACCAGGTTACTGTCCATCACCAGGCGCAGGAAATCCCTCGGCAACCGGTCCGTGGACAGGAGTACGGTCAGACTGGCAACAATCGTCGAGGAAAAATAAGCCACAACGGCTGAAACCAGCAGCGTAAGCAGGAAAAACAAAATTCTAGACACGGTAAATCCAATCCCCTCTTGCAACCCGATCATCTTCCGGGCCTTATCGGACCGGAAACTTTCCTGTGCAAATTTTTAACGCAAGCCATTATAATCATTAACAAGTCAGTATTTTTACCCTATTTTTGCAAAAACTTAAATTACTAATTGAAACTGGATTATTGACTGATTTGCTCATGGCTGAGGCACCCAACGGCGACAAAATCCCGCATCTTTTCCACGTGATCCCCAGCTTTGCGCATGGCGGGGTACCGATCCGCATCTCCTACCTGATCAATCATTTTGGCGCAAAGGCACGACACAGCCTGATCGCGACCAACGGCGAATATGACTGCCGGTCCCGCCTGGACCCGGATATCGACTTTTCCATTCCCGAGGTTCCGCCGGTAAAGGGATTGATCGGGAAAATCTTCAGTTATCGCAAGGTCTTGAAGGACCTACAGCCGGACCTGTTGCTGACCTACAACTGGGGATCAATGGACTGGGCGCTGGCCAACAGCTTTGCCCCGGTCTGCCGGCATATCCACCTGGAAAGCGGCTTCGGGCCCGAAGAAGCGGAAAAAACCCTGTTCAAGCGGGACCTGTACCGCAGGCTCGCGCTCCGCAATATCGAGTCCATCGTGGTCCCGTCCCATACCCTGGTAGAGATCTGCCGCAGCAACTGGAAACTGCCGGAACATAAAATCCTCCATATCCCCAACGGCGTGGATTGCGAAAAATACAGCGCTGCTCCCCGTCCCGGCATCCTGCCCGGCTTTGACAAACAGGAAGGTGAAATCGTCATCGGTACCATGACGCCGCTCCGCCCGGAAAAGAACCTGCCCCGGCTGATCCGGGCCTTCCACCATGTGACAACGGCTAATCCCGGGATCGCCCTGCGGCTGGTCATCATGGGCGAAGGCAATGAACGGGGCAGTCTGGAAAATATGATCGAGGCCCTCAGGCTTGGCGGCAAAGTGCTGCTGGCCGGCCACATCGAGGAACCGGCCTATGCCCTGGGCTGGCTCGATCTTTACGCTATTTCATCGGATACCGAACAGATGCCCAACTCGGTGAACCAGGCCATGGCCGCCGGCCTGCCGGTGGTGGGGCTGGCTGTCGGCGATGTCTTGCCGATGGTTTCGGCCGAGAACCGGGATTTTATCGCCCCGGCCGGCGACGAGCAGGGTTTTGCCAACGCCATGGAGGCGCTGGTGCGCAACCCGGACCTGATGCAACAGATCGGCGCGATCAACAAAAGCCACGTCAAAAACACCTACGACAAGGCGATCATGTATCGGGAATATGCCAAAATCTGGGGCGTGGCCGAGTAAGCAGGCCTATTTTTTCCTGAGTTTGGCCAGGCGCTCGAACACCGCGGGATAGTTGGCGACGGAATTTTTCCAGTTGCGCACGTCTTCCACATAGCGCCGTCCGGCCGCGATCATCTCCGGCCAGTTTTCACGGTTTTCCAGCATGGACAGGATGGTGCGGGCGAGGTCTTCCGGATCATCGGGCCGGAACAGAGTGCCGGTAACCCCGTCTTCAATCAGTTCATTGTGACCGCCGATGTCGGAGGCGGCCACCAGCTTGTGCTGGGCCATGGCTTCCAGGGGCTTGAGCGGGGTCACCAGGTCGGTGAGGCGCATTTTCTTGCGCGGATAGACGAAAATATCCACCAGGTTATAGTAATTCTGCACCTGGTCATGGGGCACCCGGCCGGTAAAGATCACACTGTCTTCCAGACCGAGGCGCGCCACCTGCCGCTTCAGATTATCCGCCTCCTGCCCGCCGCCGACCAGCAACAGCCGGGCTTGCGGTTTTTCCGCCAGGATTTTCGGGAAACTGTCCACCAGGATATCCAACCCTTCATAATCATAGAAAGAGCCGATAAAGCCCAAGGTAATCTTGTCCTTGAGGCCCAGCTTTTCCTGCAGGACCGGGTCCGGATCATTGGGGCCGGAAAATTTGGTAATGTCCACCGCATTGGGGATGATGGTGATCTTGTCCTCGGCCACGCCGCGGGAAATCAGGTCCTGTTTCAGGCCGTTACAGATGGTGGTTACCGCATCCGCCCGGCGCACCACATGGCTTTCCAGCTTCCTGGTCAGCTTATAGCGCAGGTCGCCTTCCTTGCAGGTGCCGTGGCTGACCGCGGCATCCTCCCAGAAAGCGCGGATCTCATAGAGCACCGGAATGCCGAGCTTCTCGCCCACATCGACCGCCGCCAGGCCGTTCAGAGCCGGGGAATGGGCGTGGATGATATCGACCGGATTGTCCTTCAGGATTTCAAACATCCGCTTCTTCAGGCTGCGCACTACTTCATACTGGCCCAGGATCGGCAGACCGGCGAGGAATCTATTGTATTTGGTGGTACGGTAAAACCCGAGGCCGTCCACTTCCTCATACTCAGCCCCGGTCTCGCCCTGTTTGATCCCGGTCACATGCAAAGTCTCATGCCCCAGCGCCTGCTGTCCCCTGATCAACTGGTAGCTGCGGAAGGTATAGCCGCTGTGCAGCGGAATAGAATGATCCAGTACATGTAAGATACGCATGCTTATACTTCCCCTAGGCTGCCTTGTCGGCAGCATGCCGTTTCAGGCATCCATCGATAATTTCGTCAAACAGCTTCATAGCCCGCGTCCAGTTATGGTGGCTGAGCACCCTTTCCCGTCCCGCTTTGGAGAATTTCTCCCGCTCCCCGGCGCTGTCGAAAATGCGCGAGACACAGGCGGCATATTCCTCCGGTGTGGAGGCCGCCAGCAAATGTTCACCCACCACTGCATCGACGCCGCGGGCAGCGAGTTGGCTCGAGATCACCGGCACGCCAAGCGCCATGCCTTCGAGGATCTTGTTCTGGGTGCCGCGGGCAATCTCCAGCGGCGCCACCACCACTTCACTGCCGCGCACATAGGTGCGTACATCATCCACCGTCCCGGTTACCGTGACCCCGGGCAGCTCGCCCATGGCGCGGACCGAAGCCGGCGGTTCCGCCCCTACCACTGTAAAGGTGACGTCCGGGTATTTCTCCCGCAGCAGCGGCAGCACCTTCTGACAGAAGGAAATCACGCAGGCTTCGTTGGGATAATAATCCATGCGTCCGACAAAGCCGATGTTGTGCTTTTTGAACGTCCCGTCCGTGGGCTTGAAAAATTCGCTGTCCACCCCGTTGGGGAAAAAGGCGGACTGGATCCCGGTGTTGAAGCTGTCCAGGGTCTCCACCTCGAAATCGGTGGCGCAGACCCCGACGTCAAACTTGCGGGCCAGCCTTTTTTCCTCCGCCTCCAGCTTGCTGCCTTCCAGCCAGTAGCCCCAGCTGAACGGCCATTTCTTGAAGCCGGCGTAAGCCAGCCACTTCTGGCTGTCCATGTCACAATAATCGAGGATTTTCGGGATATCCGTCACATGCTCCACATATTGTGCAGCCGAGGAGCTGAAGACAACGATGAGGTCGAATTTTTCCTCGGCCAGCTTCTGTTTGATTTTCGCCTTCAGCTCCGGCGAATAAAAATAGCCCATGGAGGACGGTGTAGTGGTCAGAAGACAACCGACCATCCGGAGTTTCTGCCAGGTCTCGTTGACCCGGCTATAGAGAAACTCGTGGCAATGATCCTTGATCCCCTGGATTTCCTGCTCTTCTTCATCCGACCTGACCAGTGAGGCCACGGTCACCTTGTGGCCGCTTTCATGAAGATGGCGCACCATATTGAAGGATCGGATCTTGTCCCCCCTCGTGGGCGGATAGGGGAATCTGTGACTGACAAATAATATATTCACTCAGTTTCTCTTACTTAACCGTTTTATTCCGTGCCAAAAACCGGGGCCGGACTGGACGCCCGGCCCTGTGTGATTATTTCCTCAACTGCTGCAGGAGCACCTTGGCCTCCTCAAGACCAGCAAAGGAAACACCTGATGTCACCACCTGTTCCAGTTCCTGGCGGGCGGCGCCGTCACGGCCGGACTTATGCAGGGCAACAGCCAGGTGATAGCGTATTTCCATATTGTTCGGCGTTTTGCTTATGGCCTTCTGCAGCAGTTCCAGCCCTTCATCATGCTGGCCGGAAGAGACCAGAATCCAGGCGTAGGTATCAATGATGGAGGCATTTTCCGGCGCCGCTTCATAGGCCTGCTTGCCAAGATCGCTGGCCTTGTCCATCTCCCCTTTCTGGGAATAAAGCCAGGCCAGGTTGTTCAGGTTGACCACATTTTTGTCGTTCCGGGCCAATAACGCCTCATATTGCTTGATCGCGTTGTCATTGTCAGCCGCCGTCAGGTAGCTGTTGGCCAGGTTGCGCCGGACCACCACATCATCAGGATGTGTGCTCAAATAATCAGCCATGGTGGCGTGGGAGCTTGCAAAGTCGCCCATATCTTCATAGGCCTGGGCGATACTGATGATGATGCCACCGCCTTTAGCGCCCTTTTCTTGTCCTTCGAGATAATATTTCAGGGCCTGTTCCGGTTTGCCTTCAGCCAGGTAGACACGTCCGTCAAGGACGCTGGCTGAAAAGCCGTCCGGGTCCATATCCCGGATCGCCTGGACATGACTATGGGCGGAAGAATAATTCTTCTGGATCATTTCCAGGCGGACGAGTTCGGTGAGGACGGCTTTTTTATCCCCGGCAAATTCCAGGGCCTCCTTGTAAGTGTTGCGGGCGCCGGAGTAATCTTCATTTTCCATCTGGGCCAGGCCCAGCAGCAGATACCCCTTCTCGTTCTTGCCGATAATGGTCAGGAGCTTCTGGAAGTTGGCCACTGCTGAAACCTTGTTGCCCATCAGCCGGTCCAGTTTACCGGCCGCTTCATAGCCGGCCCCGTTTTCGGGGAAATCCTGGATCATCTCATTGGCAACCGCCTTGGCCTTGTCCAGGCGGCGCTCTTTGAGGTACAGCTCTGACAACTGGACACGGACAGAGATATTTTCCGGCGCGGCGGACACAGCCTGCTGCAGATATTCCTCCTGTTTCTGGCTGTCATTCTGGCGGGCGGCGATGTCGCTCAGGCCAAGCCAGGCTGCCAGATAGTTCTTATCCTTGGCAAGAATATCCCGGTAGATTTTTTCCGCCTCGTCGGTTTTACCCTCATTTACATCAAGCTTGGCCAGGTTTATCCTCGCCGTATTATAGTCGGGATTGATTTCCAGGGCCTTGTTGAAAAATTCCCGGGCCTCGTCAATCCTGTTCAACCCGACAAGCGCCGTCCCCTTCAGGTTGTACCCAACCGGATTATCCGGCATTTGCTTGATGGTCCGTTCGGCGTCGATCAGGCCTTTGGCATACTCCCCCTGGCGCAGGGAGATCAGCGTCAGGAAAACCGCCGCCTGCGAAGCTTCCGGATCATTTTCCAGAATCTCGGTCAACTGTTCTTCCGCAGACCTTGAATCCCCGGCAGCGAGACGACTGAGGGCCAGCTGAGTGCGCAACCGGCTTTCCTCCGGACGGGCCTCGACAGCCTTTTCAAAAAATGCTGTTCCCTTTTCGTAATTACCCAGTTTCAGATGGGCGCTGCCCAGCAGGGCGTACACCACAGAGCCTCCCTTACCGGACTCCGCCAGCGGCGTCAGAACCTTGATGGCCTGTTCCGGATCCCCCTGACGGATCAGGGAAGCGCCAAGGAGGCGACGACCAACCACATGGTCAGGATTAAGGTCAATCAGGCGGCTCAGATAATATATGGACTGTGCATAGTTTTTCTGGGCGTAATTCAGCACCCCGCGCAGCATCAGCGCCGGTTCAAATTTATCCAGCGGAACGCCGCCACGGTCCAGATATTCGGTTGCCTTGTCGGTTTCATTCTTGCGGGCATAAATGACGGCGGCAAGATAGTTGGCCGTTGGATGACGCGGAATAAGCTTGAAAACCCCGTCAAGTACTTCAAGGGACTCATCGTCCCTCTTTAAATCGAACAGCACCCCGGCCTTCTTGATCATCGCATTGATGTTTTTCGGCTCATACTGCAGAGCGTTGGAAAAATAATCCAGCGATTTTTTCGGCCCTTCGCGACGGTGCACCAGTTCCCCCTTGAGCATCAACGCCCGGGCGTTTTTCGGATTGAGCGCCAGGGCCTTGTCCACCATTTCCTCGGATTTCTCGTAATCATCCTTGAAATTATAGATCTGGGCGATACCGACGATGATATTGTCGTCATTCTTTTTCAACTCGGCGCCCTTTTGCAGATATTCAAGCGCCTTGTCCTGGTCCTGAAGTCCCTGATGCGCCATGCCGAGGATGAGATAGGCCTGCGCCTTGTCTTCTCCTTCAAAGGCATCCTCATCCACGATTTCCAGAACTTCCCCGAATTTCCTCAAAATCAGATAGGCCTGGCTCAAATCAAGCGCAACTTCCCCAGCCGGCTTGCCAAGTTCGATCGCCCGCAGCAGCTCCTTCTCCGCAGACAGGCCGTCTGCCTTTTTCAGGTAAGCCTTGCCGAGTTCGAACCTGATATCCGCATTTTTCGGGTCCACCCGCGCCGCATTTTTATACTGGATGATGGCAGCTTCGAGATTGCCTTTTTTGAGATACGCCTCGGCTTCCTGCACATATTCGGCGCTCTCGCTGTTGTCGACAGCCGCCAGTGCCGGCATGGCCATCCCGATAGACAGGGCCAGGCATGGTATCAAAAAGCTTCTCATAGTTTTATCCCCTTGGATCGTTTAATTCATTTGTGCGGGAGCAACCTGCGCCAGCGCCGCTCTAAAGATTGATATTATATTGTTTTATAAGACCATAAAAAGTCGGTCGGCTGACACCGAGCAGTTTCGCCGCATGGCTGACGTTGCCGTTGGCATTGGCCAGCGCCTTCCTGATGGCCTTCATATCGGCCATTTCCCTGATCTGTTTCAGGTTCAGCAGCTCTTCTTCCATCTCGTCGACCGCCAGTTCCAGGTCCGAAGCCTCGATCTTGTTTCCTTCGCACATGATCACGGCACGCTTGATGCGGTTTTCCAGTTCCCTGACGTTACCCGGCCAATTGTAGCCGGAAATCACGGAAATGGCTTCCTTGGTGAAGCTCTTGACGTTGCGCTTCAGTTCCTTGTTGAACTTGTTGAGGAAATTATGGGCCAGAAGCGCCGCATCCCCCTCACGCTCCACCAGCGGCGGAATATTGATCACGATCTCGCTGAGCCGATAGAACAGGTCCTCCCGGAACAGGTTTTCCGCGATATGGCTTTCCAGATCCTGATGGGTGGCGCAGACAACGCGGACATCAACCGGTATTTCCTTGCGGCCGCCAATTCGTTCAATCACCCTTTCCTGCAGGAAGCGGAGCAGCTTGACCTGCAGCGGGAACGGCAGGTCGCCGATCTCATCAAGGAACAATGTGCCGCCATGGGCGACTTCGATCTTGCCGAGCGTCTGTTTCACAGCACCGGTAAAGGCCCCTTTCTCGTAGCCAAACAGCTCGCTTTCCAGCAGGTTTTCCGGGATCGCCGCACAGTTGATGGCGACAAAGGGCTTTTCCTTGCGGTCGCTCAGGTCATGCAGAGCCCGGGCAAGCAATTCCTTACCGGTCCCGCTGGCCCCCAGCAGCATAACGGTGACGTTGGTGGGCGCGACCCGCTCGACAATGTTGCAGACCTTGTTCATGCTTTCGCTGGCGGTGATGACATTATTAAGGCGCGAGGACTGCTGCCCGGCGGCGAGCCGACGGTTTTCCTCTTCCAGATCGCTGAGGCGATAGGCGCGCTCGACGATCAGTCCCAGTTCGTCCGGATCCACGGGTTTCTGGTAAAAGTCATAGGCCCCGAGCGAGATACTCTGCAGGGCGCTTTCACGGGCGCCGTGGCCGGAGGCGATAATGACTTTCGTGTGCGGGGCCTCGGCCAGAATCTGCTCGAGACAGGCCAATCCCTCGGATATCCCATCCTCGTCCGGCGGCAGCCCGAGATCCAGGGTCACGACAGCCGGCTTATCACGACGAACGATATCAAGCGCCTCTTCACGGGTACCGGCAATTTCGATGTCATAGTCTTCGAAGTTCCATTTATATTGCCTTTGCAGGCCCGGGTCATCTTCTACAACCAACAGCTTTCTTTTTATTGTATCTGACATATACGTTGCCTTTACTGTACTACTTCATTCAATTGTTTTTCATTCTCGCTGGCCAGTTTCAGATACACCGTCATCGTCGTACCTTCGCCCGGCGCGCTCCTGACGCTCAGGCGGCCACCCATGCGTTTTATAATCTCCCGGCTTTCATAGGCGCCGATGCCGTAGCCGTTTTCCTTGGTGGACCGGAACGGCCGGAAAAGTTCATTGCGAATAAACTCCTCACTCATCCCGCACCCATTGTCCGACAGTTTTACAATGGCATAGCCATCTTCCGAAGACAACCGGAGGTCAACACGAACATCTTCAGGGGTGCAGGCGTCTATGGCATTCTGCACCAGATGCATGAACACCGTATCCAGACTTTCCAGATCGGCATTCACGGGGAGAGAATCCTCTCTCTTGCTGAAGCCGACACTGGTGCCGCTCTTGGCATGGCGGGATATAACTTTTTCCAGAAAGTCCACCAGGTCGCTGGTTTCCTCTTCCTTTTCCCGGGAAGGTTCCTGCACCACGGTGATGCGGGACAGGAGGTTATTCATTTTTTCCGCCGAATCCTTTACCGTCAGCAGCATGTCCTGCTGGAATTCCGGATTGCCCGCATGCTTCTCCGCATTGCGCACAATCAGCGACAACTGACTGGCCAGATTCTTGATATCATGGACGACAAAGGCAAATTTGCGATTGAAGGCTTCAAATTCCCGCGCTTCGGCCAGCGCATGCTCGGCAATCTGTTCAGCCAGGTAACTGCCTACCTGACGGCCGACAATTTTCAGCAGATCCAGACTTTCCCAGTTCAGGTCCTTGGCTCCCCTCGGCCGCATTAACAGGATAAAACCAACGGTCCGGTCATGGTGGAGCAACGGAACCACCAGCCACAATTCCGGGGTTTCCAGCAGCCAGTTGGGGATCCGGTAGTCCGATCCCTTGATCTTGCCGTCTTCCACCTCATCCAGGTTCACCACCCATTCCTGCTGCTCGATATAGCGGATAAAGGGGTCATTGATATCCAGTTCACCTTCCATCCTGGGATGGTAATTCCATTTGGCGGCCATGACATAGGCATCGGGTTTTTCCCTGAGCCACAGGCCGCCGCCCGGACTGTCCATGATATCGGCCACCGCCTGAATAGAACGTTCCCGCAGCCCGTAGTGATGCTTGGTATCGGAAATCGTGCCGATAAACCTCAACCACTCTTCCCGGTAGTCGTATTTGTAGCGGAACAGATGTTTGCCGATCAGCACTTTTACCTGGGAGCGGAAATGCCCCGAGGACAGTGCCGCCACCAGCGCCAGCACGGCAACAACCACAAAGGTTGCCTGCAGCAGGTTGCCCCATTTACCGCCATGGTTCTGCAGGTAATAACCGGCGGCAGACATGCCGATCAGGTAGGCGCCGCTGCCGATCAGGGTAATGGTGTGAAAAGCCGCCTTGCGGGAAATCTGCACCTTCAGCGACCAGTCGGGGTTGCGTGAAGCAGATATGCCGATCATCGGCACGACCAGGAAATTGATCAGGCCCCGGGCCTCATACAGCTTGGGACCGATCGCGGTAAACAGGATATTGTCGGCATAGAGCAGGAAATCGAACACATAGAGCGTTCCCAGCGCCAGGCAGAGATAGCGGATACCCCAGCGGTTTTCCTCGGCGGTGCTGCGATAGACATTTTCCACCAGCAGCAGCACCAGGATCGAGATAAACAGGCTCTCATACATGTTGACCTTGGCCGGGATGATGATATCGCTCCAGCCGGCATTGCCGCCAACGGTAAGGAGTTCCACCGTGAGCAATATGCCGAAACCGATGCCATAGATGCGGCCGATCTTGCGGGCCAGTTTCTCGTTCCCCTGGGCGCACCAGATATTGAACATCAAATGGACCAGCATGAAAATCCAGGCGCTGTTGCGCAGAAATTCCACCAGTGTCAGAAAAAGGAAGGCCTGGTTCCCCGGCAGATAACTGAATGTATGAACCAGTCCCCAGACAACATTGATCATCAGGACAAAGGCTAGCCATTTCTGGGTCGAGGAGAGCCTGTTGCGGCTGGTGATCAGCAGAATGGCGGCCAGCACCAGGTATGCCCCTGTTGCCATGGCATATGTATAGATTCCTATATCGCTGAAGACGCCTTCCATTGGTAAATCACCTTACCCCATCCGGCCACAATACTACACGTACGGTCTGAATCAGAATAAGGAAATCGAGAAACACGGAATAATTCTTGATGTAATAGAGGTCATATTCCAGCTTCTTGCGGGAATCCTCTTCCGACGCCCCATAGGGATAATTCAGTTGAGCCCATCCGGTGATGCCGGGTTTTACCCTGTGACGCTCATGGTAATAAGGGATCTTCTCACCCAGCTGCTCGACAAAAAACGGCCGTTCAGGACGGGGACCGACAAAACTCATGTCGCCTTTGAGCACATTGAAGATCTGCGGGATCTCGTCGATCCGGGTGGTCCGGATCACCCGCCCCACCGTCGTCACCCGGGCATCATTCTTTTTGGCCCACTGCGGCACGCCGTCTGCTTCAGCATCCACCGTCATGCTGCGGAATTTCATCACCGCGAAGGTTTTGCCGCCAAGGCCAACCCGTTCCTGGCGGTAAAATACCGGTCCATGGCTTGTGGCCTTCACCAGCAAGGCCGTCAGGATCAAAACAGGAAGTGTCAGAATGAGCAGCAGCAGGCTGGCGGAAACATCAAACAGACGCTTGATAAACAGGTCTGCGCTATTGCCACCGCCAAAGCCGTCGGAAAAAATCATCCAGCTGGGATTCACGCTGTCCAGATTCACCGTGCCGGATTGCTGTTCGATAAATGATGTGGAATCCGTCACGGCGCAGCCCGCCATGCGACAATCCAGAAGATCATCAAGTGGCAGCGTTCCGCGCCGTTCCTGAATGGCAACCACGATTTCCTGGACATGATTTTCCGTCACATAGTCCTTCAGACTTCCGACGGTCTCATAGCGGGCCGCCTCCGCCACATCCGTTTCCTGATCAGCCATTTTCAGGAAATTGGCAAACCGGACATGGGATCCGTGGCCAAGACCGCTGTTGCGCACGCGGCTGGCCCGTTCTCCGGCCCCCAGCACAAGAACATTCTTCTTGAACTGCTGCATATCCACCACATGCAGGAAAATATAGCGGATCACCAGAAGCCCCAGTCCGGAAAAGGACAGGGCGTAGAGAACCACACTACGCCACAGGGCGATGTCGGGAACCATGTAAAGAATGACGGAAATGGTCAGCAACGCGATGAACATACTGACCACCAGCCTGAGCAGGGAAACCCGGAAATCCCGGCAGGCTTCCAGCTGGTACATGCCGGTCGCCAGCATCACCACATAAACCGTTACCACGAAGGCGCTGATCTCGGCAACATAGTCCGTGATCTTAAAATCATACATCCCGATCTGGGTAAACCGAATGGTCATGCCGGCCCACACCGCCGCCAGCAGCAGTAAACATTCGATTATCCCTAAATACAACAGCGGCTTAGGAATATAGTGCCTGAAAATCCTTATCATTCGCTTTTACTTTTTCTTTCCAGCCTGACTTTTTATCCGGTTAATTTTTCTGACCCTGGCCGGTTTTTCTTTTGTCCGTCAGCAGTATAAATTTCTCAAACCATAATAGGGATATATGAAAAAAAGATTGCCAAATCCTTATCTAAACCTTTACGGATGAAGGAATTAACTGATTTTTCTGCATTTTTCCTTTAGGAAAATTTGCCCCTAATCGCGATACAGACATATATGGACATCTATATTTTCAGATCCGACAGATCCTTGCGAACAGACCGGTTGTTTCTGGCAGACTGCGTGGAATAGCCCACACGACCGGCGAATACGACCTGGGGGGTTTTGTCTCCGGCAATATCCCGGAGTGCCTCAACCAGTTTTCCTGTTTTTTCCGCGAAAGGTTTCTGCCCGGCGGCCAGCTCTTTGCCCTCAAGAAGCCGGCTGGCAAAGCAAAGCGGGGCGAGCGAAGGCTGCATAACCAGTCCGAGCTCCGTCGCCCGCAACCAGAAGCGCTGCAACTTTTCGCCTGCTTTCAGGAAATCCTCGATGGCCCGGTCTTTCTCCTCGGCCCAGCTGAGCACGAAATGGGCGCTGCAGAACCAGCCCGGGACCAGGTCCATCTGCACACGGGCCAGCATGGTTCCGCCCAGGTATTTATTCATGAAGTCCATGCGGCCCCAGTCGGCCATCGCCTGTTTCATCATGGTCAGCGACATTTTGTCGATTCCCAGGGCCGATGCCGGTATTCCGGTTTTACTGTCGCCGTCATGCCAGTCGATGATCTTCTCATGCACGTGGAAACAGTCCTTCATGCGCAGGCGAATATCCGTCGCAATGGCATTCAGTTTTGCAAACCGCCAGCGGTCTTGGTCCCGTTCCAGCCACTGGAAGTGAAACATCCCGCCAAGTTCGCGTTCCAGATCAGCTTTCTGGTGCGGCGTCAGCCGCCGGTTGAGGTATCGCCGCCGGTCAACTGACCGCAGCGGAATAAAGGGTGCGAGGTCGTCACTGGACGTGCCCTTGCTGCGAAAAATCACTGAGATCTGAACAGCGGAACCATCCCATTGCTCCCCCTCCTCCAGCGTCCAGCTGACGGAATGTTTCTCGCGGTCAGCCGCAATCCGGATGGTTTCCAGCAACATGCCGACGGACAGATAGGTCGGCTGACCGTGATTATATTCATAGGGATTGCTGCTTTCGATGGCCGGCACATGGATAACCAGTTTCTTCGCACTGGCCACCTCAAACCGCCAAGGCTGGGTATTGTCACCACTCGGCGCCCAGCGGGCCTGGTCGAGAATCCTGTCCATGAATTCCTTGGGTTGCTCGTCTTCCGCCGCCTGGGCCACGGGGGAGCTGGCCGCCATTTTCGCATACATGCGCCGGCCAATGGCAAACTTGAGCTTTTGAATCGGGTTGGCGTTCCCCATCGGCATATAGCCTTTGATGAATTTGCAGCGATAGGCGTCAAACAGCTGATATCGCGGTGCGGCCCTCACTTCACCGCGGCCGAGCATGACCTTGACCGCTTCGGTCACCAGGAAGCCGGCCGACAACTGTACCCCGGTCGGGGTCGAGGGGACCTTCTGTTCCTTCATGTTAACCCGTGACGGATCGACAAGATAACCGGGATGCAGGGGGCGCGGGGTCAGGCCGATCAGGAACTTGACATAGCGGTCCTCGCGCACAGGTTCTTCCTCGAGGCGGAAATAGTCTTCGGCGCTCATGCCGCCCGGCATAAAGGTCAGCATCGCCACCCCCATGCCAACCGGCGCCGCCGTGATCGCCGGAATGGAAAGTTCATGGCACCGTTTAAAGACCGCCATGCGGGTATCGAGCACAAAAAAATCAAATCCGTCGACGAACAGATCCACCCCATCCAGGAAGGCATCGATATTGCCCGGCTTGCCGTCCCGTTCTTCATGGATGCCCTCGTCGAAAACGGTAATCTCCGCTTCCGGGTTGATATCCCTGATCATATCGGCCATGACATCAACCTTGGATTTGCCGATGGTTGACATCATGGCGCCGACCTGACGATTGAAATTCGCCAACTCAAAGACATCCATGTCGGATATATGAAACCGTCTTACGCCGAACCGGGCCAGAAGCAGGGCATGGGCTCCGCCGACGCCCCCCATGCCGGCAATCGCGACTTTCTTGTGCCGCAGGATCTCCATTTCCCGGTCCGTGATCCAGCCAAGGTTGCGGGAGAATGCTTCCTGATGATTAAAGGTCGGCTGCATTTTCGGTTTCGCGCTCCTGTGTCAGGTCAGTTTTCAATATTTTCCAGCAGTTCCATTGCCTGGATGTGACCGTCAAAGATCCGTCCGTCTTCCCGGATTTCCCTCAGCAGCGAAACCGCCCGGTCGCGATCGCCGGTTTCATGGTACGCCTTCGCAAGGTGAAATTTTATCTCGAGGCTCTGCGGGGCAAAGTCAGCAGCTTTCTGCAGCGCTCGGATCGCCTCGTCGAACTCATTTGCTTTAAGCAATATCTGACCCTCGGTATCCAGGATGTTGGGATCCAGCGGAGCGAGTTGCCGCGCCCGGCTGATGGTCTGGCGCGCCGCGTCGACCTGTCCCAGTTTCATCTGCGACCATGACAGGTTGTTCAGAAGCGCGATATTGTCTCCATTTGTTTCCAACAGCCTGCCGTAGTGCTCGGCTGATTGTTCGTAATTTTCAGCCAGCAGGTAAACATCTGCCAACAGCCACTCTGCCAGTGTGTCGTTATTGTTTTCCTCAAGCCAGCCAGACATCAGGTCGATGGCCTTGTCGTACTGGCGGTTGGACATATAGGCGTGGGCCAGGTCACGCACCAGGTTGGAACTGGGTTTCTGGTCATAAGCTGCTTCAAAATAGAGCGCGGCCTTGTCATAGTCGCCCCGGGCCATGTTGATCCGCCCGCGCAGTTCCAGGATTTCATAATCGCGGGAGTTTTCGTCAACGAACTCGGCGAGGATGGCGTCAGCGCCGACCCAGTCATCCGTTGACGCCTTAACTTTTGCCTTATAAATCAATGCCTTGCGGTTGTTCGGCAAGAGCTTGAGCATCTCGTCCGCGACGTTGTCCAGCTCCTCCCAGTTCTGGGCCTGGTTGTAGGCATCTGCCAGGAAAGCGAGCGGCGCCAGATTGTTCGGTACTTCTTCCTTGAGGCGTTCAAAGGTCATGATCGCCGCGACGGTCTGGTTCAGGGCAAGCTCTGACAAGCCCTTGACTTCCAGCAGGAAGACATCGTCGGGATAGAGGGAAATAAGTTTCTTGGTGATTTCCAGCGCCTCGCCCGGTTCGTTGCGCAACAAGTGGTAGCGCGCCATTTCAACCGCGACTTTCACCGAGTTGGGATTATTCTCATAGGCCCGGAACAAATAATCTTCGGCTTTGGTCATGTCGCCCGTTTGCCGTTCCAGATCATAGAGGGAGATCAGGCCATATTCATTGCCGGGATTAAGTTCGACAAAGGCCTCAAGAATGTCCTTGGCTTTCTTCGTATCCCCGTCGGCAAAATACTTGTTGGCCATTACAATCGCCGACGCCGTATGACCGGGATTCTTTTCCAGGATCTTGCCGAAAATATCGTAGGATTCCTCAACTTTGCCCGTATTTAACTTCACATAGCCGATACAGGTTGCAGCATTGACGTCCTCCGGCTTCTGCTCGTGCAGTTTTTCGCAGATTTCCAGGGCCTCGTCATATTTCTTGAGAGACAGCAAATCCCTGGCAAGCCGCATCTGGGCGATATAGGCATCGGATACTCCCTGCAATGACGACTGCATATCCTCAATACCGCTTTCCACGTCGCCGGAAAGAACCTTCAGCATGCCCAACTGAGCCTGGCTTTTCGGCTGCTCCTTGTTCTTTTCCAGGGATTTTTCAAGGTAAAGGCGTGCTTCTTCGATGCGGCCGCGCTTGAGTTCGATATTGGCCAGCATGTTGAGTAGCTGGGTGTCGTCAACATCCTCTGTCAACACCTCTTTCAGGGCCTCGCTGGCTTCCTCGGTCTTGTTCAGCTTGATCAGGACCTGGGCGAGCAGCTTCCTTGCCTGAAGGTCGTTCGACACCCGGTCTGTATATTTTACGATATTGTTATAGGTTTGCTCGTAGTCCTTCAGGGCATAGCTTGCCAAGGCAGCAATATACAGTGCGCGCGGCTCCCGGGGATTAATCTCCAGGATTTTACCCGCATAAGTGCGCGCCGCCTCATAATTCTCGGCCCGCATGGCTGCAAGCGCCGACACATAGTTGACCAAAGGATGGTTTGGATATTTCTGGCGGAATTCGCTCAGATGCTTCTCCGCTTCCTCCATCTTCCCGAGCAGGACCTGAGCCCAGGCCAGGTAGAACTGGTTGACCACAATATAGGGATATTCATCAGACAGTTTCTGATAGATTTTTTCTGCTTCTTCCACCCGGTTGGTCACCCAGAGGTGATTTGCCTTGAGCTGCAACAACAGCCGGTCGTTAGGGACGACAGCTTCGGCTTTGGCGATATATTCCTCAACCTTGTCATAGTTGCGCAGAATGGAATAGATTTCGGCCCTCTTCACCAGCGCCAGAACATTCTCCGGTGCAAGTTCCAGCACCTTGTCATATTGCTCAGCCGCCTCTGTCAGGCGATATTTACCAAACAAGGCCTGACCACGCAGGTTCCGTTTCGTAATTTCTTCGAGAAGCGTGTCTTCCGGCTCAAGCGTTATTTTCTGGAGCACCTCGTCAAAATTCCGCTGCAGCAGCCATGCGCGCGCCAATTGCGGCAAAACCAGCCTGTCGGGTTTTCCGGCCATGGCCGCTTTCTTCAGTTCGATCTCTGCCGCGGCCCCATTTTCCATCTCCAGCAATATCTGGCCCAAGAGGAACCTGGCGTCGGCACTGTCCGGGTGATCCTGCAAGGCATTCTTCAGCTCAATCACCGCTGCATTCATATTTCCGTTATATTGCTGCTCGACGGCGCGCTGCATTCTTTGTTCAAGTGTGAGCTTGTCACCGGAGTCGCAAGCGGATAGCAATAGGCCGGCAGAAAGAACTGCAGCCAGCGCAAGCTTGCCGGCACTGGCTTTTAACTTGATCCTGTTTTTGAATTTAACTGGGAGTGGACTGGACATTTTCCCGCCTCCTGATCGCATAATGTTCCCCAAACTCATCGCAGGAGCGATGGGTTCTTCTTTTGTGATTGGTCTGTTTGAAGTGTAATATGCCTGAGAGCTATTGCAAAGGCGTTAATTTGTTCCCCCTCCGGATAAAAATTATTTATCTCCGGTGTAGGGGTAGAGAGTGCCGCACTCTGTGATGACGTTCCAGATTTCCCGTCGTTCTTCGTAAATACCGTTCAGCAGACTGTCTACATCACTGTAATGGGTCCGGCGACGGCCATGATACTCGATGATCGGTCCAATCGCGGTAAAGCGTATGCCCAGCTTGCGCAAAAGGCGCTGCAAAGCCGGCTCCATCACGACGGCCCAGTGGGTAATGTTGTGCTCCACACTCATACGCACAATCGCCGTCATAAGCCCCAGGGTGATATGTGGAATAACACGCTGGGATTCAGGGCTGCCGGCATTTTCCTCGATACCCGGAATGTGAGTATCATAATGACGCTGGCGGAATTTCTTGGATACAGAAAAGCGTGAGATTTCCGCAGTACGCCCGCGGGGCAGAACATCTTCACCGAGTTCGCCCAATTCCTCGGAAATGGTCAAAGCAGGAATTTCATGACCGCCACTTTGTTCCTGCGGCAAAATTATCCGGACAGTACCGGCAACGACGCCGGAGTTTTTATGGATCAACAGGCTGGAAACAGACTGGTCGTCATAGATATCCATTTCCATTTCATTCTCGAATTCATCTTTATTTTCGAACCCGGTCTCCAGACAATAAACCTGGTAGCGGAGACGGTAAGCCTCCTCCCGCAGTTCCGGGCTATCCGCCGGCACCACATCAAAGAGTTCCCTGTAGACCTTCACAAGATGTGCATCGTCTTTGTGAACCTCGGACGGCACGGCGGCGGCAACTATTTTTTGTGACTGCATGATGTCAATCAACCTGTCGTAGCATTTTGAATAAGAGCACCCTCTCTCCCGAATCATTCTGACCCTAAATGGTTTAGAGGGTATTAAAGATCTATTTTTTCCTACAATTTTACGAAAATTTTAATGAAATGGTTTTATTAAATTCAACAGGAAATGCGTAATTTCTATCAAACAAACATAATTTCGCGTTAAAATGAATTCATGAACAGTTGGTCAGTCGCATCCAGAACAATGGCATTAGCCGCACTCATCCTGGTGAGTCTGTGGCACGGGAGCCTTTTTGCCGTCGTTCTGAATGAAACGACCAGACAATCGAACATTTCTCTTGGTGAGTCGCTCATCAGTGGCGACTACGCGCCCCCCGCCGAAAATGTCGAAAATGGCCATTTCTTCCAGCTTTCCTATGACGCGAACCAAGCCGTCAGAACTACTCAACAATTTGATCTGGCTGAAAACGTCAGTTCAGGCTCTGAACCGCAGAATGACCCGGCGCAGAGGGAGATGTCGCTTTCCGACAGCAGCCTTTTCGAACAAAATATCGGCTCATTCCTGGAAAACCTGAATGATTCGCCGACACTGAAAACCATTTACTTTAACTCGCAACAGTTGAAGTTTAATTTCCAGAGCAAATTTGTCAATGAGTTCGGTGAACTTGTGGGCGATGAGATGCCGCTGGACAAACGCCTGTTCATGGATAATTCCGACGCCCTGGGGATAACGGCGTCATCTTCGACGTCGCGGGGTTATATAGGTGGCCGATCCCTGGTTGACCAGATTGTCGAAAGCCTGCAATCCCTCGCGGCAATCATCATTCTGTTTTTCGCCCTGATCTATTTGTCCTTCAGGTATGTGCTCAACAAATATATGTGAGCACTCCCGGCGCTCACTCTAGAGATTTCCCTGCGGCCTGATTCCGGAGACATCGGCCGACAGTTTACGGCCGGCCAGTGCGCCGAGCCAGTCCAGGCCCCTGCGCAGTTTGACTACTTCCCCGATCACAATCATGGCCGGCGCTTTTATATTTTCCCGCTCGATATCCCGACCACACCGCCCCAGCGTCGTCACCACCACTTTCTGGTCTTTGGTCGTCGCCTTGCTGATGATCGCGACCGGCTCCTCCGGTGAACGTCCGGAAGACAGAAATTTTTCCGCAATCAGCTCAATCCGGCTCAACGCCATATAGACCACCACGACAGGCGAGGATTTCGCCAGCGCTTCCCAGTCGATATCCTTGGCCAGGCCGCCATCTTCCCCATGCCCCGTGAGGAAGGTAACGGCGGAGTTCGTATGCCGGTCAGTCAGCGGGATACCGGCATAAGCCAGCCCGCCGACGCCGGCGGTGATACCGGGAATAATCCGGAAGGAGACATCATTCTCGACCAGATGACGGGCTTCCTCCCCGCCCCGTCCGAAAACCAGGGGGTCACCGCCCTTAAGCCGGAGGATTTTCTTTCCCTCACGCGCGAGACGGACAAGATGCTCGGATATATCCTGCTGTTTGCGGGACGGCATGCCGCCCCGCTTGCCGGCAAAATCCAGGCGCACGCCTTCCGCCGCCATCGCCAGGATTTCCTCACTGACCAGGGCGTCATAAACAATGACATCCGCCTGCTGCATGCCTTTCAGGGTCAGCAGCGACAGCAGGCCCGGATCCCCCGGACCGGCGCCGGCAAGCCAGACCTGCCCGGCAACCATATCGGGCAATTCCCCAAAAATCCTGTCAAAATCCATTTCAGAAACTTTCGCTGTCAACAGCACCGTCATACAAAGTGTGGCGAAAAAAGAAAAGTGCGGATTTGTTCATTATATTTTCACTGGTTTCCTAGTATATAGTGGAAAATCAATCGATTGAGGTAAAAAACAACAAAACGGAGGACGTTGTGTCGTCTCGCAAAATCAGCCCTGTTATCCTGTCCGGCGGATCGGGAACAAGACTCTGGCCGCTGTCCAGGGCGCTTTATCCGAAACAGCTTCTGCCGCTGGTGGGGGAAAACACCATGATCCAGGAGACCGTCAAGCGGGTTTCCGATCAGGACCTGTTTACGCAGCCGCTGATTATTGCCAACGAGGAACACCGTTTCATTATTGCCGAACAGTTGCGCCAGCTCGGCCTGGATGACCCGGAAATCATTCTCGAACCGGAGGGGCGCAACACTGCGCCGGCTGCCGCTCTCGCCGCCCTGCATCTGGAGAACACCAACCCCAACGCACTGATGCTGATCATGCCGTCAGATCATATCATTACTGATCAGGAGGCCTTTATTGCCGCCATCAACAATGCCCTTCCGGCAGTGGCCGAAAACCAGGCCCTGGCGACCTTCGGGATTATCCCGACAACGCCGGAAACCGGATACGGTTACATTAAAAAGGGCGCTGAACTGGAAGGCTGCACCGGTTGCCACCAGGTTGCCGAATTCCGCGAGAAACCGGACCTGACCACGGCACGCTCCTATGTGAAAAGCGGAGACTACCTGTGGAACAGCGGGATATTCCTGTTCCCGGCCAGAACCTTCCTCGATATCCTGAGCAAATTCGAACCGGAGATGCTGGACGCTTGCAGGAACGCCATGGCCGATGTGGAAAAAGACCTTTGTTTCCTGCGCCCGGGCAAGGAAAGTTTCCTGGCCAGTCCCTCCAATTCCATTGACTATGCCGTGATGGAGCGCACCGACAATGCCACCGTCATTCCGGTGGATATGGGCTGGAATGATATCGGCTCCTGGTCCGCGCTGTGGGAAGTTCAGGACAAAGACAGCGACGGCAACGTCTGCCAGGGCGATATCATCGCTCACAGCAGCCGTAATTGCCTGCTGAAATCAGAGGGACCGGCCATTGCCGCCATCGGGCTGGAAGATATTGTCGCCGTCGCCACCGATGACGCAGTCCTGATCAGCCATAAGGACCGCACCCAGGATGTGAAGGAAGTGGTCAGCCACCTGGCCCGCGAAGGCCGGGATGAACATATTTCCCACACTGTCGTCTACCGTCCCTGGGGCTCTTACCAGACCTCCGATATCGGTGACCGTTTCCAGGTCAAACGGCTGACTGTCAATCCGGGGCAGACCCTGTCCCTGCAGAAACATCATCACCGGGCCGAACACTGGATTGTTGTCCAGGGCCGGGCCGAGGTCACCATCGACGAAAACGTGAAAATGCTGAACGAAAACGAGTCCTGCTACATCCCCATTGGCTCCGTCCACCGCCTGGCGAATCCGGGTAAAATCCCGCTGCATATTGTGGAAGTGCAGTCCGGCTCCTATCTGGGAGAAGATGATATTGTCAGGTTCGAGGACACCTACGGCAGAAGCTGATTTTCCTGGAGACACCTTTAAGAGGTTGATTCCAAAAGGAATCATGTTGCACCGCGAAAAATACCTCCTTTGACCGAGCGGACAACAGTCAGTCTACTCAACCAGACAATACTTGTTTTACTGGAAAAAACTGCGTTAAGCGTTTATTTACCCTGTTTTTTATCGGGGTGTTAACGATGTATGTCGTACAAAATACAGTAATTTTATGAAAATCAGATTTTAATTGTATTGAGTACTGTTGGATAGACGCGGATGGAAGCAAAATTAAAAATCTTGGCAGCAATCGGAACAGTTGCACTTGGCACCTGGATTTATTCCGATTTTGTTGACACCGATTCTACCCGCGACGCCTTGAAGAAGCAGGCGGAACCGTTTGTCATCGTCGAAGACGGCACCTTTGAGAAAACCGTCGACAACCTCCTGAAGAAACCGGAAGAAAAAGACGCCGACCCCATCGCCCCGGTTGGCAAGGATGGCACGGTTGCCCCGATCCGCAAATCAGCCCTCACGCCGCAGGGACCGATCTACGATAAGGAGACTCCCTCTCCCGTATTCCCGGACGCCGGGGAAACTGTTAAAGCCATTACCCTGGAAGATGCCCTGGCCGCCGCCATCGACGGCTCGGAAGAGTCGCTCAAGATCCTGCAGGACTATTTTGACGAAACCGCCGGCATTCCCGAAGAAATCAGTGAACGCACCTCGGACCTGCTGAGCGCCCTCGGCAAAATGCCGCTGGAGAATGACGTCCTTGAACAAGCTGCCCGCAGAATTATCGACGCCGCAGCCCGCTCCGCCTCTTCAGCCTATGCCATGCCCTTTACCTCCCTGTCCGAATTCGGCCTGGCGGCCGGGGATTATGGATGGGACCTGGGCCCTGACGGTAAAACGCCGCATCGCGGCTTTATGCGCGTCGGCCCGAAAAGCGACCTGATTGGCGGCAAGGGGTTCGTGGCGCTGGAAGCCAGCCCGGAGAATGATTTCATCAAGGACGGCGTGCTGAATGTGGACAAATTCGGCACTACCGATGTGGAAGCCGGCACCTACCGCCTGTTTGTGGTCACCACCACCCTGCCCTCCGGCGGGCGGCTGGCCTATCCGTTCGGCCGCAAATTCGGCTTCAACGGGAATGAACTCCGTGTTGTGGACGCCGGCGCCGGTAGTGGCAAACGCCAGGCAAAACTCACTTCCGGCGGCATTGCACTCGAGAGCCTCCCCGGCGATCAGGATGATGAAACCCCGCTTGTTCCTATAACTTCCAAAGAAGAAGGGGAACCTGAAGGCTGGCTGATGACCTCCCTGATGCGGACCGGCGGCGAGCCGGTGCGCCTCGCCTTCGAAAAGCTGGGCAACGAGGAAACCTATATTGTGGGCATCGTCATCAGCCCGACCAGCCTCGAGGATTTCGAAGAAAAGCTCAATGAGCAGCTTCTGGCCTTCCTCAATGATATTGCACCGGCAGCCGGCGGACCGGGCTATACCGGGCCGTTCGGAAATGACTTTACCGCCAGCACCATCGCCCAGTTCTTCACCAACCCCAATACCCGTTCCGGCCTGGGCCCCAATGCCAGCCCGGTTGACGCCTTTGGCGGCGGTGACGGCGGCGGTGGAGGTGGCGGCGGTATCATCATTGCTGATACTGACTCTGACAGTGATACGGACACTGATACGGATACCGACACGGATACGGATACGGACACGGATACCGATACGGACAACGACACTGATACCGATACGGACACTGATACCGATACCGACACGGATACGGACACCGACACGGATACGGATACCGATACCGATACCGATACCGATACCGATACCGATACCGATACCGATACGGACAACGACAACGATACCGATACGGACACTGATACTGATACCGATACCGATACCGATACCGACACAGACACGGATACGGATACGGATACGGATACCGACACCGACACGGATACGGACACCGATACGGACACCGATACGGACACAGACACAGACACAGACACGGATACGGATACCGATACCGACACGGATACGGACACCGATACGGACACCGACACAGACACGGATACGGATACGGATACGGATACGGATACCGACACCGATACCGATACCGATACCGATACGGACACTGATACCGATACGGACACCGACACAGACACAGACACAGACACAGACACGGATACGGATACGGATACCGACACGGATACGGACACCGATACGGACACCGACACAGACACAGACACAGACACAGACACAGACACAGACACAGACACAGACACTGATACCGATACGGACAACGACACCGATACCGATACGGACACTGATACCGATACGGACACTGATACCGATACCGATACGGACAACGACACGGATACCGATACGGACACAGATACCGATACCGACACCGACACGGATACGGATACCGATACCGATACGGACAACGACAACGATACCGATACGGACACTGATACTGATACCGATACCGATACCGACACAGACACAGACACAGACACGGATACCGATACCGATACGGACACTGATACCGATACGGACAACGACACCGATACCGATACGGACACTGATACCGATACCGATACGGACACTGATACTGATACCGATACCGATACGGACAACGACACGGACACAGATACCGATAACGATACCGATACCGATGATGACCTGGACGCAGATGCCGGCCCGGACCAGACCATCCTCCTGGGTGAAGATTTCGATCTGAACGGTTGCGGCTCAACCTTCAACGAGAATTCACTCTGCGATCTGTTTGCCGATCAGGACGAACTGCTGGCCGAACTGCTGCTCAGCGAACCGGACTTGTTCGATATCCGCTGGATCCTGGGCGGTGAAACACTCAATATCGGTGACAGTACCAATCCGCTGCTGCTGACCAATGTGATCGAGAACAACCCCGACCTGTTCCTGGGTACAGGGATCTATGAAATCGTTCTTGAGATTATCTATGATGATGCACTGACCGACACGGATGAAATGATCCTGCGTATTATCGGGATTTCTGTGCCACCGGTGCTGTCACTGACTATCATTGGCGCATTACTGATTATCCGTCGTAAAAACCGGTCCAAATAAACACCATATCGAATAAACAGGGGCAAACCATTGCACTGGGGAGTCATGATCAGAGCCGTCCTGGCCGCCGCGATACTTGTCGCCGGAATTATCACATTCTTCCTGCTGCCGGAAAAAAAGTCAGCAGCGGCAGAGCCATTCCCGGGAGCAACAGATCTGTTTGCCGAGATCAGGATGGCCCTGATCCACGGGAACGAGGAGGCGTTATTCCAGGACCCTCCCGAACTGGAGCGGTTTGACCCTGCCATTTCCCACCTCTATGTCACCCTGTTTCAGCCGGGCGCGAAACCGCTGCGCTGGGGCACCAGGCGGGACAGTTTGACGGAGAGCCTGCAGCGCGTCATAAGCAAAATCCGCCACCACCCGCGGTTCACCGACTTTGATGTGGCAGATCCGGCCAGGACCCGCATCAAGCTGGAATATCTTGTCAACCGCATGCCGATGGACGATATCAGCCTGCTGGGCACGCAACGGAAAGATCAATATCGGTTCGAGCCGGGCATTACCGGCCTGCATTTCAGCTATAGCGGCCAGGATTACTACTACCTGCCCACCGAGGCCTATTCCAAAAGCCATATGAGCCTCAACCAGACGTTCGATTACCTGAGCCGGCGCCTCGGCTTTGAAGACCGCTCCCGGCGCAAGAGGATCGCACGCGTCAAGGACAGTATTTCCGACGTGGAGCTGATCGAAAGCCGGGCCTACATCAGCTATCAGGACAAGGTGCTGGCGCTCTATCGCGGCTATCCGGATCCTTATTCGCAGGATAAGGAGGACATCCGGCGCGCCTTCCTGTCCGGCGTGGACTGGATGCTGGACAATATGAAACCAAACGGCCAGTTCCTGTATTTTTACGACGGCTATAGCGACAGCTATGACGATTACCAGCACCCGCGTAACCCGGATTATTACAATATCCTGCGGCACAGCGGCGGCACCATCACCCTGCTCTGGGCCTACAAGCGAACCGGTGAGCGGAAATACCTCGACGCGGCCCGCCGCTCGATCGGGTTTTTCCTGCAACAGACCCGCACCCGCGACATTGATGGAGAAACCGGACGCTATGTCTTTTTCAACAAAAAAAGCAAGCTGGGCGGTGAAGGCATCGGCCTTGCGGCCCTGATGCGCTATTATGAGCTCAGTGGCGACGGCCGTTTCCTCGAGGAAGCTCACCAGATGGCGCGGCACCTGCTGTCGCGGATTGAGCCGTCCGGGGAATTCATGACCTATTTCATCCATCTCAGGTTCAACAACGGTGCGCCCCTGCTGACCATCCCGGACGAGGACCGCAAGGAACTGTTTTCCTTTTATTATCCGGGTGAAGCCCTGATGGGCCTGGCGCTGTATGAGAAACATGCGCCGCTCTCGGACCAATGGCGCGCTGAAATCCGCCAGATGTCCCGCAAGGCGCTGGATTTCCTGATTTACGAGCGGCCGAAGAAATATCCCGACCAGTTCCTGCCGCTGCCGGCAGACGGCTGGCTGATGCAGGCGATTGAGGAATGGTGGGCCCGGCCGGATATGCAAAACCAGGATTATGCGGACCATGTCTATGCCGACGCCCGCAAAATGATCGATCACATGTATCTGGAGAATAATGCGCCCTACAAGGACTATATCGGTCATTTCTTCTACCGGCACGGCGACCACGCCTATCCGGACGGCGCCCGGGCCGAAGGCATGCTGTCAGCCTATTTCCTGGCCAAACTGCAGGGCCGCAGGGAAGACGCCAACTACTTCCTGCATTATAACCACAAGGCCGCCCGGGCCCTGATGCAGACCTACAACAGTCCGGAATCCAGCTATTTCGCCCCCAATCCGGACCAGCTGGTGGGATCGTTCCGCTTCAAGCTGACCCGGCAATGGGTGCGGGTCGATTCCGTCCAGCATACGGCCTGCTTTTTCGCCAGATTGTATCCCGAGTTGAAATAAACAACTTATAGTTGTATTATATCCTCCACACAACCTTGGGGGATTTCATGCATATGGCCATCGATTTTCTGCTTGTGCTCAAGCTGTTGTTCTATCCGGTTGCCGGCCTGATCCTGGTCAGCAGCCTGGACGACCTTTTTATCGATCTTTGTTACCATATCAGGACTATCTGGCGCCGGCTCTATACCTACCAACGCCATCCGGCCATGCAGCACCCGGACCTGCGGGGAAAAGGGGAACAGCCATTTGCCGTCCTCATCCCCTGCTGGCAGGAAGCAGACGTGATCCGGAATATGCTGGAAAACACGCTCAGGACTTACGAATATCACAACTATCATCTTTTCGTCGGCATTTACCCCAATGATCCGGACAGTGCGGCGGAAGTCGAACATGTCGCCCGGCAATATAGCCGGGTTCACGCCTGCCCTGTTCCCCGTGACGGCCCGACCGACAAGGCCGACTGCCTGAATGCCACCCTGCAGCGGGTATGGGAATTTGAACGGGAAAACGACCTGGAGTTCACGGGCTTCGTCCTGCATGACGCCGAAGATATCATCCACCCCCTGGAACTGAAACTGTTCAACCACCTGATTGATCGCAAGGATATGATTCAATTGCCGGTCATCCCCCTGGAACGACCGCTCGGGAACCTGACCGGCGGTCACTATCTGGATGAATTTGCGGAAAATCACTGTAAGGAACTGGTGGTGCGGGAAGCCCTGACCGGCCTTGTTCCCAGCGCCGGGGTAGGCTGCGCCTTCAGCCGGCGCGCCTTCAGGAAGCTGCAAAGCCGGGGCGACGTGTTCCGCTCCGGCAGCCTGACCGAAGATTATGACCTGGCGCTCCGGCTGGGCGCTCTCGGCTGCAGCGAGATATTCGTGCGCTTTCCCCAGAAGGCCCGCGACGGTAGAAGCAGCCTGATTGCCACCCGTGAATATTTTCCCGACACGGTCCGCGGCGTGGTACGGCAAAAATCCCGCTGGCTGATCGGCATCGTCTTCCAGGCCTGGCGGCGACGGAAATGGCCGGGCTCGCTGGCCTTTCGATACATATTGTTCAGGGACCGCAAGGGCTTCTTCACCGCCTGGCTGAATATGGCCGCCTATCTGCTGCTTCTGGGCGTCCTGCTCTATTGGTCACTCTCTGTCACAGTCTTTGCCAACATGAGCATGCCGCCGCTGATGCGACGTGGCGAGCCGCTGGAATATCTGCTGTGGATCAACCTCGTCCTGCTGCTGAACCGGGCCCTGCACAGCGTGGCCTTCTGTTACCATACCTACGGGCCGGCCTGCGCGGCCCTGTCCCTGCCCCGACAGGTCTGGGGCAATGTCCTTAATTTTCTGGCCGGGTTCCGGGCATTCCGGCTCTACAGCCTGCACCTGCTCACCGGGCGCCCGCTGTCATGGGACAAGACCGCCCATCAATTCCCTGACGCTGAAGAGCTGGCACCGCTACGACTGGGCGATATGATGCTGCAACAGCAACTGATCACATGGGACGACCTTGACAAAGCCCTGCTGCTGCAACGGACGTCTCCCCTGCCGCTCGGCAGGATCCTGCTTGCTCAACAACTGATAGACCAGGCCATGCTGGACCGGCTGCTGACTGACCAAACACGCAGGCGGGAGCAGTCCCATGCGGACAAGGCTTAAGTTCACCCTGCTTCTTGTCTCGGTTTCGGGCTTCCTCTCGCTCCTCTTCCATCTGGGATGGACCTCGGATGTTTTCCGCCAGGAGCGGGCCTGGTACCACCGCTTTCCCAAGCAGGACAGGGGAGAGCCGCCGACCACCCCTGCCGCACCCGCGATCTCCATACCGATACCTTCCCCGGTACCACCCATTGCCTTGGCGATGTCAGTCAATGCCGAAATAACAGTCTCTGCAGGTCCTGAAGAACCGGTTCCAAAGCCGGCCCCTGTCGCGCCGCCAGACAAGCCCCCCGAACAGGCCAAAGAAAATCCGCGCCTCGAGGTGAGACTGGAATTTGACGAAAACATCGACCAGGTGCACACTGCGGAAAAGAACGATTGGTACAGCCATGCCGACAAAGGCTACCACCTGCTTGCCGCAGGTGATCATGCCGGCGCCATCGATGCCTTTGAACAGGCGCTCGAACTCAACCCCGACCGAACGGAACTCAAACTGCAACTGGCCTACAGCGCCCTGAAGCTGCACCGGAACAGGCAGGCGGTCCGGTGGTTTTCCGCTGTGGTCCGCGACCGGGAACCAGCCCCTTCATTTGCCTTGCGGCGGCAGATTGAGGAGCTGGAAAACCGCTGGTCGGCGGACGGTTACCTGATTTATCGGGACCAGCAGGATGACTTCGGGCCGCTCACCGGCCCCAACCTGGTTCAGTCCCAGGCCGGTCTGGAGCTTTCCTGGCAACCACCCGGGATCGGTTATAACAACGGTCGCAAACTGGCGCTCTATGGTCGCCTGCTGTGGGCGCTGGAAGAGGAAAGCCTCAGCTTCAGCGACCGCAGCTATCAGGGCGGGGTCGGCCTGCGCTACAAGCCGCTCTCCCGCCACAATCTGGTGCTGTCGGTGGAACGGCTGCTGGAGGTCGGCAGCTTCGCCCGCAACGACTGGATGCTGCGGGCCGGCTATTCCCTGGACCACGGCACCGACTGGCAGCCCGCGCGCCGCTGGTGGAGCTGGAGTCTCTATGTTGACGCTGCGATGATCCGTCCCCGGGACCCGGACATCTACCTGACCTTCCAGGCGCAGGGCGGCCCTGCCTTTCGCCTGACAGAACAAATGACAGTCCAGCCCGGCGGTCTGGTTCTGGTCAACTGGCAACAGGACCGATACCGCACGGCACATTTGGTCGAGGGCGGCCCCGGTGTCAAATTCAGAATTTACTTTAATGAAAGCCGCTATGAAGCCTGGCGCAGTCACATCGAGCTTGCCGTCGACTACCGGTTCCGGATTGCCGGCAACAGCCTGGGGGGAAGCGGGCCGGTGGCCATCCTGCTATTTCACTTTTAAATAGCGGGAACTTCGTTACAATAGGGAGCATGACATTTTTTCCGTTCCGAAACCCCGGGGGCTTCCCATGCGCTTTCTCACTATCCTGTTTGTCATCCTTGCCGCTTTTCCGGCCTTTGCCGACGAAAACACAGAAAAACAGAAACTGGTCGTCGAGATCATGAAGGAATCCCGGATGACGGAAACCATGAACAAAAGCCTGATTGCCGTGGGCGACCAGCTCAAGGCCAACCTGCAGAAGATGCGGGGCAAACTGTCCGATGAAAAAGCCGCTATCTTCCAGGAAGTTTTTGAGGAGGAAATGACCAAGGTCTCCAACCGGACCGCCGCCTTTGGCGCCGGCTTCATGGTGCAGAACTACACCATCGAGGACCTGCAGGTGATGCTGGAATTCTACAAATCGCCAACCGGCAAGAAAAGCATGGCCCTGATGCCGCAGATGATGATGCAGACCCAGAAGTTCATGCAAACCATCCTGCCGGACGCCTTTGCCAATATTCAGCAGAAAATCCAGACCCGGTTTGATGAAGCGGATGCCGAAAACCCGAGCTGAAACTTAACTATCAACTTCTATCCAGCTGTCTTGCCCGGACAACCCCAGGCAAACCGACAGCAGCATTTTATTCATGGGGGAGATTATTCCATGCGCTTTATCGCTCTTATCCTGCTTTGCTGCTTTGCTTCGCCCGCTTTTGCCGATGACAATACGGAAAAGCAGAAGCTGATCGTCCAGATCTTTGAAGAAACGCATATGGACCAGACCATCAACAAGAGTTTTAAGCAGCTTTCCACTGTCCTGAAGCAAAACCTGCTCAGAAATGCCAAGAATCTGACGGCTGAACAGATCGGTATTTTCTCGGAAATCTTTGAACAGGAAATGATCGGCCTGACCGACGATGTCATGGCCTTTTCGGCCGATTTCTGGGTCCGCAACTTTACCCTGGAGGAGATGCAGTCGATTCTGGTTTTCTACCGGACTGATGCCGGCAAAAAATCCATTGACCTTATGCCCCAGCTGATGGTGGAAAACCAGCAATTCATCCAGAACAAACTGCCCGGCATGCTGCAAAACCTGCAGCAGAAATTCAAACAGCGCCTGGAACAACAGCAGGAAAGCAATCCCAGTTAAACAGGCTTGGTTCCTGCCTGCGAAATCCATATGCCTTTCCCCCGCTTTTCCTGTAATATGGAAAAAAAAAGGGGATGGAAATGAAATATCTTGCACTTCTTGGCGGGCTCCTGACGTCCGGCGGCTTTCAGCCTGCAGTCGCCTGTGAACAGGCCGATCTGGTCCTGCATAACGCCACCATCTATACAGTCAATGACAAGGCCCCCCGCGCGGAGGCTCTCGCCATCCGGGACGGAAAATTCATTTATGTCGGCAACGAGGACGGGGTAAAGCCCTATCTGTGCGGCGGCAATGACATCCGCGACCTGAAGGGCATGGCGGTCTATCCGGGCTTTACTGATTCCCATTATCACCTCAAAGGCGTTGGGTACCGGGAAAAGGAACTGAACCTGCAGGGCGCAGAGAGCCTGGCGAAGATGCTGCAACAGGTGTCCGCTTATCTGCAGGCCCATCCGGTCGCGGAAGGCGGCTGGCTCACCGGGCGAGGCTGGATCGAAAAGACCTGGCCGGAAAAACGTTTTCCCACCCGGCAGGAAATTGATGAGATTGTTCCGGACCGGCCCGCTTTTCTGGTCCGCGCCGACGGCCATGCGGGGATCGCCAACAGCCTGGCCCTGAAGATGGCCGGTATCAACGCCGCCGCCCCGGACCCCAACGGCGGGGAAATCCTGAAGGATGCCAGCGGGGAACCCACCGGCATGCTGGTGGATAACGCCATGGAACTGGTCACACGTCTGATCCCTGAGCCCAGCCGGGCGGACGACAAGGAAGCCTTCCTTCTGGCCACAGAACGGAATGCCGCCCTGGGCTGGACCCAGATCCAGAATGCGGGCGGCACCTGGCGGGACCTGGAACTGCTTGAGGAACTCCGGCAGGAAGGCAGGCTGAAAACCCGGGTTTATTACGCCCTCTCTGACGGCGCGCCCGCAAAACGGCTGCTGGCCGAGGGGCCAATCACGGACCCGGATCATATGATTGTTGCCCGGGCCATCAAGCTTTATACGGACGGAGCCCTGGGCTCCCGCGGGGCGGCCCTGCTTGCAGACTATGCCGACCATCACGGTAAGGGCTTGCTGCTTACCGATCATGACAAAATCATGCCCATCCTCATCGAGGCCCTGACAAAAGGCATCCAAATTGAAACCCACGCCATCGGGGACCGGGCCAACCGGCTGGTGCTGGACTGGTATCAGGAAGCCTTTAACACCGTGCCGCCGGAACAGCGGAAAGTCAAAGCGCCGCGCTGGCGCATCGAACACGCCCAGAATATCCATCCTGACGACCAGCAGCGTTTTATCGATCTGGGCGTCATTCCCTCCATGCAGGCAAGCCACGCTATCGGTGACCTGCATTTCGCCCGCGATCGCCTTGGCCTGGAACGGCTCAAATATGCCTACCCTTGGAAGGATATGATCAAAAAAGGCGCCGTCATTCCCGGCGGATCGGATGCACCGGTGGAGATCGGCGATCCGCGGATTGAGTTTTATGCCGCCGTTACCCGGAAAGACCTGAACGGTTTCCAGGCGGAAGGCTGGCATCCCGAGCAGGCCCTGAGCCGCGAGGAGGCGCTGAAAATGCTGACCCTCTGGCCCGCCATCGCTGCTTTTCAGGAGGATGTCAGGGGGAGCATTGAAGTGGGCAAGCTGTCCGATCTGACAGTGCTAACCAAAGACATCATGACAGTTCCCGAAGATTTTATCATGAGTGCGGTTACTGCCATGACGGTCGTTGGCGGACACATCGTCGCAGATCCGGTCATTGTTATGGTCACAACCCCAAAGAATGAGCAATGACTTAGCGGCTAAAGCTACTGCAGGCTCTTGGATACAATCTCATAAACATCCGGGGACAGGTCCTTGAAGGAGAGGATCCGCATCAGGACCTTTTTCATCAATTGCTGCCGGTCCGCATCATACATTTTCCAGCGTGTCAGCGGCCGCACCAGCCCGGCTGAAATCTGCGGGTTGATGGGGTCCAGCTCCTCCAGGATATCGCCAAGGAAATTATATCCGCTGCCGGATTTGTCATGGAAATTGACCGGGTTCAGGGCGCAGAAGGCGCTGACCAGGGAGCGCACCCGGTTCGGGGTGCGGATGTCGAAATCCGGATGGCGGCGCAGGTGCCTGACCACATCAAGGGTATCGGCGCGCCGGCTCGTGGCCTGGACCGAGAACCATTTATCCAGCACCAGCGGCTCGTGCCGCCATTTGTCGTAGAAGGTTTGCAGGGCGCCGTCCCGGGCGGCACAGTCGCTGTTCACCAGAGTGGACAGGGCGGCGATTTCATTGGTCATATTGTCCGCATTCATGAACTGCTTGATGGCCAGCTTGCAGACCTCGTCGTCGCCGAGTTCCATCAGATAGCCGAGCGCCATGTTGCGCAGGCGGCGATTGCCGACCGCTTCGGGGGTGAATTCGTAAGCCCCCCTGTCCTCACACAGGCTATAGAGGGCGCGGAAGTCATTTTCCAGGGCATGGGCCAACTGGCCGCGGACAAATTCCCGGGCGGCATGAATGCCGTCCACATCCACCGGCGTGCGCATCTGGCCAAGCACCGCTTCCGACGGCAGCGACAGGATCTCCGCCTTGAAGGCATTGTCCAGTGTGTCATCGTCCAGCACCTTGCCGATGGCATTGATGAACTTGGGATCCAGCTCCATGGCCCGTTGCGCCGCCAGATCATCCACCAGTCCGAGGATGATATTGGCCGACAGGGTCTGGGCCGCTTCCCAGCGGTTGAAGCTGTCGCTGTCATGGGCCAGCAGAAACAGGAACTGATCCTCGTTCAGCCCGGTGCTCAGCTTCACCGGGGCGGAAAAACCGCGCAGCACGGAGGGGACCGGCTGTTCGGCGACATTAACGAAGCGGAAGGTCTGGCTTGCCTCTTTGAGGTCCAGCACCCGGGTGCCGTCCACATCGTGGGGCGCATTCTCCCCTTCCAGCTGCAACGGCAGGTCGGCGCCGTCCGGACCCACCAGCCCCACCGCCACGGGGATATGCATCGGCTTTTTGCCGGTCTGGCCCGGCGTATCCGGCACTGTCTGGCTCAGGGTCAGTTCGAACAGCTCGTTTTCCGCATCATAGCGGCTTTCCACCGTAACCTCCGGGGTGCCGGCCTGGCTGTACCACAGGCTGAACTGGCCGAGGTCGACGCCGGACGCATCCTGCATCGCCGACAAAAAGTCGTCACAGGTCACCGCCTGGCCGTCATGGCGCTCGAAATAGAGGTCAATGCCCTTGCGGTAGTTTTCCGGCCCCAGCAGGGTATGATACATGCGGATTACTTCCGCGCCCTTCTCGTAGACCGTCACCGTATAGAAGTTATTGATTTCAATATAATTATCGGGGCGCACCGGATGGGCCATGGGGCCGCTGTCCTCGGCAAACTGATATTGCCGCAGCATGCGCACATCCTCGATCCTCTTGACCGCGCGAGAGCCCATATCAGCGGAAAATTCCTGGTCCCGAAACACGGTCAGGCCTTCCTTGAGGCTAAGCTGAAACCAGTCGCGGCAAGTCACCCGGTTGCCGGTCCAGTTATGGAAATATTCATGGGCGACCACGGCCTCCACCGCCGCGAAGTCCGCATCGGTTGCGGTCTGCGGATTGGCCAGCACGCATTTGGTATTGAAGATATTGAGGCTTTTGTTTTCCATCGCCCCCATATTGAAATGACTGACTGCCACGATATTGAAGATATCCAGGTCATATTCGAGGCCGTAAACATCCTCATCCCACTTCATGGATTTTTTCAGGCTGTCCATGGCATGGCGGCATTTATCCAGATCCTGGGGCGCGACAAACAGACGCAGGGTGACTTTCTCGCCCGATTTTGTGGTGTAATGGTCTTCCAGATATGCCAGGTCACCGGCCACCAGGGCAAACAGATAACAGGGTTTGGGGAACGGATCGTCCCAGACGACGAAATGCCGGCCTTCACCAAGCAGGCCGTGATCCACTTCATTGCCGTTGGACAGCAGCACCGGATATTTCTCCCGGTCCGCCTCGATCCGTACCCGGTAAGTGGCCATCACATCGGAGCGGTCGAGGAAATAGGTGATGCGCCGGAACCCCTCTGCCTCGCACTGGGTGCAATACATGCCTTTGGAAATATACAGCCCTTCCAGCGCTGTGTTGGCCGACGGGTCAATGTCGTTGCGGATGGTGAGCTCGAATTCTTCCGGCAGGCCGGTAATGGTCAGGGTTTCCTCGCCCACTTCATAATCATCCGCAGACAATTGTCCGCCGTCCAGTTCCACGGACAAAAGCTTCATGTGGCTGCCGTCCAGCACCAGGGGTGTATCCACCCCGCCCGATTGCCGCCGCATCTGCAGGCGCGAGGTGACATGGGTCACCCCTTCTTCCAGCTGAAACAAAAGGTCCACCCGGTCAATGGTATAATCGGGCGCCCGATAGTCCTTGAGATATTTGGTTTGCGGGCGGGCCACAGCCTGGGAAGCGTCTGCCATAATATGTCCTTATCTTGAATGAAATCCGGAACAGGTGCCGGGCGAACTGACAAGCATCATTATTACAGCTTTCCAGACCGATTTGTAAACGATTGCCTTGAAAAGCGTGACCGGCTGCCTCGTCAGCTCAGCAAGGGCCCTCTCCAGCTTTTCATCTTGCGATAGATTGTGGAAGGGTTGATCTCCAGATAGCCGGCGGCCTTGGTGATATTTCCATCACAGAGACGGATGGCTTCTTCAATAATCTCCCGCTCCTGCTCCTCCAGCGGCCGGATGGCCTTGGGCGACATTTTCGGCAGAACCACCACATTGTCGCCGGTCTGGGCCACTTTTTCCACCACAGTGGCGGAAGGCGTTGTCACGTCGTAGCTGTTGAAAGGTGCGGGCAGCATTTCCAGGCTGACTTCCTCGCCATTATGCAGGACCACCACGTTGCGGATGATATTCTGCATCTGGCGCACATTCCCCGGCCAGGGGTGGTGCAAAAAGACTTTTTCCACCTCCGGCGAGAACCGCACGAAATGCTTTCCTTCCTCGCGGGTGAAGTTATCCAGCAGGGCATAGGCGATTTCCAGCTTGTCCCGGCCCCGTTCCCTAAGCGGCGGCATATGGATCGGCACCACGTTCAGGCGGTAGTACAGATCCTCCCTGAACAATCCCGTTTCGACCATTTTGAGCGGGTCGCGGTTGGTGGCGCAGACAAAACGAATATCGACTTTATGGGTCGTGGTGCTGCCGACCTTCTGGAAGGTGCCGGACTGGATAAAGCGCAACAGCTTGGCCTGCAGGTCCATATCCATCTCGCCAATCTCATCCAGGAACAAAGTCCCGCCATCCGCCTTGTGCGCCGCCCCCTCCCGATTATCGATGGCACCGGTAAAGGCGCCCTTGACATGGCCGAAGATCTCGCTTTCCATCAGATCCTTGGGGATGGCTCCACAGTTCAGCACCACAAATTCCTGATTCCGGCGCGGGCTCAGTTCGTGGATCGCGTGGGCGGCAAGTTCCTTGCCGGTACCGCTTTCCCCGGTAATAAAGACTGTGGCCTTGCTGGACGCCACATTCTCAATGGTTCTGTAGACCGACTGCATGGCCAGGGAACTGCCCAGCATGTTACAGAATTCCTTGCGGTCCTCAAACTGGCTCTGATAGCTGTAGACGACCTTTTTCAGCCGGACCCGTTCCAGGGCATTGCGCACGGTAAAGACCAGGCGGCTCTTGTCGAACGGCTTGAGCAGGAATTCAAAGGCGCCCAGGCGCATGGCATCCACCGCCCGCGAGATGGAGCCGTGGGCAGTAATCACAACAACACTGGTTTCAATTTTTTTATCGGAGATATGCTCGAGGATCTGCATCCCGTCCATGTCCGGCAGCTGCATATCAAGCAGAATGACTTCGGGACGTCCCTCCTCCAGATAGTCAAAGGCCTCCCCGCCAGTCGCCACATGGACCAGCTCAAGCTTTTCATCGCTCAGGTATTCTTTGTAGATCGAGGCCAGCGGAAGCGTATCTTCAACAAGCAATATGGTTGGATTAGCCAAGGCGCACCCTGTTATGCTGCAATGCCCGTCGTGCGGGACATTTTAGTATTTGAATATTACTTTAAAATACTAATCCGCCGAATAGAGATCAAGCGACAAATAGGCGGTCGACTTCATCCACCAGGTCCTTCAGGTGGAATGGCTTCTGCAGAACCTTGGAATTCGTCGGACGATCGCGTGTTTTATCCATCGCAACAGCGGCAAAGCCGGTGATGAACATGACCTGCAGCTCAGGCTGCATCTTGGTGGCCCGGCGGGCAAGTTCAATGCCGTCCATGCCCGGCATCACAATATCGGTCAGCAGCAGATCAAACCCTCCACCAGCCAAAAGCGGCAGGGCATCGGTCCCCTGAGCCACGGAAATGACTTTATAGCCGGCCTTTTCCAACGAGCGCGCCAGGAAAGTGCGCATGGTTTCATCATCTTCAGCCAAAAGAATTCGCGTCACTGAGTATACCCTTAATCTCTACCTGTCCGGCGCCCAATCATGAGGCCCGGAATAACCATGGAAATAAATATAGTCATAAATTATCTTTGAAATCTTAATTTTTCCACAAATTATTTGGACCATTCATTCGCTTTTGTTTATCTTTGATCATCTTGCGAAAGATATTTTCAGGGCGGAACCTGTTTACCCCGATGGAAACATATTCGATCATCTCACCGGACACTCCCTCCAACGGCATCGTTTACAACAGCCCGCACAGCGGTCGTTACCTGCCTGTGGAGTTTCTCAACCAATATGAGGGACAGCCGATCAGGCTGCACCAGTCCGGCGACAGCCGGATGGATGATGTGATCGGCGGCATTACCAGCGCAGGCTCCTGTCTGTTTAAAAATCACTATGGCAGGATTTATGTGGATACCAACCGCGACGTCCGGGAAATCGACCCTGCGTGCCTGAAGGACTCGCCCCGCGGCCTGCAATTCATCCGAAGTGAAAAAGTCATGCGCGGCTTTGGCGTTATTCCTATGAAAACCTTCGACGGCAAGGATATTTATCCGGAACCGGGCCTGACCCATGACGCCGCCCGGGCAAGGCTTGAGGAGGTTTATTACCCGGTTCACGAAGCTCTTGCCGCACTGCTTGAACAGGCCCGGGACAGGTTTGGCTATTATCTTCTGGTGGATTGTCATTCCATGCCGTCCTACCGTTTTATGAATTCCCGCCTGCCGTCCAACAGACAGGCGGATGTGGTCATTGGCAATAATTATGATAAAAGCTGTTCCAGGAAGATTTCCCGCTATGTGGCGCAGCATTTTGAAGAGGACGGCCTGTCAGTCCGCTTCAACGCGCCCTATGCCGGTGGCTATAATACCGTGCATTACGGTGTCCCTGACCGGAAACGGCATGCCATCCAAATCGAACTTAACAGAAACCTTTACCTCAACGAGGAAGACCTGTCGCTGAATGGAAACTTCGAAAACCTTCGGGATTCCATCACCAAACTGGCGGATAAACTGAACAGGGAAATCCAGTCCCTGCTCGGCATCTATACTGCTAACAGTGAAAAATAAAAAAGGGCCACCGTTTTTCAGATGGCCCAAGTTTAGGGAGGAAACGCCCACGTAGGGCTCAAGCGTGTATTCCTACACCAAGAACAACGCTCATAACTATATTTAGTAACTCTCCCTCTAAAATCAAGGGGAAAAAAGTTATTGTTTTCCAATAACTTAACCAAAACATAAATGCCACACTGTGTTTTTTTTGCAACACTCGCAAAATTTTGGAAAACCCTTGATTTTCAACAGGATAAATCTTTACCGCGATATCCGCAGACCAAAATACCACAATCCCTCTCTGCAGAAATGTCACGGTGTTTTCTCCTCCTGCGAAACAATCCGGACAATTTTATATTTTTCTTGCAGGGTGATTCGTTTTGCGACATTGTTTGGGGCATCAAATTCCGGCCCGGCGGATGATCAGATTTTCAGGGAAAGAGACTGAATAGCGGCATGATAAACTTTAACGACCCGTTTGTGATGCTTGGCCTGCTTCCCCTTGTGCTGACGATCGTTTCCATGGCGCTGACCAGGGTCTATATCGGGGAAGGACTGGGGAACACCCTTGCCAGCGCCTCCCTGGTTGTTTCCTTCCTGCTGGTGATGCTGATCCATTTCGGCTGGCCTGACATCCCCGCGACCGATCAGCAGGCAAAATTATTTTACCTGTGTCTTTTTGCGCTGCTTTATGGCGTTTTGCTGGACCGGTTCCCGTCCCTTGACAAGACCAGCACCTTTTTCAAGTCAGTTGTGCCGGTCGCCGGTGTGTTCTGGACTTTCGCCCCGTCCGGCCCTTTCACGTTCAGCGAGGCGGAATACCGGGGACTGGCACTGATCACCGTGCTGGCGCTCGGCCACTTTCTGAAGCTGGAGCAGGACTGGCAGGACGGGATTGATATTACCTGGTCGCTTCTGCTGATTGCTGTCGGGGGCATGATTATCGCCTGGATGACAACGGCGGATCCGGTCGCGACACATATTCTGCTGGCATTTGTCTCGGCGCTGGCCGGTTATATGATCCTGAATTTGCCCAAGAAACGATTTCCGCTGGGGGCGGCGGGGCTGTTTCCGTCGTTCCTGATAATTCTCAGCAGCCTCCTCAACATCATCATGAAACAACCGGGGCTGTCGCCGGCCATCTTCCTGCTTTCGCTCATATTCCTTGCGGACGGCATAGGCGGCTTGCTGCCCCTGCAGCTGTCACCACAAGGGAAGAGGCTTGCCACCATGGCGGGCTTGTTCACCCTGTCGCTGGCAGCAGCTTATCTTTAGACATTACAGGCCGTTGTTAAGAAGCGCCTGCTTAAGATGGAATTCGATGCCTGAATGAACTCCTTCACGTTCGAGGAGATCGAGGCCGTCCCGCCATTCCTGCTGTGCTTTTATCTTGTCGTTGAGACGCATATAGATGCTGCCGAGCCGGTAGTGGATGTAACTTTTTTCATTTACGTTTGTGGCGTAGGACTTTGCCTGATTATAGAGATCCGCCGCCTCGCCATAATTTTCCAGTAATAGTTGTCGGTCCGCCGCCTGGACATTTTCAGTATATTTCTCGCTCCCCTGGACCTGCCCCGCAGAAAAAAGGGAAAAAACCAACAACAATAACAATGTGAAAGATTTGCTTTTCATATCCCGCCCCAATCTTTTTTTTAAGATTTGCCCCAATACGGAAACTTCCGTTGATCTCCAATATACAAAGAAATAAGGCAATATTAAGCCGATGACAATCCCATTGTTAACTCTTCCCCCCTGAAAAACAACGGTGAATCATAATAGTAAACCATGAGGTCTCTGCATGAGCGCAGAATTAAGAATTCGGGAAATGCAAAATGATCAGGTAATTCCGAAACGTTGCAACACTTCCGCCAGGTCATTACCGAAATGTTCGCCGCGCCGGATAATCCCGACACTCATGGGCAGGGCTTTAAGATCCGGATGATCCAGTTCCATACTCGTTAAAATTGCGACAGCAACATTTTTTGTGGTCGGCATGGATTTGAGCGCGCAGGCCAGATCAATCCCTGACAAGCGCGGCATCACCGCCGTGGTAATGACCAGATCCGGGCGCGTTTCGAGGATGATTTCAAAGGCATCCAGAGAGTCCAGAACCGTGGACACGCGATAGCCGCACTCCACCAGTTCGCGTTCAACCACGCGCGCTGCCGCCTTCTGTGGCAGAACCAGTGTAACGTCCTTGTCAGTCTTCTTCACATCGCTGACTTCAAAAGTGGAATGATGGGGCAGCGCCTGAATATCGGCAGCAACATCCTTGATCGGAGTGGAGGATCCGTCCAGAAGCCCCAGGATTTTATCGCTGAACTGCTGCAGGTCCCTGATGTTTTCCTCTTTGACCTCATCCATATGCCACAAGTAGTCGTCAAGGCGCTGGCAAATGGCCGACAGGCCGGGCAGCTTCACAGCCTTGACTTTGAGCCGCAGGTTGGAGGCATCCTGCGCCAGCATGGCCTTCGCCTTCTCCCCTTTGATTTCACCGCTCAGCACCTGCTGCAGGCGGACTTCGAGACTGCCGGCGACATCGCGGGCTTCGTCAAGTGCTTCGGATTCATAGAGATTTTCAAGTTCTGCTTCGGAAAGAATGCTCATTGCGGCCCTATACTCAAATGATATTTTCAAAGTTTCTGAAACTATAGGGGGCAGAAATTAATAGTTGGCTAACAAAGCGGGAAACAGGGACTTTTCATCTTCCGGCATCAGGTCGCCAGAAGCCAACACGATGGCGGACCTCTATTTTCCGGTCGAGCTCGCCGGCTGGCGCTATTCTCCAGACCCAGTCCTGTTCAGGCCGCCCCAGCTTCCGGGCAACTTTGTCCGGCAAGGCCTCCTCATGCTCCAGGACATCATCTTTTTCCGCATAGAGACGCTCGAAGTCAGAAACCAAAGCAACCGGACAGCCGAAACCGGCCAGCCAGTCCAGGTGCGCCAGCATGATCTCTTCCGCAAAGTCTGGCGGAACCTTTTCCCCCATCTTTTCCAGATATTTCAGCGGCAGCAGTGCCAGTTGCGAGAGAATATTGAGCGAGACCACCAGGTCCGGCGGCGCCGCGAGGTCCAGCGCCGGGGGGCTTCCGTTGCCCGCGCTCTTCGGCGCGAAGATATTTGCCGCTTTCCCGGTGACATCCACCGTCACAAAATGAATATGGTCATCCCGACCATAGCGCTTTCTGACCGCCGGCAGGTGGACAATATCCACAAGACTGAGCCGAAGCCCCCTCTCCCGCAGACCTTCGACCGGCACATCATGGAGCGCGCCTGAGCCCATAATCACAATATGACTGCCTGGTTTCAAAGTCTCTGCTGCAGATAAAATTTGCCTGCGGCTGTTTTCAAGATGCTCCCGCCACGCTTCCCGGCAGCGCCGGTGGCGGCTCTCAATGGAGATGGATTCCCGCAGATAGCCCAATGCCTTCACGGCCGGCTCTGCGGGCGTCAGAAGATACTCGAAAAATTCCCTAAGCATCGTCCCCGATCAGCACCACCACCTTGCCCGAGGATTTGCGGTCCCGAAGGGCGCGGATGGCGTCCACCGTCTGCTCCAGCGGGAAGGTCTTGCTGATGTGGGGTTTGATCTTGCCTTCCTGATACCAGCCCAGCAGCTGCTTCGCGCTGTCCACCAGAATCTGGTTCTTGAATTCCTTGTAGGCGCCCCAGTAGAAACCGATCAGCTCGATGTTCTTGACCAGCAGATGGTTGGCCGGAACCTGGGGAATATTGCCGCTGGCAAAACCGATCACCAGGATCCGCCCCTCCGGCGCCATGGCGCGGAAACAGGCCTGGAAGATGTCGCCGCCAACGGCGTCGTAAACCACATTGACACCCTGGCCGTCAGTAATTTCCCTGAGCCGCTCCCGGACATCCTCGTCCTTATAATTGACCGTGAATTCCGCCCCCTTGCTGCGCGCCACTTCCAGCTTGTCATCGTCCCCGGCCAGCGCAATAACCCGCGCGCCCATCAGGTGGCCGATTTCCACCGCCGTCAGGCCGACCCCGCCGCCGGCACCGGTCACCACCAGCCACTCCCCGGGCTTGAGCCGGGCGCGATAATCAAGCGCCACATGACTGGTGCCATAGGCAACCACGAAGCTGGCTACATCCGCATGCGGCATCTCTTCCGGCACCTTCAGCAGGGCGTCAACCGGCACAGCGATCTTTTCGGCAAAACCGCCCCAGTTGGTCAGAGCCTGAACCTTGTCCCCCACCTTGAATCCTGCGACGCCGTCACCCAGTTCGGCCACATAGCCGGACACTTCCAGTCCGGGGCTGAAAGGTTTCGGCGGCTTGACCTGGTAAGTGCCTTCAACCATCAGGCTGTCGGCAAAATTGACGCTACAGGCTTTGATATCGATCACGACCTGGCCCGGTCCTGCCACCGGATCATCCACTTCCTCAAGCTGCAAATTGGACAAGGGACCATTTTCCCGGACGATCATCGCTTTCATCATTTCCTCCCGTCACGATAAATTCACATGGACAAAGGCCGCAGGATGGCTATACTGCGCCGAATTTTTGGCCGTTTTTTGCACTGCACAGTGATAGGCGCTTGTTAACGGCAGATCAACAGTTTTAATTGATACGAGTTTAATTACATGACGTTACGTAATATTGCCATCATCGCCCACGTGGACCATGGCAAAACAACCCTGGTGGACAGCATGTTCCGCCAGAGCGGCCTGTTCCGTGAAAACCAGCGCGTTGAAGAGCGGGCCATGGACAGCAACGACCTGGAAAAAGAGCGCGGCATTACCATCCTCGCCAAATGTACGGCCGTGGAATGGCACGGCACCCGCATTAATATTGTCGACACCCCGGGCCACGCCGACTTCGGTGGCGAAGTGGAGCGTATCCTCAGCATGGTCGACGGCGTGATCCTTCTGGTGGATGCCGCCGAGGGCCCGATGCCGCAGACCAAATTCGTGCTGTCCAAGGCGCTGGCGCTGGGCCTGAAACCGATCGTGGTGATCAACAAGGTGGACAAGCCGGACCGGCGCCCCGATGCCGTCCATGACGAGGTTTTTGACCTGTTCGTGGCGCTCGACGCCAACGAGGAGCAGCTTGACTTCCCGACCCTGTTTGCCTCCGGCCGTGACGGCTGGGCGGATCTGGAACTGGACGGTCCGCGGGAAAACCTGGCGCCGCTGTTTGAAACCATCATCAGCCATTTCAAGGCGCCGGAAGTGGCGACCGAGGAAAATATCGCCAAGCCCTTTACCATGCTGGCGACCCTGCTGGATCGCGATAATTTCATGGGCCGCGTGCTGACCGGGCGGGTGCAGAGCGGCAGGATCAAGGTCAACGATCCGATCAAGGTGCTGAACGCCAAGGGTGAAGTGGTGGAACAGGGCCGCGCCAGCAAGCTCCTCTCCTTCCACGGACTGGAGCGTGTGCCGGTAGAGCAGGCCCAAGCCGGAGACATTATTGCCATTGCCGGACTAAGTGTCGGTACCGTGGCCGATACCTTCTGCGCCCCGGAAGTGACCGAACCGCTGCAGGCCCAGCCGATTGACCCGCCAACCCTGAGCATGAAATTCTCCGTCAACGACAGCCCGCTGGCCGGACGTGAAGGCAAGAAAGTCACCAGCCGCCTGATCCGTGATCGCCTGGAACGTGAATCCGAAGGCAATGTGGCCATCAAAATCACCGAAAGCGAAGACAAGGACAGCTTTGAAGTGGCCGGACGCGGCGAACTGCAGCTCGGCGTCCTGATCGAAACCATGCGCCGCGAAGGCTTCGAGCTCTCCATCTCCCGCCCGCAGGTGCTGTTCAAGAAAGATCCTGACACCGGCGAACGACTGGAGCCCTATGAAGAAGTTGTCGTCGATGTGGACGAAGAATTTTCCGGCGGCGTGGTCGAGAAAATGGGCCTGCGCAAGGCGGAAATGACCGACATGCGCTCCAGCGGCGCCGGCAAGACCCGTATCACCTTCCTGGCCCCGTCCCGCGGCCTGATCGGTTATCACGGCGAGTTCCTGACCGATACCCGCGGTACCGGCATCATGAACCGGGTGTTCCACAGCTATGGCCCCTATAAGGGCCCGATCGCCGGGCGTCGCCAAGGTGTGCTGATCTCCAACGGTAACGGCAAGGCTGTGGCCTACGCCCTGTTCAACCTTGAGGAACGCGGCATCATCATGGTCGACCCGCAGGACGAAGTCTATGAAGGCATGATCATCGGCGAACACAGCCGGGACAACGACCTGGACGTGAACCCGCTCAAGGGCAAGCAGCTGACCAACATCCGCGCCGCCGGCAAGGATGACGCCATCAAGCTGACCCCGCCGCGCAAACTGGGCCTGGAAGAAGCCATCGCCTATATCAATGACGATGAACTGGTAGAGGTTACCCCGGAAAATATCCGGCTGCGCAAGCGCTACCTCGATCCCCATGATCGCAAGAGGGCCCTTCGCGCCGCCCAAGCCAGCTAAAATGATCAAAAAGCCGGGTTCGCCCGGCTTTTTTTATGCTATAGGAATGACCATGGAACCGACAGACCGGACAGACACCCCCTGCATCAGCATCTGCCAGCTGGACGCAACCGAAACATGGTGCATCGGCTGCGGCCGGTTGCGGACCGAACTGTTCAACTGGCCGGAAAAATCCCCGCAGGAACGCGCTGAAATCATTTCCAGAGCCCGCCAGAGGCTTTTGTCTTCCGGTCGCAAATAACCCTGCGTTTACCCAAACTTAATGGCTTTCCAGTAGGCTTTGCGGGAATAACTGACAAAAAGGGTGCGCTTATGACACATTTTCTGGTGACCGATGAAAACCCCGACGGGTTCAGACTGGAAGATATCCTGAACATCATCCGCAAGGACATTATCCAGCGGGCAACCCGGATCATGGACGATGATCGCCCGGAAGCCCAGCATGTCCTCGCCAATAATGTGGAAATTCTGGGACTTCTGACCGAGGCCATCGAGCTGGCCAAGGACAGCACCATGACCCTGGAAAAGGCATTCGGCCCTTCCAGCGGCGACAAACCCCGCATCGGTAAATAACTAGTTCCTGAACCGCTGCGGTGAAATTTCCGCAACCGGCAGCACACTGCCGGTTTCACCATTCACAATTAATTCCGCCACCAGCCGGCCAATGGCCGGCGAGGTCTGGATTCCAAATCCCCCCTGCCCGACGCACCAGAAAAAACCAGCAATATCCGGATCAAACCCGACCACCGGGGAGCGGTCCGGGACAAAGGTGCGAAGACCCGACCATTTGCGCCGGACGTGGGTCACCCTGAATTCCGACGCCTGTTCCAGCCGGTCGATCGCCCGGGCAATATCCAGTTCTTCCGGTTGAACATCACAGGGCGGCATTGGTGTTTCGTCACAGGGGGTAAGCAGAATGCCGCCTCCCTCCGGCTTGAAATAAAACTCATCTTCCGCATCCAGCACCAGCGGCATCTCGGGCGAAAGTTCGGCGCCATCGGCATCAACACAGATGACCGTCCTTCTGCGGGGATCCAGGCCGATAGGCGCCACACCGGCAACCGCCGCCAGTTCATCCCCCCAGGCACCGGCGGCATTGACCAGAACCCGTCCTTCGACCCTGCCTTCCGCCAGTTCTACCTGCCAACCTTCTGCCGACCTCGAAATATCCTCGACCGACTGGTTACACAGCATTTTCCCGCCATTCTTTTTCATGCCGCGCAGATAGCCCTGATGAAGAGCATGCACATCGATGTCCCGGCACCCCGGATCCTCATACCCGGCAACCGCATAGCCCTTGCGCAGGCATGGAGCTTTCTCAAGGATCTCGGTAGCAGTGAGCTGCTTGATTTCCGGACTGACGGCTTTCTTGGTCCTGTAGGACTGTTCCAGGAACTCTACCTGTTCCGCCGTCGCCATATAGACGGCGCCGCGCTTGTGAACCAGCGGTGTTTCGGAGAAACCGTCCGGCGGCGACAACAGGAACGACCGCGAAGCCCGGGTCAGCTGCTGAACCACCGCATTGCCATAGGTTTCAGCAAAAAAGGCTGCCGAGCGGCCTGTGGTGTGATAGCCGGGATACTCTTCCCGCTCCAGGATCAATGTACGTCCATGAGGACTGAGGAACCAGGCTGCCGACGCCCCGGCGATACCGCCGCCAATGATGATAAAGTCAAATGTCTCGGTCATACTCTTTCAGACTTGAATCCTTGACAATCCTGTGAAAATCCCTGACACAGAATGAATTCAACCGGCCCCGCAGTGCCCAGCTTTGGAATGATTTATACCCATGTCAGATACCTTAAATCCTGATGAAATCAAGGAATATGTCGATTTTCTTCATATTCTCGGGGATGCCGCGGCGGAAATTACCCTGAAATCCTTCCGCGCGCCGCTGGATGTTGTCAACAAGGGCCGAAAGCTGCAAAGCGACTTTGATCCGGTCACCCGGGCCGACCGGGATGCCGAGGCCGCCATTCGCCGCCTGATCCTCGATAAATACCCCGCTCACAACCTGATCGGCGAGGAACACGGGCAGGCAATCAATCCTGACAATCAGGACGGCATGAACTGGATCATTGATCCCATCGACGGCACTCGCGCCTTCATTGCCGGCATTCCCCTGTGGGGCACCCTGATTGCTGTGAATGACGGCAAGGGGCCGGTGATCGGCATGATGGACCAGCCTTACCTGAAGGAAAGATATATCGGTTCGCCGCTGGGCAGCAGCCTGAACGGCTCGCCCATTCACTGCCGCCCCTGCCCCGATATTTCCCAGGCCACCCTGTCGACGACAGACCCGGTGCAGCTGTTCGCCACCATGGATGACCGCCGCGCCTTCGAGAAAGTGGCGGCAATGGCCAATATGGTGCGCAACGGTTATGACTGCTACGCCTATATGATGGTCGCGTCGGGACATATGGATGTGGTGATTGAAAGCGGCCTGGAAAGCTATGACATCCAGCCGCTGATCCCGATCATCGAAAATGCCGGCGGCATTGTCACCTGCTGGGATGGCGGCTCCCCGAACCAGGGCGGGCAGATTGTCGCCAGCGGCGACCGGGCGCTGCACGCCCAGGTGCTAGACATCCTCAACAGCTAGGAACCCGTCCAGCAACCGCCACATCTCCTGACGGATGTCATCGGCTTCCCGATAGATTTCGTGAAAGGCCCCCTTGATGACCTCAATCCGGCTGTTGGGCAGACGACCGAGGATTTCGCAGGCGTCTTCATTGACAACGAGCCTTTCCTCTTCCGCCAGGAGTGCCAGGACCGGCAGGGTTATGGCTTCTGCATATCCCCGTTGCTTCAAAATATCGATGCTGTCCAGGGCCGCCTTCAGCCAGCCATAGGTGGCGCCTCCCGCATACAGGTCCGGATTGGCCTTCATGATTTGGTTTTCCGCCTCATGGCGGGACAGGTCATGGGTCAGCAGATCGCTGACCATGAGCTCCATATCATCCGCATTTTTCGGCTCCTGCCCCGGCGCATATTCCTTGTCCCAGCCGAACAGGCAGGCCCATTGAATGTAGGATGGCGTAAACAGCGCCTTGATTGGCGACCCGAGGTTAATCCCCAACATCGGCGCCATGAGCACCGCCCTGTCGAAAACACCGGGATGGTCATGCAGGAAACGAAAGGCAATATGGCCGCCCATCGAATGGCCAAGCAGATAAAGCGGCAACTTCCGCGGCTCCTGCTCCAGCAAATCATAGTGGGACATCATCTCGGCGAGATCGGAAAGATACAGATCAAAATTCTTGATATAGCTTTTGTGACGATCCTTGAGCAAGCGGCTGGACAGGCCCTGCCCGCGGTGATCCATACTGTAAACCCGCAGCCCGCGGTCGAGAAAGTCCTGAAAAAACTCCTGATATTTCTCCATATATTCCCGGTGGCCGTTGACGATCACGATTTGCCCGCGGACCGGGCCGTCGGGCTCGATCGAGACAATGCGCAACCTTATGCCGTCCGGCCTTTCCAGCCAGGCAATCTTGCTGTTTTCGGGAAAAAAATCGTTGGACGTCACTGTTCCCTGCCCCAATACTCACGGAATATTTCCGTCACGATAACAAAAAAGGCGCCCCATGAGCGCCTTTTTTTATGAAATAAGGAAGATATCTCTCCAACGGATTATTTGGACAGCCTCAGGCTCGACAATTCGTTGGCGATTTCCTCGAAGATTGTATTCAGTGTTGCCGCATCCGGCGCAAAATAATAGTGATCTTCATCCGTCGCCACATTGGTCAGCAGGGTGGCCAGCGAACCGCTGCTTTCCGCGAACTGGATGGTATAGATCTGGATATTATTGTCCGGGTCATTCTTGATGGCGTCGGCCACTTCAAGCAGACGATTGTTCCGATCCGACAACATCCTGTTATAGGTATCGCCGGAGCGGCGCGTATTTTCACCGTCAGTCAGCAGAATGATTGCCCGGTTGATGGTGTTGCTGTTGGCGGAAATCACGGAGGCTTCGTTAAAGGGCAGTCCCGGTGACAGCACCCGCCAGGCCCAAACCAGTCCCTGGGGGATATTGGTATAGCCGCCGCTGGTCGCATCCAGGTCATCGATGGCATCCCACACCACCTGCTTCACGCTCTGCAGCTTGGTGATGCCATAGTCCGGACAGGGCGTACAGGAAGACGTTTCATTGGCCAGGCGCCCCATGTCGCAACGATAGCCGTCATAATATTTTTCACTGGAACCGATCGAGCCATCGCCATTGAAATCATATGCCACATAGTTGCTATATTCATTCTCATCCCCGATCGGATACCAGCCGATCCACGACTTGCCGCCGACAATCTCGACCGGACCGTCATAGATATCAGCAGCTTCATCCAGGGAAGTGGAGTTGTCTGAAGAGGGAGTTTGCTTATACTGCCAGGCTTCCTCCCGGGCATAACGGGCATAGACGCACCCGGTCCAGCCGGTCGGCGGTTCCGCCAGGAGAGGAACAGACGGCGCATTATGGGCGTAATAGATATTGTTGATGGTTGCCTGGTAGTTTTTCAGAACTTCATAACCGTTGCCGGGAATGGCGGAAGAACAATCCGGACTCCACTTGCTTCCCTCACATAATTTGTCAAAGGAATAATATTGAATCTCATAGGGATTGGCGACAGAAGGCGACACCGCCACAGTCGTATAAAGGTCAGCCGCGGCCAAAGGAGTCACCCCGTCTGCCTCAAAACCATATTTTGACCCGTTGTTGGTGATATTCACTGCTCCAGACCAGGGCACCACTCCGATTTTCAGCAACGGATTTTCCGCATTATTGCCGAACAGGATATTGATCATGGTTTTAGCCGCCTGCTTGGCCGCATATATTCGCGACCCGCCGCCCACATCCGATGTCTGCATGGACCCGGACAAGTCAATGGCGACCACCACATCGAGCAGGGAAATCTCCTTGGTCACCTCGGCGTCGGTGTTTACATCCAGGGAGTCGACGCCGAACAGCTGCAGAAACACGGTATTCACGTCGGCATTTGCTTTCAGGCGAAGGACATCTTCATCATTTCCGTAAACATAATCTTCCGCCAGGACGTTGCCGTCTTCATCCACTTCATACGGCCCCTCAACGGTAGCCCCCATGAAGCCGTTGGGCAGGTTGGCATCAAAATACTGCTGGATTTCGGCCCTGCGCACTGCGGCGGTGTCGTTCAGCACACGGCCACCGGCCAGTGCCGCCGCGTCAAGCGCCGTCCCCAGGCGCTGCTTGACGATATAGGCGCGGCTGACATCCGTGGCCAGGCCGACAATGGCAATGATCGGAATAACAGATGCCACCATAATCGCACCGGACATTCCCCGGGTGTCCCGCACCAGCTTGCGACCAAAATCCGCCAGCCCGGTCGACTGTTGCAGTTTTTTCCGTCCGGCGGTAAAAGCCATCAAAGACTTTTTAATTTTTTCCGGCATCATTTTCATTTTATCTGTGACCCCTTGATAGTTCACGTTCACAGCCTATATTTTCTGCTAAAAGCATTAAGAAATATTTATGAAACCAAAGAGTTGTATTAATATTTTGGTAAAATTGGTCTACGCGAAATATGTCTCTGAAATATACGCATTTATTTCTCTCCTATTCGGGCGCAGATGAACAAAATACATCTTGACTCGGGGATCAATTCTTCTATCTATTAGAACAATTCTAAATTAAATCAGAACCTCAATAAATCCACAAATGGAGAAGCAAAATGTCACATCTTATCGGCCAGAAAGCCCCTGATTTTACAGCCCAGGCTGTCATGGAAAATGACGAACTGACAGAACTGACCCTGTCTGACTACCTGAAAGGCAGCTATGGTCTGATTTTCTTCTACCCGCTGGACTTCACCTTTGTCTGCCCGTCTGAAATCATTGCTTTCAGCAACCGCATGGACAAATTTGCCGAACTGAACACCAAAGTCGTCGGCGTCAGCGTCGACTCCCAGTATTCACACTATGCCTGGCGCAACACCCCGCCAAACAAAGGCGGTCTCGGCCCGATCAAATTCCCGCTGGTTGCCGACCTGACCAAACAGATTGCCAAAGACTATGGCGTGCTGATCGAAGACGCCGGCGTCGCCCTGCGCGGTTCCTTCCTGATCGACAAGGAAGGCAACATCCGGCACTATGTGATCAACGACCTGCCGCTGGGCCGCAACGTGGACGAAAGCATCCGCATGGTTGAAGCCCTGCAGTTCCATGAAGAACACGGCGAAGTCTGTCCGGCCGGTTGGCAGAAAGGCCAGGAAGGCATGAAAGACACCGCAGAAGGTGTGGCCAGCTACCTCGCTTCACATGCTGAAGAACTCTAAGAGTTCCACCAGTTTTCTGAGAAAGGCGGGATTTTTCCCGCCTTTTTTTATTGATGCAGCGCAAAATTGACCATTATTATGTAAACAGCATAGTTCCAGGCAGCATTTAGATGAGCAGTTAGTCAAATGGATTGGGATAAACTTAGAATTTTTCATACGGTCGCCTCTTCCGGCAGCTTTACCCATGCCGGGGAAAAGCTGAGCCTGAGCCAGTCGGCCGTCAGCCGGCAGATCAGGTCGCTTGAAGAAAGCCTGAATGTGTCCCTGTTCAACCGCCATGCGCGCGGTCTCAGCCTGACTGACGAAGGGGAAACCCTGTTCAAGACCGCGGAAGATGTGGTCTCCAAGATCCACTTCACAGAACAGCAGCTTCTGGAAGGCAGTGACGTCCCCATGGGGGAACTCAAGGTCACCACCACGCTCAGCTTCGGATCGACCTGGATGATGCACCATATCCGCGGCTTCATTGAAAAATATCCCGAAGTGGACGTGCAGTTGATTGTCTCGGACCTGGATCTGGACCTGACCACAAGGGAAGCCGACGTGGCCATTCGCTTCCGCCCGTCCGAACATCTGGAGATGATCCAGAAACGGCTCGGCACCTTCCACCACCATCTTTATGCCTCGCCCGAGTATCTAAGTCGCAAGGGCCGCCCCAAGACCGTGGATGACCTCGACAACCACAGCCTGATCGCCTACGGCCATGTGCCCTCCGCGCCAATACAAAGTATGGACTGGGCGCTGACAGAAGGCACCCTGGAACCGCGCAAACCATCTCTGCGGGTGAACAGCATCTATGGTGTGCTGCAGGCAGTAAAGGCCGGTATCGGCATTGCCGCCCTGCCCGACTATCTTGTCCAGGGATCCATGAATGTGGTGCGTGTCCTGGAAGATACGGAGGGTCCCGAGTTCGACGCCTATATCACTTATCCACAGGAACTCAGGACGTCAAAGCGAATTGCCGCCTTCCGTGACTATATTATCCAGCAATTCAAGGGTACCCGCTTCTGATACAAGCCATGCACTAGACGCATAGCTGTGTTGTGAATTGAAAGGGTGGTCACCCGGGCCCCCTGTGGCTATATTCAACTCAGATGATGCGTTGCATCGTCTCCTGAAAGAACCTCCCAAGTAATTTCAGGCGCTATGATCGGATGTCCTCCCAGATGAAGATTATAGCTTGTTTCATTGTCTCCCAGACATGAAGCCTCCCTATATTTTTGACTATGCCGGGTTCGTCCCGGCATTTTTTTTGCCTTTAAATATCCTTCAAACTGGCTACATATTGTGCTTTGCACTATTTCTTTAAAATTTATACAAAAACTTGTTTTGTTTGGTTTTATAATATTTTTTTCACATTTTACCCCTTTACAAAGAGTCGAAACATCCCTATGTTACATAAAGATGTTGCATCGCAATATCTTTGAAGCAACGCCATGTTGCTTCTGGCTGTGGCTTATATGCCTCCCATATGTAAGTTGCAGCTGTTTCATTGTCTCCCAGACATGAAGCCTCCCTATATTTTTGACTATGCCGGGTTCGTCCCGGCATTTTTTTTGCTCACCGGCCTGTTCAAAATCCCGGCAGCCATCCCGGCGCAGCGCTCAAAATAGAGGCACGAGGTCTGCATTTTTTGCAAAGCTCTTCCTCAAACGATGAAAATTCCTTATATAAGTCAATACCTTACCAAACGGTTGTTTGAAGCATAAACTGCACAAATAACAGACATAAATGGAGTTCGATTAAATATTGTGCATGTCTAGTCAAGGTGATCCAGGACATCTGTCATCCGGTGGATGACCACGCCCCCTGCCTTCAGCAGGTCGTCACACTCGCCGCGCACACTGTAGGCCAGCACATCCATGCCGGCGGTAACGGCGCCGCGCACCCCCGGCAGGCTGTCTTCCACCACCAGGCACAGGGCCGGATCGACTCCCATTTGATTCGCCGCAAACAGATAAAGGTCCGGCCAGGGTTTGCCGCGACTCACCTGGGACGAGCTGAAGATTCGCCCGTCGAAATCATCCTTCAGGCCGGTCAGGCCCAGGGTCACTTCCATTTTGGCAAAATCGCCGCTCGAGGCGACGCAGCTTTTGATTCCCTGTTCCTTGAGATGGGCCACCACATCGTGGATTCCCTCCACTGCCGTGAGCTCGCGATGAAACACCTCGAAGGTTTCCGCCTGCACCCGATCGAGGAAATCGGCCGGCAGCGGCCGACCCAGAAGCTCTTCGGCCCGTTTCACGACAGAGGTCATGCTAAGCCCGACAAACTCGGACACCACCTCGGCAAGGGTCATCTTCAGGCCTTCCCGCGCCAGAGCGTCGCGCAGCACCCGGTTGGCAATCGGCTCACTGTCCACCAGCACCCCGTCACAATCAAAAATCACAAGCTCATAGGTCATGACCATTCCAAACAAAAAGGCAGCTTCACAAAATTGAAGCTACCTTTACACGGTTTAATCTGATTTTGCCAGACCGGCCAACAGACCGATCACTACCGCTGCATTAGTTGAGCAGGGACCGCAGCATCCAGGCATTTTTCTCGGAAACTTCCATCCGGTCGCCCAGGATACCGACCGTCGGTTCGTCACCGGCGTCCGCCGCCAGGGGCACGATTGAGCGTGCGGTACGGGTCACGGCCTCATTGGCCTCCACCAGGTTGCGGATCATCTGTTCCGCACTTGGAATACCGTCATCTTCCGGAATACTGGTCAGCGCGGCGAATTCCTTGTAGGTGCCGGGGGCATATTCGCCGAGGGAGCGAATCCGCTCGGCAATCACGTCGATGGCCGCCCACAGCTCCGTATAATGGACCTCGAACTGTTCATGCAGGGTCTGAAACATCGGACCCGTCACATTCCAGTGATAATTGTGGGTCTTCAGGTACAGCGTATAGGTATCGGCCATCAGACGGCTGAGGCCTTCGGCAATCTGCTGCCGTGTGTCATTGTCCATACCAATATTGATCTGCATGTTATACTCCTCTTTTTAAGTCCAGTGCTTAATATATAGTTTAGAATTATTACAAAACAAGGCGGGCGCCGAAATTAACAACAATATTATAGATATATCCGGGACAATAACAATATTATGCACCTTGCCACCTGATCCTGATCAATCCTTAGCATATTTTCATTTCGTCAGTGTTTTTATCGAGACGGCCTCCGGAATTTATTATAAATAATAGACATCTGAACCCCGTATTATATTTGAATATTAAATACAGGCCCGGCAACTATGGATATCGCCCAGATCAGGACCTTCATCGCCGTCTATGAAACCGGCAGCTTCCTGGCCGCCGCGGAGCGGGTCAATGTGACCCAGTCGACGGTCAGCATCCGCATCAAAAACCTGGAAAACCAGATCGGCAGCCCCCTGTTCGAGCGCAATAAACAGGGCGCCACCCCGACCGCGGCCGGACGCCAGTTCCTGAAACATGCCGTTGCCTTGTCGCGTATCTGGGACCAGGCCCGGCTGGAGGTGGGCATCGGAGAGGAGCAGGAAACCATGGTGCGGCTCGGCGCCCAGGTCAGCCTGTGGGATGGCTTCCTGCTGAACCTGCTGCCCTGGATGCGGGCCCATGCGCCGGAGGTGGCGGTCCGGACCGAAACCGGCAACGCCCCTGACCTGATCCGCAACCTGGCAGATAATTCACTGGATATCGCCGTTATGTACCGGCCGGAGCAACGCCCCGGATTCAAAGTCCGCCAGATTCTCGACGAGGAGCTCATCCTGGTGTCCTCCACAGAACCCGGGCAGGATGCATTCGCCCAGGACTATGTCTATGTCAACTGGGGTCCTGAATTCCAGAGCGACCACGCTCTCAATTTCCCGGACATGGAGGTGCCGCGCGTTTCCCTCGATGTGGGCACCCTGGGCATCGGTTACCTGCTGAACACGCCCGCCAGCGGCTATTTCCCCAAACGGACCGCCGCACCGCTGGTCAGGAACGGCCGGCTGCGGATTGTGGAAGGCGCGCCCCATTTCACCTATCCCGCCTATATGGTCTATGGCGAGGCGCTCGATGAAACGCTCGTCAGCCTGATCCTGGCGGGCCTCGACGACATCAGAAACGCCCTGCCGGAGCTGACAGGCGTGTCAGATAGCGGGAAAGTCTGACGGACGAGAGAGGTCAGGCCTGGTCGCGGTATTTGTCCCGTCGGGATTGCCGGCGTGACAGGTCGACCTTTTTCTTGCGGAAATCCCGATAGTCCTCTTCATCTTCGTAATCGACTCCATAGTCGTGATGATTTTTGGCGGTTCCGTGTTTGCCGTTTGCGCGGTGTTGCTTCATTGCATGCGTTCCTGTGCGAAAAAAACATATTTTTCCATTTTTACTATTCCGTATCGCGGACTATTCGAAAAGCGAATTTATTTTAATGATATTATTTAATTTCCAAATAGATAGACCGGCGCGCGGCACCTTCCCTGGCGGAAGTCGGTCCTGGTATCGGCTTTCCGCATAATATCTATTGAATAAATTCTCTTTATTTCCCCCCGGGACGGCGCATTAATTCGCCTTATCATTCACTGAACTACGGAATACTCCAGATGAAGAAAACCGCCTACGCCCTCCTGCCGGTCCTGGCCCTCGCGGCTGCTGCGCCGGCCCTTGCCGCCGACCTGAAAAACAATGACGATGTCGCCTACGAAGTCTATGTGGAAACCTCAGAACTGGAACAGACCGTCACCATCGGCGCCAACGAGACCCTGGGCGACCTGTGCCATGACTGCTATGTGGAAATTGTCGACACCGGCAGCGCCCTGACCATCGGCGAAGAGGAACATGTCACCATTACCGACGGCCAGCTGTCGGCGGAATAAGGCCGAACAGCGCAAGCCATACGCCTTCCCCCGGGTTGCATCCCCTGCAACCAAAAAAGAACCCCCTGCGGCCCTATGCCTGCAGGGGGTTTTACTTTGAGATCTTCAGTTCCGCTTATTTCAGCGCAGCACAGGCCCGCTGGATCCGGGTGCAGGCCTCGGTCAGGGCCTCTTCGGACGTGGCGTAGCTGACGCGGAAGTGCGGGCTCAGGCCGAAGGCCTCGCCATGCACGGCGGCAACCCCTTCACTTTCCAGCAGGTAGGTGACCACAGCTTCGTCATTCTCCAGCACTGTGCCGTCCGGCGTGGTTTTGCCGATCATGCCGGCGCAGCTCGGATAGACATAGAAGGCGCCTTCCGGGGTGGCGCAGGTGATGCCGTCGGCGTCATTGAGCATGCGCACCACCAGGTCGCGGCGTTTCCTGAAGGCTTCGCCGCGGGTTTTCAGGAAATCCTGCGGACCGTTCAGGGCCTCGACCGCGGCGGCCATGGAGATGCTGCTGGGGTTGGAGGTGGTCTGGGACTGGATCTTGCCGATCGCCTTGATCAGCTCCACCGGGCCGGCCGCATAACCGATACGCCAGCCGGTCATGGCATAGGCCTTGGACACGCCGTTGACGGTCAGGGTGCGGTCATAGAGCCTGGGCTCGACCTGGGCCGGGGTATAAAACTCGAAATCGTCATAGACCAGATGCTCATACATGTCATCGCTCATCACCCAGACGTGGGGATGCTTGAGCAGCACATCGGTCAGCGCCTTGAGTTCGTCGCGGCTGTAGGCGGCGCCGGTCGGGTTGGACGGGCTGTTGAGGATCACCCATTTGGTTTTGGGGGTGATCGCCGCGTCCAGGTCGGCCGGCTGCAGCTTGAAGTTATTTTCCTGGGTACATTCCACGATCACCGGGGTGCCGCCGACCAGCAGGGTCATGTCCGGATAGGACACCCAGTAAGGAGCCGGGATGATCACTTCGTCGCCCGGGTTGATGGTCGCCATCAGGGCGTTGAACAGGGTGTGCTTGCCGCCGTTGTTGATGGTCACCTGGCTGGGTTCATAGTCGAGGCCGTTTTCCCGCTTGAACTTGGCGGCCACCGCCTTTTTCAGCTCGGGGGTGCCGTCGGGGGCGGTATATTTGGTCTGGCCCTCGTTAATGGCCTTGATGGCGGCTTCCTTGATGTTATCGGGGGTGTCAAAGTCAGGTTCCCCTGCGCCCAGGCCAATCACGTCGCGGCCGGCAGCTTTCAGTTCGGCTGCCTTGGTCGTCACAGCAATGGTTGGGGAAGGCTTAACACGGCTTAAGGAGTCTGCAATAAAGGCCATTTCTTTCCCTTTCTGTGGTGGTCTTCTGTTGTTGTGGTGACAGTTGAATTCCCGGAAGCAAAATTGCCGGTGAATTCGTGCGCGAACCTACGAAAACTCTCGGCTTTCTGCAAGCGAAGTTTCACAAAATCAGCAAAGAAATCCCATATGTTGAGAGTTAACTGGTTTGAGAAAAATTCTTCTTTGTTTATCATATATTTATATTCCCGCGCTAAGAAACAGGGGAAAATAAAAAAGGGGCGGATAACGTGCTTTTCAATTCCTATGAATTTATTTTTGCCTTTCTGCCGGTCACGGTGGCGCTGTTTTTCCTGATTTCGCGCTTCGATCATGAAAAAGCCATCGGCGTGCTGGTGCTGGCCTCGCTGTTCTTTTACGGCTGGTGGAACCCGAAATATCTGTTCCTGATCATCCTGTCGATGGGGATCAACTATGGCGTCGGCCGCCTGCTCGGCAACGGTGACAAGGAAGGCCTCAGCCGCAAGACCATCCTCACCCTCGGCATCGTCTTCAACCTCGGGCTGCTCGGGTACTACAAATATGCCGGCTTCTTCGTCTCGAATGTGGCGGCGCTCACCGGCCTTGACTGGCAGATCGGCACCATCGTGCTGCCGCTGGCCATTTCCTTCTTCACCTTCCAGCAGATCGCCTATCTGGTCGACGCCTATGAAGGCATCACCAAGGAATATAAATTCCTGCATTACGCCCTGTTCGTGACCTTTTTCCCGCAGCTGATCGCCGGCCCCATCGTCCACCACAAGGAGATGCTGCCCCAGTTCATGCAGGACGAGAAGATGCGCCTCCGGCTCGACAATATCACCATCGGCCTGATGATTTTCTCCATCGGCCTGTTCAAGAAAGCGGTGCTGGCCGACGGTGTCGCGGTCTATGCCACCCCGGTGTTCAAGGCGGCCGGCTCGGGCGCCGAGCTCGGCTTTTTCGAAGCCTGGGGCGGGGCGCTGGCCTATACCCTGCAGCTCTATTTCGACTTCTCCGGCTATTCGGACATGGCCATCGGCGCCGCCCGGCTGTTCGGCATCAGGCTGCCGCTTAATTTCCATTCGCCCTACAAGGCGCTCAGCATCGTTGAATTCTGGCGCCGCTGGCACATGACCCTGTCCCGCTTCCTGCGCGACTATGTCTATATCCCGCTCGGCGGCAACCGCAAGGGCAAGGCCCGGCGCTATGTCAACCTCAGCGCCACCATGCTGCTCGGCGGCCTGTGGCACGGCGCCGGCTGGACTTTCGTCATCTGGGGGGCGCTGCACGGGCTTTATCTGGTGATCAACCACGGCTGGCATTTCGTGCAATCGAAACTGGGCCTGGAAGGGCTCAACAAATCATTTCTCTGGCGCGGTCTCGCCTGGGCCCTCACCTTCCTCGCCGTGGTGCTGGGCTGGGTGTTCTTCCGGGCCGAGGATTTCGATACCGCCACAACCATGCTGGCGGGCATGAGCGGCGCAAACGGCATCAGCATCCCCAACGGCATCGCCGTGCATCTGGGCCCGCTGCAGCAGCTGCTCAGTGGCCTCGGCATCGACTTCACCCTCGGCGGCGGCAGCAGCTTTGTCTGGACCTGGACCTGGATCATTGTCCTGCTGCCGGCGGCCCTGCTGCTGCCCAATACCCAGCAGATCATGGACCGGTTCGGCCCGGCCTATAACCGGGTCACCGACCAGGTCGCCTATACCCTGGCCAGCGACAGCCTGCTGATGCGCCGCATCCGCTTCCGCCCTTCCCTCGGCTGGGCCGCGATCTGCGCCCTGATGACCGTCACCGGACTGCTGGCCCTGAGCCAGATCTCCGAATTCCTCTATTTCCAGTTCTAGGCGGGAGACGGCAATATGAGCATGAAAAAATTCTTCTTCGCCTGGCTGGCTTTCGTTGTCCTGTTCTTCGCCGCGGCGGCGGGCCTGACCTGGTTTACCGACCCCTATCTGATGTACGGCCAGGCGCCGATCGCGGGGATTAACGCCATCAAGCCCGAGGCCGGCACCCACTCCCGCCAGGCCCGGCTGCATGCGGCCCACCGCGCCGACATGGATGTGCTGATCGTCGGCAACAGCCGGGTGGAAATGGGCCTCGATCCCGACAATGCGCTGTTCAAATCCCGCGGCGACAGGGTGTTCAACCTCGGCCTGCCCGGCAGCCCGATCGGCATGCAGTATGGCTATGCCCTCGATGTGGTGCGGGACAAGGACATCAAGATGGTGCTGATCGGCGTCGATTTCCTCGATTTCGTCACCACCGCCGACAGCACACCCGAGAACTGGCCGCCGGCCCCACGGGACTATGACAAACGCAGGAAATACGACTGGGACGGCCATGCCAACCCGGACTATCGCCTGCAGAAGCTGCGCGACCTGGCGCTGCCGCTGATCTCCCTCAGCGGCGTACTCGACAGCATCAGCACGCTGAGCGGCCAGAAACCGAACAGCAGCAGCCTGACCGCGGACGGCTTCAACCCGGGCCGGGACATGGCCTGGAACACGAAAAAGGAAGGGGTGCTGGCCCTGTTCCGGCAGAAAACCCCGCAGCTGGTGCAAAGCTTCACCCGCAAGGACTGGCGCGCCTTTTACGGCGCCGGCCACTGGTCCAACGAACTGGCATTGCTCGACCGCTTCGTCCGGGAACTGCGCGCCCGCGACATCGAGGTGCATATTTTCGTCAATCCCTACCACATCCACTATCTGCAGGTGATCGACCGCGCCGGGCTGTGGATGGAGTTCGAAAAATGGAAAATGGCCCTGACCACCTTTGAGGATTACGGCGACGGCGTGCAGGTCGTTGATTTCAGCCGCATCACCCCGTTTCACACCGAACCGGTGCTGAGTGCCGGCAGGACCCCGCTCAAGTGGTTCTGGGAACCGGCCCACTACCGCCGCGAACTGGGCGACCTGATGATCCGGCGCCTGCTTGGCGACTGCACCGTCGCCTTCGGCCAGACCCTGAGCGCGGACAGCCTCAGGGAGAATCTCGAGGCCGACCGCCGGGTGCTGGACGCCTGGCAGCAGGCCAACCCGGACGAGGTCGGTTTCGTCAACGGCTTCTTCGCGAAATAAATAACAAACGGCACTGGAAAATCGGCGCGAGTCACCCCATTATGGGGACATGACTTCGGACCAGAGCAACACCTTATCAGAACACCCGCAGACGGGTTTTGACGGCCCGCGCCCGGAAGCGCACAGGGAGGCCCTGGTGCGCCCGGAAAAGACCGAAGGCGGCATTGCCTTTAGGCTGGAGAGCGAGTTTCAGCCGTCCGGCGACCAGCCGGCGGCGATCGAGGCGCTGACCGAGGGACTGAATGACGGACTCTCCGACCAGGTCCTCTTGGGCGTCACCGGCTCGGGCAAGACCTATACCATGGCCCAGATCATCCAGCGCACCCAGCGCCCGGCCATCATCATGGCCCATAACAAGACCCTGGCGGCCCAGCTTTACGGCGAGATGAAGAGCTTCTTCCCCGACAATGCGGTGGAATATTTCGTCTCCTATTACGACTATTACCAGCCCGAGGCCTATGTGCCCCGCTCCGACACCTATATCGAGAAGGACGCCAGCATCAACGAGCAGATCGACCGCATGCGCCACGCCGCGACCCGGGCGGTGTTCGAGCGCGATGACGTGATCATTGTCGCCAGCGTGAGCTGCATCTACGGCATGGGCTCGCCGGAAACCTATCTGGAGATGACCATCCCGTTCGAAGTGGGCATGCTGTTCGAACAGCGCGAGCTGCTGCGTGAGCTGGTCAAGCTGCAGTACCGGCGCAACGACCAGGCGTTCCAGCGCGGCACCTTCCGGGTCAGAGGCGACGTGATCGAGGTATTCCCGAGCCATTATGAGGACCGGGCCTGGCGGCTCGACTTCTTCGGCGACGAGCTCGAGAAAATCACCCTGTTCGATCCCTTGACCGGCGAGAAGATGGCCGACCTGGAGCAGGTCAAGCTGTACGCCAACAGCCATTATGTCACCCCGGGACCGAGCCTGGAACAGGCCATGAAAACCATCAAGGTCGAGCTCGACGACCGCCTCCGGGAACTGCAGGCCCAGGGCAAAATCCTCGAGGAAGCGCGGCTTCGCGAGCGGGTGCTGCTGGATCTCGAGATGATGGCGGCGACCGGCACCTGCGCCGGGATCGAGAACTACAGCCGCCACCTCACCGGCCGCAACCCGGGCGAGCCGCCGCCGACCCTGTTCGAATATCTGCCCGACAATATGCTGCTGTTTGTGGACGAGAGCCATGTCAGCGTGCCGCAGATCGGCGGCATGAGCCGGGGCGACTTTAACCGCAAGAAGACCCTGGCCGATTTCGGCTTCCGGCTGCCGAGCTGTGTCGACAACCGGCCCTTGAAATTCGACGAATGGGACCGCATGCGGCCGCAGTCGGTCTATGTCTCCGCCACCCCGGGCAACTGGGAGCTCGAGCAGACCGGCGGCGAATTTGTCGAGCAGGTGATCCGGCCCACCGGCCTGATCGATCCGCCCTGCGACATCCGCCCGGTCGAGACCCAGGTCGACGATCTGCTGCATGAGGCCCGGGTCAGCATCGACAAGGGCTACCGCGTCTTGGTCACCACGCTGACCAAACGCATGGCCGAGGATCTGACCGAATATCTCGATGAAAACGGCCTCAAGGTGCGCTACCTGCACTCGGACATCGACACCCTGGAACGCATTGAAATCATTCGCGATTTGCGCATCGGCGCCTTTGACATCCTGGTCGGCATCAACCTGTTGCGCGAAGGCCTCGACATTCCCGAATGCGGGCTGGTGGCGATCCTCGACGCCGACAAGGAAGGCTTCCTGCGCAGTGAGACCTCCCTGATCCAGACCATCGGCCGCGCCGCCCGCAATGTGGACGGCCGGGTGATCCTCTATGCCGACAAGGTGACGCGCAGCATGAAGGCGGCGCTTGACGAGACCGACCGGCGCCGCCAGAAGCAGCTCGCCTATAACGAGGAACACGGCATCACCCCGGAAAGCATCAAGAAGCATATCGGCGATATCCTCGACGGCGTCGCCGAGGGCGACCATGTGCTGGTCGATACCGGCACCGAGGACAATAACCTGGTCGGCCATAACCTGCGCGCCTATATCGACGGGCTGGAAAAACAGATGCGCGAGGCCGCCGGCAACCTGGAGTTCGAGGAAGCGGCAAGGTTGCGCGACGAGATCAAACGGCTCGAGGATGCGGAACTCGGCATTGTGCCCACCCGCAAAGCGACGGGCCCCAGGGGCTCGGGACGGTCCACGGCGGGCCGGCCGGGCACACGGCAGTACCGCAAGAAGAGCAACCAGCCGACGCCGCGGAAGTTTTAGGGAGCAGTTTTAGGGGGGAACGCGTATTGGTTATATTTCTACTTTTGTACATTTGATTAGGGTCTCAAATCAAATGTTCGCATCAAGATTATCTGCATTTAGGACCAATACGTCTTCGACAAAGTTCTCAATATTCGGTATTGCATCTAAAAAACAAACCTCTGCAATGGCCTTTTCCGTTCCATATTTAGACTTTCGTTCTGAGAATGGATAGCTCGTAATATCCTTAAAAAGATTCTTGGAGCGCGGATGTGCAAATGGTTTTGTACAACCGCTGTTTATAGGCGAAATTCTCAGTCTTTTTACATATTCTTTGACAAGCGGCTCCGTTCTCACAATAAGAACGTCATGATTAAGGTCCCGATAGGCTTTTGCCGAGATCATAGTTTTCAATCGACTTTTCGTAGGCCAGAAAAATACCATGGAGTTCAACAGATAATACCATTCTGAAGGCATCATTGTTCCATTGAGTGCCCTGATTACGCCTTTGTCAGTCATTGGAATTTGGTCACGAATAACAGCATCTGGCAAGTGTTTACTTTGAATCGTGACACATTCTGGTCGATGCTGAGTAGCTACAATAGATTTTGTACTATCATCAATCTCGTAAAGTTCCAGCAGTGAATTTGTTGAAAGAAGGCCGTGCTTTTTTATTGTCGGCCAACTTTTATTCCAAGCCATATGATAGAGTACTGGATAATGAGTATATAATTCTTCTAATTCCATCACCAACGCCGCCGATCAATAACACATTTAAAGTCAAATTTATTCGCGATAAGTGAACATGGTACACCAGAAACAGATTCCACGGCCTCGATGAAATTTATAGTTTCTTTTGTTAATTGTTCAAAACGAGCTGCATTTGCATTTTTAATATCAATATGATCTACAAAGGTCAAAGCGATATCAGTTGGTGAATTTAAATGACACGCCTTTCTCAATAAACTCCAGTCGAATTCGCACACTCTGCGGGGATTGCCAGAAACTGACCCGACCTCCGAAGATCTCAATTGCTGTAAATCATTCCCTGACCTTTCAGCAATCACCTCCCACGTTGTCTCCTTATCCATACCCCCTGAGTTCCCCCCCACACGTATAGGATAAGTCCTGCAAACCAGCACAATTTTCCTTACGCGCCTTGGCCCTATTCCTGCTTCAGCCAAACAACCGGATACCGTTGTATCCCTAGAAGTAACGGAAGGATATTCGCCATGGTATAAACTTAACCCTGTGCCTTGGGTGCCCTCCAAGAGAATTTTATGACCTTCCGCATAAGCTTTCTCCAGATGTTTATATGTAGGACCTACATAAGGAAGCAAGTCCGGGCATATTTCTCCCAAATTTTTAGCCAGCTTGCATACTTTTTCGTCTCGAAATCTATTTCTTATTCGTCTCGACGCAGCAGCTCCTACACCTTGCGCTGTTGACCCAATCCCTTTCTTTAAAAATTGCTCTTCCCAATCGATATCTTCTTGGGAAATAATCGCAACATTTTCATCAATCGTAAGCCTATCCGGGCTGATTTCACATTCTCTTATTTCTTTGAGTAACCCTTGTGGATTAACTACTGCACCTGGACCTATAAGTATTTTCGCTTTCTCGTTTCTGCGACAGCCACAGGGTAATGATCTGTGTGTGTAGGGAGGATCCTCATATATTTTGTGACCCGCGTTTGGACCTCCAACCCTCATCAAGATGCCATATTCTGGCGATAAATAGTCGGCAATATTCCCCTTACCCTCGCTCCCTAACTGCCCCCCGATCAGAACATCAACTAGCTGATCTGATGATCTAGAAACAAGATTCAAACGTGAATAAACATGACTAAAGACACCATTTCCTGTGAATCTATCTGTATCGACAACGATATCAGCTACATGCTCAAGCTTTGAAACACCTTTCTCAGAAGTATTCCTTGAAATACGGTCAAAATCTACTCCTCTATCTGTATCTCGCTCACGTGAAACAAAACGCTCTTTACGTACTTGAAAATCAGCTCGCAAATGAACATGTTTTAGATGACGATGACCAAACGACTTTTGAAGGGCTTCTATCTGACCCTGTTTCCGCACACCGTCAAGAATTATTGGAAGATCGTATTCTGGTTTGCGTCTTAGTCGGCCAACTGCGTCAGCTATCCAAGCAAAGCCTGTTTCATTATCGAGCTTGTTCCCAGCCCTCTGAAGTGCGGTTCTTTCTTTTTTGGTTCTCGGTTTTTGTTGAAGAATTAAATCAGAAGTTTTAACAACTGGAAATCCAGTAGCATCTCTCAGATCTTTAGCTAACTGTGACTTTCCGCACGCTATTTCACCACTAATAATAATTAGCTTCAACGTCGTTATCATTATCTCGTCAAATCATTTTGGGGGTAGATCATAAATTTTAACGTTAATATTTCTTAGTACCAAGGTTTCTAAAATAATCCCCTCGATCACATTCCAATTTCCACCAGCTTGCCCCGCCCCTATACGCGGCATTTGAACATCTAATATATTTTTCTCGATTAAGTATTCGGCCAATTTTTCGAACGCAGCATATAGGGCTGAATAACGAATACGCGGTTTGGATGATTCTCCGTAGCCAGATTGGGCTATCAAGCTTGCAATATACCGATTTTCCTCAATCGAAAACGAATGAAAGTTACCAAGTCGGAATTTTTCCTTAAAATTCGTTACCCATCTACGATAATCTGCATTCGCCGACGGATATTTTCGGGCCAAAGCCCGTGCAAACCCAAAACCTCCCCAACTTCTCGCTTTATTATTTACCAAATGTACAATTGCGGAATCTGAAGAAGAGGAAAATTCTGATGCGTCGCCATGACGATATTCAATTTTTGAGGAGAGAGTTTTTCCATCATTATTAGGATACGCGAAGCCCGCAATCCTTATTTCACTTGTTCCAGGATAAGGGGGGAGACCTACCGCCTCAACTTTCAGTTCGGGCAAATCATCAGACCAAATCTCGATAGCATTCGATGTTGTCCCAATTGCCACGCATTCATCAAAGCATCTGGAATCCTTGATTTTAAGACCTTCCACCTTACCATGTGGCCAAGAAGATGACGGAATAGCATAATCCAATCTATATTCACTACCCTTATCGGTTTTTACTTTCGAAACCGCAAAACTAATGGCTGGAAATTTTGCGACTTTTGCCATTCGAATAAGCATCGCCTCTGTGGAAACTTGAAACCTCTGCCGTAGTTTCATAACTTCCTCGATTGGCTTTGGAGTGTCAAAGTTGTCCGAAATAGAGCCAATAGGCATGAGGATTTCGGCAGCTCCAATGTTACAAAGCATTTCGAGTTGCCAATTTTTCTCATCAATACTTTGTTTTGTCCTATACCTTGTCTTTTCTGCCCAATCGTCAAAGAAGGTATGGGCAATCTCATGAGCTATAGAAAAGTTTACACGCCCCAATGACTTATTCGGGTTGTATTCAATGATGTAATTGGAAGTTTCTTGAAAAATACGAGCATCGGGAACTGATGCGTTAGGGCGGACGACAATACCTCGCAACGCTGCAAGTTCCAGAGGATCAAATGGTGGCCCCTGCCATCCCATATCAACAGCGTCTAAAACTAATGACTGCGCCGTCTCTTCCATTTTTTCTACGGGATCTATGTCTTGTGCAAATTTCAAAACAGATTGATTTTCCCACACAACTTCGCGTTTCATAATAAATCCCATATTAAATTATAAAGAGAACTCGAACAAGCAGCTTTTAACCAAGAATCATTCACTACATCTCTAATAATAGAAATAAGCACAATCTGGACCAAGCATATAAATTAATCTTTTGAGCCGACGATATTTTGAAACCTCATCACAGTTAACTAAAAATTGCAGAGCATCTTTAGCATCAGCGACTTGAGTTCATTTTAAGTTCTGCGCTGATCCAAATTAGTTTTTAGATGTGTGACAATATAAACATACTGCTTTCTCGGAAATCTCAGAGAAAGGACATCGTTCCCGCCCGGGCAAGGACCGGGCGGCGGGGGAAACCACCCGGGCCGAAGGACTGCCCGGAACGGGAACGACGACTTGGCGCAGGAATTCCAGAGTATATTTCCCGCGATTTTAAAACCTCAATCCAAGACCCGAATTAAGTGCCGAGCTCGCGCTTGACCGCGGCCCTCAGGGTCTCCAGCAGCACGCGGCCCTCCGCCGTCATGCCTTTCAGATCATTGCGCATCATCAGGGCGATGCTGTCGCGGATCGCTTCCATGGCCGGGCATAAGCCGTGGCCCTCGTTGATCAGCTCCCGCATCATGCCCGCCGCCTGGGTCACCAGCGGCCAGTCAAAGGTCCCGGCCCGGCTTTCGATGTCATAGGCGATATCATGCATCCTGGTGTAGTCCCGTTCCGACATGGCCATGGCGAGCTCGACCAGCTCCGCCTGCATCATATGGGCGTAGGTGTCCGCCTCTTCGGCGATCATCGCGTTGGCCCGGGCCAGTCTGGCCTGCACGGCCGGTGAAAATTTGCTAACGCCCATGGGCGACCTCCTTGACTTCCGCCTCCGTTATCTCTTCCGTAGTCGCCGCGCCCGCGGCGCGCCGTTCCTCCTTGCCGCTCCAGTCCGTCTGCCGCCGCCGCCGGCACGGGCCGACATAGCCCGGCGCCTGGATGAATTCGCGCTGCTTGAACAGGGCGCAGGCGAGCTTGACCAGGATCTGGTCGGGCGAGACCGGCTTGGCGAGGATTTCGTTGGCGCCCAGGTCCCGCGCCCGGCACACATTGAGCCGTTCGGTGAAGGCGGTGCAGAGGATGACCGGGGTGCGGATTTTATCCTCGTCGGGGTTGCGGCGCACCGCCTCGAGCAGCCGGAAGCCCTCGCCGCCCTGTTTCAGGCAGTCGACAAACACGCAATCCCAGGGTTTTTCGTTGAACAGCTTGATCCCGGCCTCGACCGAGCGCACATAGGTCACGGCCCCCACATCGAGAATATCGAGGACCTCTTTGATGACATAACCGGGATAGGCGTCATCAACACGCCGTACTTTTTTGTCGTCGAAATCGGGATCCCTCGGGAACATGGGCCGGCAACCTTCAATTGGTTTACTCAGTTACTGTGCTGAGCGTATTAGAGTCTGGTAAAGTAAAGATTAATCCGGAGCGGCATTTTGCGGCTTTTTGAAAATATTTTTTGCCCGTGCCGACCGGGCAGCAAGAGAGCCTCATTGCGAGGGCCGGGTCAGGATATAGAGGGCGACAAAATTCATGCACAGGATGGCCGAGCAGACCGCGATCACCGGGGCGTCGGAAAAGAACAGCAGGTAGACGGCGCTGCCGCTCATCACCACGACGGCGGTGATTTTACCTTTCCTGGGGATCACGCCCCTGTCCTGCCACTGTTGCAGCGGCGGGCCGAAGCGCGGATGGTGGTAGAGCCAGTTGTGGAAGCGTTCCGAGCCGTTGGAAAAGGCCCAGAGGGCGAGGATCATGAAAATGGTGGTGGGCAGGACCGGCAGGAACAGGCCGATAAATCCGGTGATGAAGAACAGGATGCCGAGCAGGTTATAGATCCAGCGTTTGGTTCGTGCAATCACCGCGGTACTTCCAGATGTCGGGACCGGACACGTCCGGCAGGGCTGTTAAGAACGATTATCATATTCTACTTTTTGCTAACCGTCCATGCCTTATTCAGGCGGGCTTTACAGGGAGGGAGGAAGATCCTGCCTTCATGTGCGCCCGGCCCCGGCTCTGGCTATCCCCATCATTATGCCCAGGATCATACGTTGTGCTGCTGTGCGACAGCCGCGGCATAACGGGCGGTTTCAACTTTCTGCTGGGTCACGGTCCCGGCGGCGATGGTGCCGATCACCAGGGCAGACAGAATGGCGAAGCTTGCCAGCATGGAAGCGCCTTCCACTTTTTTGAAGCGGCGCGGTTTGGCGACTTTTACACCGTTGGTGACAAGACCGATGAAGCTGTTGCGGTCGATGCTGTCAGTAAAGATGGTCATTTCTATTCTCCTTTAATTTCCTTCGGCACAATGCCTTGGTATCTCCGTAGCTGATATAGTGTTATATCGCGTTGCTGTTGTAGTTATGTATAACACCTAAACGGAAAAGGTCAACAACAATCGGAAAGAATTTTATCCTTTCCTTATTTTTCAATGGGTTACGGGATAAAAAATATGGCCTGGAGGTGTATCAGGGGTGTGTTACAGGTGTGTTATCTGGCCCGGATTCGGGTGATTCTGCTGTTTTAGGGGGCTGATTCACCCCTGAGTCATACACCGGGTAACACACCCCTATTCAGCTCTGTTGCTTGCCGCCCTTTGCCGGGACTGGTATCCTCACACTTTATCGCTGGGAGATATATCATGAGCACGGATACGAGATTGACAGAGTGGCACAAGGCGGTGTTTGACAAGGACCTGGCGCTGCTGAGCCAACTGCTGCATCCCGAGGTCGAGTTCAACTCGCCGTTTGTCTGGACCCCCTACCAGGGCCGCGACAAGGCGCTCGGCATTCTTTCCACCGTGGTCGATGTGTTCGAGAATTTCACATATCACCGGGAATGGGTCGACGGCAACGAGATGGCGCTGGAGTTTTCCGCCAATATCGGCAAGGTCAGCCTCAAGGGCATCGACCTGATCCGCTGGAACGACGACGGCCAGATCACAAATTTCGAGGTCATGGTCCGGCCCGGCAACGGCCTGATGACCCTGGCCCAGACCATGCAGCAGCGGCTCGCCGAAAAGGGCCTGATGTAGACCCTACTCTTCTCCCCTAATCCTGAAGAGCGAAGTCGACCGCCGCCTCGGCATGGAGGATGGTGGTGTCGAACACCGGAATGGCCAGATCCTCCTGGCTGATCAGCAGGCCGATTTCGGTGCAGCCGAGGATGACGCTGTCCGCCCCCTGCTCCGCCACCAGCCGGTTGATGATCTCCAGATAGGCCTGTTTCGACGCCGGCGGGGTCCTGCCCCTGACCAGGTCGTCAAAGATCACGCAATGCACCCGGTCGCGGTCTGCCTTATCCGGCACGATCGCCTCGACGCCGTTGCGCACCAGCCGGTCGCGGTAGAAGTCCTGCTCCATGGTGTAGCGGGTGCCGAGCAGGATCGGTCTGCTGCAGCCCTGCTTCCTGATCTCGCGCGCGGTCACGTCACAGACGTGCAGGATCGGCGCATAGAGGCTGTCCGCCATCAGGTCGGCGCTCTTGTGCATGGTGTTGGCGCAGATCACCAGCGCATCGGCGCCGCCATCCTGCAGGGTGCGCCCGGCCCGGATCATCATGTCATGCAGCCGGTCCCAGTCGCCGGTCACCTGCAGTTCCTCGATCTCGGCAAAATCAAACGACCACAGCAGCAGCCGGGCGGAATGATGGCCGCCGAGCCGGTCCGCCACCATGCGGTTCATTAGTTTATAGTAGGAAGCCGTGCTTTCCCAGCTGATGCCGCCGATCAGGCCGATACATTTCATGACGCTTTCCTTTCCTCTGGCTTCCGCCCTGCATCCCGGCCCTGCCAGATCATGTGATGGTCGGCCCGGGCGAAGGGGCTGTCTTCCCTGAGCGGCGCCTCGCGGAAGCCGTATTTCTCATAAAGGGAGATGGCCGGGGTCAGTCTGGTGCTGGTTTCCAGATAGAGATGGCTGCCGCCCCGGGCCTCGAAGCGGTCGATCACATGGGCCAGCAGTTTTTCGCCGATGCCATGGCCGCGGGCCTGCTCCAGAACCCCCATTTTGCTGACCTCGAACGCGCCGTCGCCCTGGTGTTTGAGCGCCACCACCCCGACCGGCTCCCCGTCCAGCAGGGCGATGTAGATCTCCCCGCCCCTGGCCAGCACCTGGCCTTCCGGGTCCCGCAGGTTCTTCAGGTCCTCCTCCTCCATCTCGAAATAGGCCTCGAGCCATTGGCGGTTGATGTCAAACCAGGCGTCGGCATAGTTGACGTGAAAGGGCACGATCTCAACCTCGGCAGGCTGCTTGCGGCCGGCTTCCTCCATGACCCGCTGGTACAGGGAACGCCGGTCCAGGGCCAGCTCCACTTCGGCCAGCGCCTGCAGGATATCGACCTCGCACTCCTGGCGCACGCCAATGATCGCCCGTTCGGCAGCGCCCCACAGCGGTTCCAGCTGCTCGACCAGCTTGCGCCCTTCCCCGCTCAGGCGCACCACCCGGCTGCGGGCATCCTCGCCGGTTTCCATGTCCAGCAGCTTCCGGCCATGCAGCTGTTTGACAATCTGGCTGATGGCCGAGTGGCTGAGGCCGCAAAGCTGGGCCAGTTCGGCAATGGTCTGCCCCTCTTCTTCCTGGGCCAGGGGGTAAATCACCGGGAAATAACGCACCCGGAAATCGATGCCGCTTTCCGCATAGATCTTCTCCATGTCCGTGGCCAGTCGTTCATATAGCCTTTTCAGTCGTGTCCCCAAGCCAAGATCCAGAAACATTATGATCACCTTCAATACAAATACATTACCATTTATATAAATTCTAATACATATATGGTTAACAAGATCAAGCCAAAAAATGCCCCATTTTATTGTGGTAATGGCCGCACAGGGTTACTACAGTGTCACCGTTGCGTCTCTTGAGGGGAAAATATGTCCGCCGCCGCTGCCGAACAGTCCGACTCGCGTCGCCGCATCACAGTGATTTACAATCCGGGGGCCGGGCGGAGAAACCTTCGCAAATTCCATCGTGTTATGGATCGCCTGCGCCGGGCGGGCTGCCAGCTTGTCCTCAGGGAAACCTGCCATTCCGGCCACGCCGCCGAACTTGCCCGACAGGCGATCCCGGACGCCCCCGATGTGGTGGTCGCCGCCGGCGGCGACGGCACCCTCAACGAAGTACTGAACGGACTGTATGGCAGCACCATCCCCCTCGCCTTTCTGCCCATGGGCACCGTCAATGTGTTCGCCCGGGAAATCGGCCTCGGCAGGTCGGTTGACAGGATCACCGACAACATCCTCCACGGCAGGCGGCGACAGATCGTGCCCGGCTGCTGCAACGGCCGCTATTTCCTGCTGATGGTCAGCTGCGGCCTCGACAGCCATGTGGTGCACCGGGTCAACCTGAAGCTCAAACGGCTGATCGGCGGCGCCGCCTACGGGATCAGGTTCCTGCAATATATGTTCAGCTATCCTGACCTGCAAATGACTGTCACCGCAGACGGCCGCGACTATCGGACATCGTCGGTAATTGTCAGCCGTGGCAAGCTCTATGGCGGCAGCATGGTGCTGGTGCCGCATGCGGATCTTTATACGCCCAGCCTCCAGGTGGTGATGCTGCATAAAAAGGGGCTCCGGGCCTTACTGTCCTATGGCTGGTCCTTTCTCAACCGCCGCCTGTGGCTGAGAAGCGATGTCACGACCGTGGAAGCCCGGCAGGTATCGATCAGCTCCGAGCAGGATCACCCTTACCAGATGGACGGTGATCCGGCCGGGCGCCTGCCGGCGGAGATCCGGCTGGCAGAGCAGCCCGTTTCATGTATTATTCCAGAAAAAACACCGACTTAACCACATTTTAAAAATTGCGCGGCATGTTTATCATATTATGATCATAAATGACGGGCATACATTCAGGTAAAGTCCGGACTCCAGCAAGGGGAAGAAAAAGAAAATGTGCGGCATTGTTGGCATCGTCACCCGACCGGACAGGCGCCCGGACCAGGTCCTTCTTAAAAAAATGATGGACGCCATCTATCACCGCGGCCCGGACGAAGAAGGCCAGTTCCTTGATGCCGGCGTCGCCCTCGGCCACCGCCGGCTGTCAATCATCGACCTGAGCAGCGGCCAGCAGCCCATGTATACCGAAGACAAACAGGTCTGCATTGTCTACAACGGTGAAATCTATAACTTCCCGGAAATCAGGAAAGAACTGGAGGCGCTGGGCTACAGCTTCCGCACCCACTGCGATACGGAAGTGATCATGAACGCCTATCATGCCTGGGGCGAGGAAAGCGTCAGGCGGATCCGCGGCATGTTCGCCTATGCCATCCATGACAAGCGCGCGGGCAAGGTGTTCCTGGCCCGGGACCGGCTGGGCATCAAGCCGCTGTTTTACGCCAATGTGGGCGACGACACCCTGATTTTCGGCTCCGAGCACAAGGCGCTGACCGTCTATCCGGGCCTCAACAGGAAAATGCGCCCGCAGAGCGTGGAGGATTATTTCTCCCTCGGCTATGTGGCGGAACCGCACACCATCTATGAAGATGTCTACCGGCTGGAGCCGGGCCATACCCTGACCGTGGACATGGCCACCGGCAACAAAAAAATCACCCAATACTGGAACGTGCAGTTTGATCCCAGCTACCGCGGCAAGTTCGACGACGCCAAAGACGAACTGTCCGCCCGTATCCGCGAGGCGGTCAAAATCCGCATGGTCGCCGATGTGCCGCTCGGCGCGTTCCTGTCCGGCGGCGTGGATTCCAGCGCCGTGGTCGCCGATATGGCCACCATTGACGACAAGCCGGTCAATACCTGCTCCATCGCCTTTTCCGATCCCAAGTTCAACGAGATCGATTACGCCAACGAAGTGGCCAAACAATATAAAACCAATCACTGGACCCGGGAAGTGGACCCCAATGACTATTCCCTGGTGGACCAGCTGATGGACGTCTATGACGAACCCTATGCGGACAGTTCCGCACTGCCCACCTACCGGGTGTGCGAGCTGGCCCGGGAGCGGGTCACTGTGGCGCTGTCCGGCGACGGCGGCGATGAAAACCTCGCCGGCTACCGTCGCTACTGGCTGCATATGCTGGAAGAACGGCCGCGCCAGATGTTGCCGTACGGATTGCGCAAGGCAGTGTTCGGCCCACTGGGCGAGCTTTACCCGAAACTGGATTGGGCACCCCGGTTCCTGCGCGCCAAAACCACCTTCCAGGGACTGGCCCGCAATTCGGTGGAGGCTTATTTCTACGGCGTGTCCATCTTCAAGAAGGACATGAAGCAGAAACTGTTCAGCACCGGTTTCAAAAACGACCTGCAGGATTATGAAGCGCTGCAGGTGTTCGAACGCCATGCCAAAGAGGCCGACACCGACGATCCGCTGTCCCTGATCCAGTACCTGGACCTCAAGACCTATCTGGTCGGCGACATCCTGACCAAGGTCGACCGGGCCTCCATGGCCCATTCGCTGGAAGTGCGTGTGCCGCTGCTCGACCATCATCTGGTGGAATGGATCGCCACCCTGCCCTCCGACATGAAACTGAAGGGCAGCGAGGGCAAATATATCTTCAAGAAATCGCTCGAGGGCCGGCTGTCCGACGACATCCTGTATCGCAAGAAAATGGGCTTCGCCGTGCCGCTCGGCCGCTGGTTCCGGGAGGAACTCAAGGACAAGATCCGCGAATCCGTGCTCAGCGAACGCATGAAGGACAGCGGCTATTTCGATGCCGACTACCTGCAACAGCTGGTCGACCAGCACCAATCCGGCGTCCGGGACTTCAGTGCGCCGCTGTGGACACTGATGATGTTTGACCAGTTCCTTGCCCGCTGTTAATCTGGTTGGGAAATCAGAGCATCAGGGGCCGGGACACTGGATATGCATATCCTGACAATCACATCACTCTATCCGAACTGCCTGCAGCCCCGGCATGGCATTTTTGTCAAAACCCGGTTCGAATATCTGGATAAAATCCCCGGGTTCAGCCGCACAGTCATCGCCCCGGTCGCCTGGGCGCCGGTGCTGTCCTGGCTCCCCGGTCACCGCTTCAGACTTTATGCCGGCGTCCCGGAGCGGGAAAACCAGAACGGCATAGAAGTTTATCACCCCCGTTATACGACCATCCCCGGGACCGGCCTGGTCGATGTCGGCCGGGCCATGGAGAAGGCCGCCGGCAGCGTTATCGCGGAAGTTTTCAACCATGCCGAACAATTCGACCTGATCGACGGCCAGTATCTCTATCCCGATGGTGTCGCTGCCGCCTATGTCGCCTGCAAACTAGACAAGCCGCTGGTGCTGACCGCCCGCGGCAGTGATGTGAATTACTGGATGACACGGGAAGACGCCCGAACGAAAATCCTCGACGCCATCGACTATGCCGATGCGGTCATCTGCGTCAGCCAGGCCCTGAAGAAGTCCCTGATGGAGTATGGCGTGGCCGAAGAAAAACTGGTTGTCCTGCCCAACGGCGTGGACGAAACCGTGTTCCACCGGGAGCACAAACCGACCACCCATCAGGACTATCTCCTGTCTGTTGGCAACCTGGTGCCGCTCAAGGGACATGATATTGCCCTCAGGGCGTTGTCGAGCCTGCCCGATAAAAAACTGATCATCATCGGCCAGGGGCCGGAGGAAAAAGCCCTCAAGCAGCTGGCGCGGGATCTGGCCATCTTCGACCGGGTGATTTTCCTCGGCCATGTGCCCCAGCGGGACCTGGCCCGTTACTATGTCCATGCCGACGCCGTTCTGCTGATGTCCAGCATGGAAGGCATGCCGAATGTTATCCTGGAAAGCCTGGCCTGCGGCACGCCGGTCATTGCCACCAGTGTGGGCGGCATCCCGGAAATCGTCGACGACAGCAAAGGGATTTTGCTCAAGGAACGCAGTCCGGAAGCCCTGGCCCAGGCGCTGGCAGATTTTTACAGCAAAAACTGGGACCACGATGCGATCGCCGCCTCCATGAAATCACTGGACTGGGTATCAGTGGCTGAAAGACAGCATGATCTCTATAAAAAGGTCCTGGCCGGACGCTGGGCAAAAATCTGAAATCGTCTTTTTTTCGCCCCGCCCCCTAGGCATCGATCTCCGGGACCTATATAAGATGCCAAGCACATTCATTACCGGTACAGAGAGTTATGGAATATATTCAGGTTGTTGGTGGTCTGGTTCTTCTTGTCATTGCAGGGGACATGCTGGTTGGCGGCGCCGTATCCATGGCCTACCGGCTGGGCATCAGCAAAGTGGTTATCGGTTTAACTGTTGTCGCCTTCGGGACGTCCGCGCCTGAGCTCGTGGTCGGCGTGGATGCCGCCCTGTCCGGCGCACCGACCCTGGCGCTCGGCAATGTGGTGGGGAGCAACACGGCCAACATTCTGCTGGTCATGGGCCTGCCGGCGCTGATCATTCCCTTCACCTGCTACAACCTTGAAGTCCGCAACAACTATTTCATCATGCTGGTCAGCAGCGTTCTTTTTATCCTGCTGTGCTTTACCGCCCCGCTGCGCTGGTGGCACGGCAGCCTGCTTTTGCTGCTGTTGTTCGGTTACCTGTTTCACTCCTACCGGGAAACCCGCAAAACCCGCAGACTGGCCCGGGAAGCCCTGGAAGATGTGGAAGGGGTGCCGGAAAAGCCGCTGGCCCTGTGGAAATCCATCGTCTATCTGGCCGGCGGACTGGCGGGTCTGGTGTACGGCGCCCACATCCTGGTGGACGGCGCCGTGATCATTGCCTCAGATTTCGGGGTCCCGAAAGCCGTCATCGGCCTGACCATCGTTGCCATCGGCACCTCCCTGCCGGAACTGATGACCGTCATCATGGCCGCCAAGCATAGACATGGCGATGTGGCCTTTGGCAACGTGATCGGCAGCAATATCTTCAACCTGTTCGCGATCATGGGCGCCACCGCCCTGACCACTCCGGTACCGGTGCCAAGGGATTTCCTGACCCTCGATCTCTGGGTCATGCTTGGCGCCTCCCTGATGGTGTTCCCCTTTGCCCTGCGAAACAAGGAATTGACCCGTTCCTGGGGCGCCCTGCTCACTCTCGGTTATATGGGATATCTTCTCTATCTCAGCCGCCACCTGGCCGGCTGAGGCAAAAAAACACAAAAGAAATTGCGCTTTTTCGAATTTGCGATTAAACAGTGTTTTTTGTTACCCATACTAACTAATAATCTTGGGCCGGATAGTTATGCAGAAAAGTAACCTGACACCTCTGAAGTTGGCCAATGCCGCCAAGTCCCTGCGTCATGTCTTTGTCAATGACCTGATCATCGACGGGCACATCGGCATCTATGACCACGAAAAGGAAAAGGCCCAGAAAATCAAGATCAGCGTCGATCTCGCGGTTGAAGAAAGCGAACACCCCCTGCAGGACGACATCAACAACGTCCTGTGCTACGAGGCGATCGTGAACAATATTGAAACCATGGTCCATTCCGGTCATATCCATCTGGTGGAAACCCTGGCGGAAAACATTGCCCAGATGAATCTCCAGGATGCCCGCGTTGCCACCGTCAGGGTCCGCGTGGAGAAACTGGAGGCCTTTTCCAACACCGCCAGCGTCGGTGTCGAAATCGAACGCAGCCGCAAACTCTGAAAAGTCGCTACGGTTCAGTTTAAGGGCTTGAAAATCAAGCAGATAACCGGCCGAATCCTCATAAGTTGTGCACAGCAATAGACAGACAGTTATTTAGCGTAACAAATGTGTAGTACTCGCTGGAAAAACAATTTCAAAAGCCCCCTTGACTTTGTTTTTATTGTTTATTTTCAATAACTTGCTTTCAATGCACATTTTTTATGCAATTTGATAAAACCCCAGAGTTACTGCCGTCTTCAACATTCTGTCAAAAAGTTATGCACCGAGTTATCCACAGGTTACGTGGATAGATTTGATGGCGACTCTTTGACATTTTTGTTACTGCTTGATTCACAAGGCTTTTTACGATTTGTTAATCTATTGTTTTGCTTTTTCTAATATTGATTGTAACGCAATCAGACCAAAATCGGCAGTTCAGTCACTGCAAATTTTCAGGTATAGACTCTAGTCATGAATGAAGGCGTCGAGGTCATAAAATCCTATCTCAAAACCCTGCCGGGCAAACCGGGGGTATATCGGATGCTGGATGAACATGAGAAGGTCCTCTACGTGGGCAAGGCCAAGAGCCTGAAGAACCGGGTTTCCAACTATGCCAACCTGCGCGGCCTCGGCTACCGCATTGGCCGCATGGTGACCCTGACCCGTAGTATGGAATTTGTCACCACCAATACCGAGGTGGAGGCCCTGCTTCTGGAAGCCAGCCTGATCAAGCGCTTCAAACCACCCTATAATGTACTGCTGCGCGACGACAAGTCGTTCCCCTATATCCGCATCGACATGTCACACCCCTCTCCCCGGGTCATGAAACATCGCGGTGCGCGCAAGGACGGCAGCATCTATTTCGGCCCCTTTGCCTCGGTCAGCGCGGTCAATTACAGCCTCCACATTCTGCAGAAGGCCTTTCTGTTGCGGACCTGTTCGGACAATGTCTTCAGCCACCGCACCCGGCCCTGCCTGCTGTATCAAATCAAGCGCTGTGCAGCGCCCTGTGTGGACAAGATCACACACGAGGAATATGACGCCCTGGTGCAGTCGGCCCGCGACTTCCTGAGCGGCAAAAGCCAGGAAATCAAAAAGGTCATGACCGACAAAATGATCGAGGCCAGCGACCGGATGGAATTCGAACTGGCGGCCGTCTACCGCGACCGGCTCAAGGCGCTGGCGGCGGTCCAGTCGCGCCAGGACATCAACCAGGGACATCTGGAGGATGCGGATATCATCGCCGCCTTCCAGGAGGGCGGACAAACCTGTATCCAGGTCTTCTTTTACCGCGCCGGGCAGAACTGGGGCAACAAGGCCTATTTCCCGCGCCATGACAAGGACCAGGCCATTGACGAAGTGCTGCCGGCCTTCATGTCGCAGTTTTACGACAACAAGGAACCGCCGAGGCTGATCCTGGTCAACGCCCATATGGCCCAGAAAAAACTGCTGCAGGAAGCACTCAGCATGAAAGCCGGCCGGGCCGTCAAGATCACCTTCCCGCAACGGGGCGAGAAGTTCAATATGGTGGCGCTGGTGGAGAAAAACGCCCGCGAAGCCCTGGGCCGCAAACTTACCGAGAGCGCCAGCCAGAAAAAGCTGCTGGAGGGTGTGGCCCGGGTCTTCGACCTGGAAAACCCGCCGAACCGTATCGAGGTTTATGACAACAGCCATATCTCCGGCACCAATGCGCTCGGCGCCATGATCGTGGCCGGCCCGGAAGGGTTCGAGAAAAATGCCTACCGCAAGTTCAACATCAAGTCGGACAAGCTGACCCCAGGTGACGACTTCGCCATGATGCGGGAAGTGATGACCCGCCGCTTCAGCCGCCAGCTCCGGGAAAACCCGGACCGGGACGACGCCAGTTGGCCTGACCTGCTAGTGATCGACGGCGGCAAGGGGCAGCTCAGCGCGGTGATGGAAATCCTCGCCGACCTGGGTCTGGAGGATATCGCCATCGTCTCCATCGCCAAGGGACCGGATCGTAATGCCGGACGGGAGGATTTCTATCTGCCCGGCAAAGAACCGTTCAAACTTGCCCCCAATGATCCGGTACTCTATTTCCTGCAGCGGCTGCGCGATGAGTCCCATCGCTTCGCCATCGGCAGCCACCGCCAGCAACGCGGCAAGACGATGCAGAAATCGCTGCTCGACGGCCTGCCCGGCGTGGGGCCGCGACGCAAAAAAGCGCTACTGATGCATTTCGGCTCCGCCAAGGCGGTGGCCGGGGCCGCGCTGGAGGACCTGGGCCGGGTCGAAGGGATCAGCAAAACGCTGGCCCAGTCGATCTATGACTATTTCCACGACAACGACTGACCTTAACTTTTCGCAAGAGTCTATTGGCAGTTGCCCGCGCTTGGCTTATATAAGGCGGTAGACCCGATAAGAAGCCAGAGTCCCATGTTTAATCTGCCCAACATTCTGACATTGTCCCGTATCCTGATGATCCCGCTGCTGGTGGGGTCCTTCTATATCGAGGGACATGTGGGCAACTGGATCGGCTTCGCCATTTTCGCCCTGGCCGGAATCACCGACTTTTTTGATGGTTATCTCGCCCGCCGACTGAAACAGTCTTCCAAGCTGGGCGCCTTCATGGACCCGATCGCCGACAAGCTGCTGATTGCCGCCGCCCTGATGATGATGGTGGCGGTCGAACGCATCTCCGGCCTGTCGGTGCTGGCCGCCGTGGTGATCCTGTGCCGCGAGTTTCTGGTCTCCGGCCTCCGGGAATTCCTGGCCGAGCTGAAAGTCAGCGTGCCGGTCACCAAACTGGCCAAGTGGAAAACCACCATCCAGATTTTTGCCCTCGGCTTCCTGCTGGTGGGCGAGGCCTCGCCCAAGGCGATCCCGTCCATCGAGATCGGCGATGCCTGCCTGTGGATCGCCGCACTCCTGACCCTCTATACCGGCTATGACTATCTCCGCGCCGGCCTCAAGCATATGGACTGAACCATGAAGCTGCTTTATTTCGCCAGGGTACGGGAAGATGTCGGCACCTCGGAAGAGGATCTCTCTCTACCGGCTGAAATCAAAACTGCAGGCGATCTGCTGGCGCACCTGCGCGGCCGGGGAGACAATTATACCCGCGCCCTGGAAGACATGAATCGCATCCGCATCGCAGTCAACGAAGTCTATGTGGATCTGGACCATCCGGTTTGCGACAGCGACGAAGTGGCGGTCTTCCCGCCCATGACCGGAGGCTGAACCATGAAAATTTCCGTCCAGACAGAGGATTTCTCGCTGGAGCAGGAAAGTGCCGCCCTGCGCGGCAGCCGTACCGACATCGGCGCCATGGTCAGCTTTACCGGCCTGGTGCGCGATATGCCGCCGGGATCGCTGACAAGCATGACGCTCGAGCATTTCCCGGGCATGGCGGAAAAGCAGCTCACGAATATTGCCAAAGAAGCCGAGCGGCGCTGGCCGTTGCAGGACCTGACCGTGATCCACCGCTACGGCACCCTCCAACCAGGCGAGCAGATCGTCCTGGTGCTGACCGCCTCCCCCCACCGCCAGGCTGCCTTTGAGGCCGCCGCGTTCCTGATGGACTGGCTCAAGACCGACGCGCCCTTCTGGAAGAAGGAAGCCACGACCGACGGGGAATCATGGGTGGACGCCAAAGCCGAAGACGATGCGGCCCGGGACCGCTGGAAGAGCTGACGATTTTCCAGAATCGGGACTCCCTTCACCATACTTGTCGGCATTTTTTACAGTATTAGAAAACCCTCATTTTAATGAAATATATATCCCGTTGATTTTTTGTGGTTTTTCCTGACTGGTATGCTTCTTGCTATCAATGAGGGCATATTCTCCTGTGCTCCAGGGCACGGGTCGCCACTTCCGCTTTGTCAGAAATTTTCTGCTGAGTATCACGGAAGTGGTTTTTTTATGGCTTTATCTCTGCCCGCCAATCTGTAAAACTGGCCCCATAACAAAAATCCAATACATGGGGATATCATGAAATCAAAAATCTCACTCCTGCTGGCTTCCGCCACCTGCCTTGTTACCCTCTCCGCCTGCGGACCGGAGGAAAAGGCCCCCGAAGCCAAAACCGCAGAAACCACCAAAATGACCTGGGTGTCCGAGGAAGCCCGCAAGCGGGCCGACATTTATGCGCCCTATACGCTGACGGCCGACCTGTCCGCCTACAGCGACAACCAGAAGGAAATGCTGAAAATCCTGATCAGCGCGTCAGAAACCATGGACGAGCTCTACTGGCTGCAGGCCTATGGCGATAAAAACAAACTGCTCGATGCCGACCTGCCGGAGGACGCCAAAGAATTCGTCCGCCACAATTACGGTCCCTGGGACCGGCTCGACAGCGACAAACCGTTCCTGACCGGTGTCGGCGAAAAGCCGCTGGGCGCCCGGTTCTATCCGGCCGACATGAGCAAAACGGAATTCGAGGCCTGGGACAATCCCGACAAGGACGGGCTCTACAGCCTGGTGCACCGGGACGATGCCGGCAACCTGACCCTTGTCCCCTATCATAAAGCCTATGCCATCAAGCTGGAAAAAGTGGCGGAAGAGCTTCGCGCTGCCAGCCGGCTGGCGCAGAATGCAGAATTTGCCAACTATCTGCGCATGCGGGCCGATGCCATTCTCAGCGACGACTTCCAGGCCAGCGACATGGCCTGGATGGACATGAAAAGCAATCCGGTCGAGCTGGTGATCGGCCCGATCGAAACCTATGAGGACCGGCTGTTCGGCTATCGCGCCGCCTATGAATCCTATGTCCTGCTCAAGGACATGGCCTGGAGCGAACGATTGAGCAAATATGCCGCTTTCCTGCCGGAACTGCAGCGGGGCCTGCCGGTGCCGGAAGAATATAAAGCCGAAGTGCCAGGGACGGACTCTGACCTCAATGCCTATGACGTGATCTATTATGCGGGCCACAATAACGCCGGTTCCAAGACCATCGCCATCAACCTGCCCAATGACGAACAGGTGCAGCTGGCCAAGGGCACCCGCCGCCTGCAGCTGAAAAACGCCATGAAGGCCAAGTTCGACCAGATCATGCTGCCGCTGAGCGAGGTGCTGATCGCGCCGGACCAGCGCCAGCATATCACCTTCAACGCCTTTTTCGCCAACACCATGTTCCATGAAGTGGCGCATGGGCTCGGCATCAAAAACACCCTCGACGGTACCGGCACGGTGCGGGCCGCGCTCAAGGAAACCGCCAGCGCCCTGGAAGAAGGCAAGGCCGACATCCTCGGTCTCTATATGGTCGCCAAGCTGCATGAGAAGGGTGAACTGCCCGAAGGCGAGCTGATGGATTATTACACCACTTTCCTCGCCGGTATTTTCCGCTCGGTCCGCTTCGGCGCCACCGAGGCGCACGGCCAGGCCAATATGGTGCGCTTTAATTATTTCCAGGAGGCCGGCGCCTTCAGCCGCGACGACAGCGGCCATTACCATATTAACTTCGACGCCTTTGAGGAAGCCGTCGCCGGGCTCAGCCGCCTGATCCTGACCCTGCAGGGGGACGGCGATTATGACGGGGCGAAGAAGCTTCTGGCTGAACAGGGCGTGGTCCATGAGGCGCTCGCCGCCGACCTGGACCGGCTCGCCAGGGCCAACATCCCGGTGGATGTCTATTTCATCCAGGGCGAAGAGGTGCTGGGCCTGAAATAACGGAGTTTCGGGCGGCATGATCCTGATCAATGCCTGAACCGGCCGTTCAAGTCAGGTTCAGATATTATGAATATAATAGTGTCACAAATCGCGACTGGAGACAGAAAATGAAAAAGCTGATGTTGATGTTTGCCGCCCTGACCCTGTTTGCCACCCCTTTTACCAGTCTTGGCGCCTGGGCCGCGGACAGTGGCGGAAAAGTGCCCGTCGAGGAAGCCGCCACGGCCGAACCGGCGCCGCTGACCGATGAGCAGTATAAGGAGATGACCAAGCGGCTGAGCAGGGAAAACGACTGTATTTTCATCCGCACCATCGACAGCTGGACCGCGCTCGACCGCACCCACCTGCTCCTTTATGCGCCGACCCGCAACCATCCCTATCTGCTGGAAGTCGCACCAACCACCTACAACCTGATGTTCGAGGAACAGCTGGCGATCTACAGCAAGACCGGCGAGAACCTCTGCCCTTACGGCCGCAGCGGCCTGCTGCTGAAAGACGAGCATCTGTTCATCCGCGGCATCGCCAAGATCACCAAGGAAGAAGCCCAGCAGCTGAAGGCCTACAAGAGGGCGAAAAAGAACAAATAATCTTTTACCGGAGATTATTGACGAAGAAGGCCGGAGAGGAAACTCTCCGGCCTTTTTTATTCCGCAACGAGAGACAATTATAGCTGATTAAATCTTTCTAGTTCTCGATCGATTTTCCCCAATATTATGTTGTAAATCTTGGGAAGCTCATCCTTTACATCACTATATAGATTTTCTATTTTCTGATCTTCCTTGGCCAAGGCATCCGCATTCCAAAACTTTCTTATTGGACCGATAGGAAAACTATCTAGATCTGAATCCAGCTCTTGCAAATAGTTCAAGTCCTCATCCTTATCTAAACCCAGCCTCATCAAGGTCGACCAGATCCCAAAGCTATGTTCGAGAAATTCGTGAAGAGGCAATGTTGTATCCATGGCCATCAAAACTTTCTCTCTCAGAGAAAGCAAGTCGTGTTCATTTAGCATCAGTAACCCCCGGATATTTTCGTCAGAAAAACGTTACTTAGGAAGCTACATTAAAACAATAGATTCCTGAGTAATAAAAAACCGGAGAGTTTCCTCTCCGGCCTTTTCGTTATTCTCGTTTGTCCGATCCGGCTCAGAGGCGGCCGTTGACCAGGTTTGTATAGTCGTCCATCAGGTCCTTGCACAGCTCCTGGACCGCATATTTATAGGGGCCGATTTCGCCAAGCGGGGCGATCTCGGCGGCAGTGCCGGTCAGGAAGGCGCCATCAAAGTCGGCCATTTCCTCGGGCCAGATGTCGCGGACAATGACTTCGATGCCGCGCCGTTCCGCCAGTTCGATGGCGGTCTGGCGGGTGATGCCGTCAAGCACGCATTCCACAGTCGGGGTATGCAGCTTGCCGTCCTTGATGAAGAAGATATTGGCGCCGGTGGCTTCGGCGACCCGGCCCTTGTAATCCATCATCAGCGCGTCATCAAAACCCTCGGCGCTGGCCGCATCCTTGTTCATGGAGGCAATCATATAGAGGCCCGCCGCCTTGGCCCGGACCGGCGCGGTATGCGGGGCCGGACGGCGCCACTCGGCCAGATGCAGGCGCAGGCCCTTCTCGCGGGCTTCCGGGCTGAAATAGGACGGCCACACCCAGGTGGCGATGGCCAGGTGAACCTTGGAGCCCTTGGTGGCCACGCCCATGGTTTCCGCACCGCGCCAGGCAACGGGACGGATATAGGCGTCAGTAAGGCCATTGGCTTTGACGGTCTCTTCAATGGCGGCGTCGATCTGCTCGGCGCTGTAAGGAATTTCGAAACCGAGAATACGGCCGGAGTTGATCAGCCTCTCGCTGTGCTCCCGCGATTTGAACACCTTGCCGCTGTAGGCGCGCTGGCCCTCGAACACACTGCTGGCATAATGCAGGCCATGGGTCAGGACATGAAACTGGGCCTCGCGCCAGGGAATCAGTTTCCCGTTGTACCAGATAAAACCATCGCGATCGTCAAACGGCTGTGCAGACATATGTCACCTCAAAAGAATTGGATCTTCAACAAGTTAACCGGCCACTCGTCCTTGAATACGGGCGAAAAAACCGGCATCTTTGAATGATTATTTCACAAAGTTGTTGATATCAGTAACATTATACTTAAAATATGTCAACATGGCTGACGTATTCAACATTGAAAAAAATTCCCCCGCAATGATGCAGGAGGACGATATTTTCCTCAAGGGCATGGAACTGCTCTACTTCGCCTACCGGGACTTTATTTCCTGGCCGGACGATGTGCTGCAGCAGTATGGCATGGGCCGGGCGCACCACCGCATCCTGCATTTCGTCAGCCGTAATCCGGGGCTGATGGTGGCCGACCTGCTGAAACTGCTCAATATCACCAAACAGTCCCTGTCCCGGGTGCTCGGCATGCTGGTGGAACATGGCTATATCCGTCAGGAAATCGGCCCCAGCGACCGGCGCCAGCGGCTGCTGTATCTCACCGACAAGGGCGAAAAGCTGCTGACCGAGATCGCCGAGCACCAGAAGGAGCATCTGCTCAAGGCCTGCCGCACCGCCGGCCCCGAGGCTGTGGCAGGCTTCTGGTCGGTGCTGACCGAGCTCATCAACGAGGAAAACCGCACCGAAGTCCTCGAACATGTCAACCGGCCGCAGTTCACTGATCAATAACGATCTTCTGCTTGACCGGCGTGATATTTGCCCGGATACTCGCCTTCATGTATGTGGGATTTCAAAGCTTTAATCAACTTTCGCCCCTTGGGAAACTGCTGTGCGTTCTGCTGGTGATCCTGCCCCAGGCGGTGCTGTTCCTGCATCCCAACACCCTGCTGCCCAGTAGCCCCAAAGAAATCGCTTTTCCCACGATTGTGGAATTTATTTTCATTGTCGCCTTCTTTGTCTTCCTGCTGCTGCGGCGCTATCAGTTCCGCCTCTCCCCGCCGATCATCTGGGGCTGTTTCCTGCTGTGGCTGGTTGCCTCCCTCCTGACCCTGAACACGGCGGCCAATGCCGGACAGGCGGCCCACAAATATATCCAGTATCTGGTTCATTTCCTGTTTGCCGTGGCGCTGCTCAACTATATGAGAAAAGAAAAAGGCGAAGCCCTCAGCCTCTATATTGCGCTGCTGCTGTCGCTGTACCTGATGCTGTTTGTGTTCACGGGCCTGACCGCCTTTCTGTCGCAACAGCCGGGATTTAACTGGACCGGCCACCTGCCGGGATTCAGCAACGTGCGGCACCTGGACTATATCCTGGCCGTGATGCTGAGCGCCACCGCCATGCTGCCCTATGCCGCCAGAAATATCATGTTCGGCCGCTGGAAAACAATCTTCTTTGTGACCCTCACTTTGCTGTGGCTGCTGTTGTGCTGGACCGGCGGCCGGGGCTCCATCCTGGCAGCTCTCGGCGCTGTCGCCATCTGCCTTTTCCTGATGCGGAAAGACCGCATAACAAGACAGGTGGCGATTGTTTTTTTCGGCTCGATGATCCTGGGCGCCCTGATGTCCCTGGCGCTGCCGCGACCGGACAACAATTACGGCCTGATCCGCTTTGCCACCACCATCACCACCGAGGGAGGCCTCAACAGCCTGAGTTCGAACCGGGTGGCGATCTGGCTGGAAGCCCTGGAACACTGGTGGGCGGCGCCGTGGTTCGGGGTCGGCGCCGGCCAGCTTAAATTCATCGCCCAGGAAACGAGCGGGATTTTCGTACAACCCCATAATGTGGTGATCCAGGCGCTGCTGGCCTGGGGCATTGTCGGCGGCCTGCCTTTCCTGGCAGCGCTGGGCGGCAGCCTGTGGTCAGGTTTCCGGCATGTGAACCAGCGCATGGCAGACAATCCGGCGGCAGTCGCCGGCCTCGCCATCATGCTGACCATTGCCGCCAACGCCATGATTGACGGCACCCTCTATCATCCGGTGCCGACCTTCCTGTTCCTGATTGGCATGGGACTGGCGCTGACGCCGTCCCCGAAAAGAGCCTAGTCCGCCAGTTCGCGGGACCGGTCATAGGCGGCGCGAATGGCCCGGGCCATCAGTTTGCCGAGCCCCTCTTCCCCCATCAACACATCCAGCGCGGCCTGGGTGGTGCCGTTGGGGCTGGTGACATTGATGCGCAGCTGGCTGGCGCTCTCGCTGGACTGGTCCAGCAGGGCGCCGGCGCCGATCACCGTGCGCAGCGCCAGTTTCATGGCCAGGTCCGGTTCCAGTCCGACCCGCTCCCCGGCCGACGCCATTGCCTCCACCAGATGGAACACATAGGCCGGGCCACTGCCGGACACGGCCGTCACAGCGTCGATCAGACCTTCTTTCTCCACCCAGTCCACCTCGCCGACGGCGGAGAGCAGTGCGGTGCAGGTCTCCTTCTGGCTTTCACTGACCAGGGAATTGGCACAGCCGACGGTAATGCCCATGCCGATCGCCGCCGGGGTATTGGGCATGGCGCGTACAATGGCCTTGTCCGCGCCCAGCCGGCTTTCAAACCAGGACAGGGTCTTGCCCGCCGCGATGGACAGGAGCAGGCTTTCCGACAACTCCAGTTCACCAAGCTGTCCCACAGCGTCATCCATCATCTGCGGCTTGACCGCCAGCACCACGAAAGAGGGCGTTGTCCCGTCCGGCAGGTCGGCGGCATTTTCAACAAAAGCACAGGGATCAAGCTCCGGCACCATATTCCGGGCCGGTTCAAGATGGGGGTCGACGACCCATACCGCGTCGCTGGAAAGCCCCTGCCCCAGCCAGCCCTGCAGCATGGCGCCGCCCATTTTCCCGCAGCCGATCAAAAGCAGCGGATGTTGCGATGTTATGCGGGATAGATCTGACATGACAAACCTCTTCAGCCGGCTCAGGCGTGGCCGACGGTCTCGAGAAGAGCGGCTTCCAGCGCTTCGCGCGGGGACTTTCCAGCCCACAGCACGAACTGGAACACCGGATAATAACGGTTGCACTCACCAAGGATCACCTGGGTGACCTGTTCACAGACATGGACCGTGTCCTGCAGGCTGCCGGTCAGCATCTGGGTGCTGCGGAACATCACCGTGTTGTCTTCGGTCCAGATACTGAAATGCCCCAGAACCAGCCGTTCATTCACCAGGTTCATGACTTCCAGCATATTGGCCCGCTTGCTGTCGGGCACCCGCATGTCCAGCATGCCGGCCGACTGCAGCATATTTTCTTCCATCAGCCAGAAAAAGCGGATGTGGAAGTCGCACCATTCCCCGGTTACGGCCACGGTGATTTCCTCGTCGCCGGCGCGCTCATAGGGCCATTCATTCTGATTGATGATCATCTCAAGGATGTCCAGCGGATTGCCGCCGCTTTCCTCCAGACCGTCAAATACCAGTGATGTCATTTCTTTTTCTCTAGCTTGGCGATTTTTGCTTCCAGAGCTTCCACTTTGCCGGCAAGCTCCTCGTTCTGGCGGCGGGCTTCGGTCGCCAGTTCCCTGACCACCTCGAATTCCTCGCGGGTGACCAGGTCCATATCAATCAGGATGGTTTCCAGTCGCTGCCTGACCAGGTTTTCCACTTCCTGTTTCATGCCATGCAGGGTGCCGGCGGCACTTTGCCCCAGTCTCGCCAGGTCGTCGAAAAATTTATTGTCAGTCTGCACCGGATCAGTTTCCTGTTTGTTCATATTCACTCATCTCAATATGAACAATCGCCGGTGACTTGCCAAGAAGATTCCAGACGCCATTGCTTGACTTCCCGATAAAGGCCGTCATGATAACGGGCAAATGACTGTAAAACAGCGATGTCCGGCAATTTCCCATGATCGAATTTCTCTTGTCCTCCGCCCTGACCTATCCCGAGATTGACCCTATTCTGGTGGAAATCGGCCCCGTAGCGATTCGCTGGTACAGCCTCGCCTATCTGGCCGGCTGGTTTCTCGGCTGGGCCTATATGCTGAAGCTGATCAAGGCAAAAGGCGCCCCCTGCACCAAGGACCAGGTGGCGGATTTCGCCTTCTGGGCCATGCTCGGCACCATTCTCGGCGGCCGGCTCGGCTATGTCCTGTTTTATAATTTTTCCTTCTATCTGGAGCATCCGGGCAAGATTTTCGCCCTGTGGGACGGCGGCATGTCGTTCCATGGCGGTTTCCTCGGTGTGGCGCTGGGCACCTGGTACTTCTGCAACCGCTCGAAGGTGCCGTTCCTGCGCTTTGCCGATGTCGTCGCCTGCGTCGCTCCCATCGGCCTGTTCCTGGGCCGCATCGCCAATTTCATCAACGGTGAACTCTTTGGCCGGTTGACTGACTCTCCGCTTGGCATGGTGTTCCCGGATGGCGGCCCGCTGCCGCGCCACCCGAGCCAGCTCTATGAAGCGAGCCTGGAAGGCATCGGCCTGTTTCTGTTGTTGTCGTTCCTCTATTATTTCACCTCAGCCCGGCAAAAACCGGGGCTGATTGCCGGAACCTTCCTGATCGGCTATTCTGTCAGCCGGACCATTGTGGAAAATTTCCGCCAGCCGGACAGCCAGCTGAATTTCCTGTGGGGAACGGATTTCCTGACCATGGGGCAATTGCTGTCAGTGCCGATGGTTCTGGTCGGGCTCTATCTGATTTTCAGGCCCGGGAAAAACAAGCTGCTGTAATTTCAGACCTTTGTCCATGAATGAACTGAAACAACATCTGATCAACCTGATCGACCTGCAGGGGCCGATCCCGCTGTCCCTCTATATGGCGGAGGCGCTGGGCAACCCGGAACATGGCTATTACATGAAGCAGGACCCGTTCGGCATGAAAGGGGACTTTACCACCGCCCCGGAAATCAGCCAGATGTTCGGCGAAGTTGTCGGCCTGTGGTTTGCCAACAACTGGCTGAATATGGGCTCGCCACCGAAAATACATCTGGTCGAAGTGGGCCCGGGTCGCGGTACCCTGATGGTCGATATGCTGCGGGCAATGAAAATCGTGCCCGGTCTTCTCGACAGCCTCAGCCTGCACCTGGTGGAAATGTCACCCGCGCTGCGCAAGATCCAGGGGGAGAAAATCTCGCCTTACCTGTCCCCAACCTGGCATGACCGGCTTGGCGACGTGCTGCAGGAGGCAACCGACGCGCCGCTGTTCCTGATCGGCAACGAGTTTTTCGATGCCCTGCCGATCCGCCAGTTCCAGAAGGGGCCGAAGGGCTGGCACGAGCGGCTGGTGGGCCTGGATGCAAACCGGGAACAATTGCAGTTTGTCCTGAGCCCGGAACCAGTGATCACACCGGACCTTATTCCCGACGCCCTGATCCGGGCCGAAGAAGGCGCCATCGCCGAGGTCTGCAGCGCCGCAGAAAATCTTGCGAGGGATGTGGCCGGGCATCTCAAGGATTACGGCGGGGCAGCCCTGTTCATCGACTACGGCCATGATCGCCACGGCACCGGCGACACCTTCCAGGCCCTGGAACAGCATGAATATGTCGATGTCTTCAAAAACCCGGGGAATGCGGACCTGACGGCCCACGTCAATTTCCAGCGCCTGAAGGAATGTGCGGAAGCTGCCGGCGGCCGTGTCCTGGGACCGGTACCCCAGGGCGACTTCCTTACCGCAGTCGGCATTGAACAGCGGGCCTCCTCGTTGCTGGTCACGGCGACTGAACAGCAGAAGACCGATATCATGTCGGCGCTGAAACGGCTGGTGTCGCCGGACGAGATGGGAACCCTGTTCAAGGTCATGGCGATCATCGATCCCGGCCTGCCCGAGCCGGCAGGATTCTGACATGACAGCGAAGTTCCTGACCAGCCCGCAGCTCGAAGAGATCCCCGGCGTCCGTCACGTTTTTTTCACCCGGCGCGGGGGATGTTCCACAGGCATTTATGAAAGCCTTAATTGCGGCATCGGCTCCCGCGACCGGCGCGAAGACGTGCTGGCCAACCGGCAGGCCTGCCTCGACGCACTGGGCAGCAGCACGGCCGACCTCTGCGGCGTCTATCAGATCCATAGTGCCGAGGTGGCCCGGCTGGATGCCCCCTGGGGCCTTATCCCGGAGCTCAAGGCCGATGCCATCGTGACCCGGCAGAGAAATGTGGCGATCTCGATCCTGACCGCGGACTGCGCCCCGGTCCTGTTTGCCGATCCGGGGGCCGCGGTGATCGGCGCCGCCCATGCGGGCTGGCAGGGGGCGCTTGGCGGCATCCTGGAAAACACCTTGTCGGAAATGGAAGCGCTTGGTGCCGACCGACGCCGCATCTGCGCGGTTGTCGGCCCCTGTATTGCCCAGGCTTCCTATGAAGTGGGCCCGGAATTCCGGGACCGTTTTCTCGAACGGGAAGAAAGCAACGGGCGCTGGTTCCTGCCCTCCGGCAAGGCAGAACATTTCCTGTTTGACCTGCAGGGCTATGTCAAGGACCGGCTGACCGGGGCCGGCGCAGGACAGGTTGCTACCCTGGACCGGGACACCTATCGCGAGGAAGAGCTGTTTTTCAGTTACCGCCGCACTACCCACCGCAAGGAAGAGGATTACGGGCGGCAGATTTCCATGATCCAGCTGACCTGAGAAATTTGCCAAAAAAACCCATCTGTTCTTTACACATTTGTGACTCCCTGTTAGCGTCCGCCCGATTTCAAAGACCGGAGTCGCTTTTTGGACCAGTTGCCGTTATAAGAGACTCACTGGTCAATCGTTTGCAAACAGTAGTCATGTGTCATATTCCAGAATGAGGTAAGTTCGAAAATGAAGCTCTTGTCAGGAAACAGCAACCTCCCCCTTTCCGAAGCCATTGCAGCCTGTCTCGACATGGATCTGGTCAAGGCCGATATCAAAAGATTTTCTGACGAGGAAGTCTGGGTCGAAATCCAGGAAAATGTGCGCGGTGAGGACGTCTTCCTGATTCAGCCGACAAACTTCCCGGCCAACGACAACCTGATGGAACTGCTGATCTGCATCGATGCCCTGCGCCGGGCCTCTGCACGACGCATCACTGCAGTCATCCCCTATTTCGGATATGCCCGCCAGGACCGCAAACCCGGGCCGCGCACACCGATTTCCGCCAAGCTGGTGGCCAACCTGGTCACCACCGCCGGCGCCAACCGGGTTCTGACCATGGACCTGCATGCCGGCCAGATTCAGGGTTTCTTTGATATTCCTACCGACAACCTGTTCGCCTCACCGGTCCTGATTCAGGACATTCGCGAAAAATATGACACCGACAACCTGATGATTGTTTCTCCCGACGTCGGCGGCGTGGTTCGCGCCCGGGCCTACGCCAACCGGCTTGGCGCCCCGCTGGCCATCATCGACAAGCGTCGCGAACGGGCCGGTGTTTCCGAAGTGATGAATGTGATCGGTGATGTCAAAGGCTATAAATGTATCCTGGTGGACGACATTGTTGATTCTGCCGGCACCCTGTGCAACGCCGCCGGCGCCCTGAAAGCCCACGGCGCTACCGCCGTCAGCGCCTATGTGTCCCACGGGGTTCTGTCCGGCAAGGCCGTCGAGCGCGTCACCGGCAGCGAAATGGATGAACTGGTCACCACCGACAGCATCATGGCGACGGATGAAGTCAAAAACGCCCACAATATCCGCCAGATCACCATTGCCCCGCTGTTTGCCGAGGCCATCAAGCGGATTCATGAAGAGCTTTCCGTCTCTGTTCTTTTTGACTGATCGGGAAAATATTTGACCGGGCCGGACCTGACCGGCCCACCATCCCGCATTTTATAATATTTTCCGCCAATTTATGCCAAATAGTGATTGTCTTTTGACCTTTTACGGGTTAAAAGCGGCGACTTACGGACTGTGGCACCCCTGGAGGCCACCGGCCGCGTTTTAATTTTTAAGGAGAATTCAAAATGGCTAACCCAGTTTTAAAAGCTGAGTTGCGCGAAAAAGCGGGTAAGGGGTCCTCTCGCGCTCTGCGGAGAGAAGGCAAAATTCCCGCCGTCGTGTACGGCAACAAAAAAGATCCGGTAACAGTGACCATCGATCGCATCGAGCTGGTCAAGCAGCTGAACACCGGCGGTTTCCTGAACACCACCTACGACATCGAAGTCGGTGGTAAAAAAGAAATGGTTCTGCCCCGTGATGTGCAGTTCCACCCGGTAACCGACTGGCCGCTGCATGTTGATTTCCTGCGCCTGGCTCAGGATGCCACTGTTAACATCAACATTCCGGTTCACTTTGTAAACGAAGAAACCTGCCCGGGCCTGAAAGCCGGCGGTGTTTTGAACGTGGTGCGTCACGAAGTGGAATTCAGCTGTCCCGCGAACGCCATCCCGGAAGCGATCGAGATCGACATTTCCGCACTGGAGCTGGGCGAGAGTGTCCACATCAGCTCTGTGAAGCTGCCTGAAGGCGTGACCCCGGTTATTGAAGACCGTGACTTCACGATCGCCACCATCGCTGCCCCGAGCGGCCTGAAGAGCGCCGAAGCCGAAGAGGCCGAGGAAGGTGAAGGCGAAGCCGCTGAGGCAGCTGAAGAAGAGGCAGGCGAGGAATAATCCTCCTGCTCCAGACAGGAACCAGCCATGTTGTTATTGGTCGGGCTCGGTAATCCGGGCAGCAAATACGACAACAACCGGCATAACATCGGGTTCATGGCGGCGGACATTATTGCCCGCCGCCATAATTTTTCCGCCCCCAGGGATCGTTTCCAGGCCCAGGTTTATGAAGGACGACTGGGCAGCGAAAAATGCCTGATCCTGAAGCCGCAGACCTATATGAATCTGTCCGGTCAGGCGGTCGGGGAAGCTGTGCGCTATTTCAAGCTGACCCCCGACGATGTGATAGTGTTCCATGATGAGCTGGATATTCCGGCGGGAAAGCTCAAATTTAAAACCGGCGGCGGGCATGCCGGCCATAACGGCCTGCGGAGCATCGAGCAGCATATTGGCAAGGAGTTTCACCGGATCCGTATGGGCATTGGCCATCCGGGGGATAAAAGCCGGGTCACCGGCCATGTGCTTGGTGATTTTTCGAAGCAAGACCAGGAGTGGCTCGATCCGCTTCTCGACGCCGTGGCCGACGCAGCACCGAAACTTGCCGAAAGCGGGGCCGCCTTTCTCAATGCAGTGGGATTGATCCTCAAGCCCCCTGCCCCGAAGAAAAAGCCCGAAAACGACAACACACAGAATTCAAACCAGTAACAGGATCAAACCATGGGTTTCAAATGCGGTATTGTAGGCCTTCCCAATGTGGGCAAGTCGACTTTGTTCAATGCGCTGACCAATACGGCAGCGGCGGCAGCAGCCAACTATCCCTTCTGCACCATTGAACCCAATGTGGGCCAGGTCCCGGTTCCCGATCCGCGCCTCGCCAAGCTGGCGGCAATTGCCGGCTCCAAGGAAACCCTGCCCACCCAGCTCGGCTTTGTAGACATTGCGGGCCTGGTGCGCGGCGCCTCCAAGGGCGAAGGCCTGGGCAATCAGTTTCTGGCCAATATCCGCGAAGTGGACGCCATTATCCATGTGCTACGCTGTTTCGAGGATGAGGATATTACCCATGTGGAAGGCAAGGTGGATCCCATCGCCGACAAGGAGACCATTGAAACCGAGCTGATGCTGGCGGACATGGAAAGCCTGGAGAAACGTAAAGACAACCTGGTGCGCAAGATCCGCGGCCAGGACAAGGACGCCAAGGCCATGATGGCCGTGGTCGAGAAAGCTCTTGCGGTGCTTCAGGACGGCAAGCCTGCCCGCACCACCGAAGTGAACGACGAAGACGAAGCCAAAATCCTGCACGAGCTGCAGCTACTGACCACCAAACCGGTGCTTTATGTCTGCAACGTCAATGAAGATGATGCGGCAGAGGGCAACGAGCTCACCCGCCGGGTTGAGGAAATGGCCGCCGCGGAAGGCGCCGTCACGGTAAATATCTGTGCCGCCCTGGAAGAGGAAATTGCCCAGCTTGACGACGAAGAGGAACAGAAAGCCTTCCTCGCCGACCTGGGGCTGGGCGAAACCGGTCTCGGCCGTGTGATCCGCGCCGGATACGACCTGCTGAACCTGATCACCTATTTCACGGTCGGACCCAAGGAAGCCCGCGCCTGGACCGTAACCCGCAACACCAAGGCGCCCCAGGCCGCCGGCGTTATTCACACCGACTTTGAACATGGCTTTATTCGGGCGGAAACCATCGCTTATGACGACTATATTGCCTGCAACGGCGAGTCCGGCGCCAAAGAAGCCGGCAAAATGCGCCTGGAAGGCAAGGAATATATCGTCCAGGACGGCGATGTGATGCACTTCCGCTTCGCGACCTGATCAGAAATGCCGGAAGGGCGGGATCAGTCCCCGCCCCGGCGCAGGATTGGTAGCTTGAAGCTCGCCCCACCGGCCAAAAAGAAATAGCCCATAAGCGCCGCCACTGTAGTGGACAACATGACTATGGACATGGGGGTCAGGGTCCCGTCATTCACCACCCCGGTCAATGAACCGATGATCCCGCCGACAAAATATTGGGCAGTCCCGAACACGCCGCTGGCAGTGCCGCTTTTCTCCGGAAAATAGGACATGAAGCAAGTCATGCCGTTGGAGGCTGTCAGCCCCATGCAGCCGACACCAAGGATCATCAGCGGGAAGACGAACTCCAGCCGGGCATAACCGGTGAGATTCAGCAGCACGAATCCAGCCATGGCCGCGCACTGCAGCGTCAGCCCCATGCCGAGGATCTGATGCGGGGAGAAGAAATTCAGCAAAATGGGGTTGGTACGGTTCAGCACCATGGCCATGACCATATTGGAGCCGAACAGGAACGGGAACATTTCCTCGGAGACGCCGAAATAGCTGATATAGAGGAAGGAGGAGCCAGTCAGGAATATATAGACCAGCGTCATACAGAAGGACTGGCTGATAATATATCCGACCGCCCTTTTATTCCGGAAAATTTCCAGATAGTCCCGCATCACTTGGGCAACGGAAAAACTGCCTTCCGGCTTGTGCTGCCGTTCGGGCATGCGTGGCATAATCACCAGCAACAGGACCAGGGCATAAAGGGCGATCACAAAGAAAATCCAGTGCCAGCCCAGAAACAGGAGGATAAAAGACCCCAGCCCCGGCGCCACCAGCGGCGCAATACCCATGATCAGGCCGATCAGGGCAAAGATGCGGGCGGCTTCCTTGCCATCAAAACGATCCCTGACAATCGCCGGACCAACCACTGTGACAAACCCGCCACCAACCGCCTGGAACAGCCTCAGGCCGATAATAATATCGGCGGACGGGGCAAAAATAATGCCCAGGCAGCAGGTGAGGAAGACGAAGAGGCCAATGCGACTGAGACGCCGGCGACCGAAATGGTCTGACAGCGGTCCGCCAAACATAAGGCCAAACCCCAACCCGAGGAAATACACGGCGATGGAAGTTTGCATATAGCTGACCTTGACGCCGAAAAACTCCGCCATGGTGGGCACGGCAGGAAGATAGGCGTCCGTCGCCATCGGCGACAAGGCGACCAGCATGCCCACCAGAAGCGCCAGTTTTTTGCCACTTTTCTGCTCTGTCATCAAATGCCCTGACTTTGGATTGATTATGCCGATACTTTATGGGACCGAAAAAGATTTACAAGTTAATTATTTGCACAATATTCGTTTGCCTTACTTACAATATACAAGTTAATTATATGCCCTGTCCATATTGATTCCTGACAACACACCTGCTAGTTTCCCCAAGCCACAGCCCGAGGGAAGGATAAGCGACAATGGACTTGTTTACGTTAGAGGATTTCAAAGTCGGCCAGACAGACGAGTTTGGTGACTATCTGATCACCAAGGAAGAAATCATCGAATTCGCCAGGAAATATGATCCCCAGCTTTTCCATACCGATGAAGAATATGCCAAAAAATTCCATTTCGGTGACCTGATTGCCAGTGGCTGGATGACCTGTTCCGTCATGATGCGGATGTTCTGTGATCATTTCCTCAACAATTCCGCCGGCGCCGGCGCTCCGGGCGTGGACGAACTGCGCTGGAAAAAACCGGTTTATGCCGGTGACCGCCTGCATTGTAAAACGGAAGTGCTGGACGTTATTCCCTCAAAAAGCCGGCCCTATCTCGGCACGGTCAAAACCAAAGTCGAAGTCATAAACCAGAAGGACGAGATCGTCCTCAGCCTCATTACCATCGCCATGTTCCTGAAGCGGGAAGCGGCGGAAAAGGCACAGACAGAAGGGCTCGCGCGGCTGCACGGTTGATCAGCCCACCTGCCCCACCCGCAGCATCAGCGGCCAGGAGACCTCGCGAACCTTGGCCGGGTCTCCCCAGGCCGACAACAGGCGATCCCGCACCAGCGGCAGTGGATCATGCCCCTTGTCCTGCTTGTATCTGGCGACCGCCGACCAGGACCCGAAATAACCCATCAGCTGTTCGAAGTCCCACAGCACAGTCATGGCGATGTCCGGCGCCGCCACCGTCCTGAAAGGAAAAGCCAGCCTCTTGTAGCCTTCCTCCACATGGATCCTCTCAGGCGGCCAGTAGGGGCCAATAATGCCGTTGTAGAGCTCTTCAATCGCGTCATCAATTTCCGGGGTCACGGAAGTTACGGCATAACTCCAGACAGCGATATAGCCGCCCGGTCTGACCACCCGCCTGACCTCCCGGTAAAAGGCCTCAAGGTCAAACCAGTGCAACGCCTGGGCCACGGTTACAAGATCAGCGATTCGATCTTCCAGGGGACACTTGTCGGCCAGGGCGACCGCAAATGTGACGTTGTCCGGACCATGCGCATTGGCAATTTGCTCTGCACTGCCGTCAGTGGCGACAACTTTACTGAAATAGCGCGCCAGTCCCCGGCTCGCCTGGCCGCTGCCACAGGCACAGTCCCAGACCAGCTCCCGCCCGCCAAGGCCGGCAAGATAACCGAATAGCTCCTCCGGATATTCCGGACGGAACCGGCCATAGGACGTGGACTGGGTCGAAAAATGATCTTTAAATATGCCGTTGGACATATGCTTCTTTCGCTAAATTATCCATGGATAAGCGTGTTGCCGCTGAGCCATTACAGTCTAGTACACGGCCCTCCGAAACACAAATTTGCACCGGCGTTCACTACCCCTTTTTGCATATATTGAAAATCATATATGGTTAACAAGTGTTTGAATTATATTAACTATATTTGTTAATCAAGATGATAATAATTGTCATACTATTGCAGTGTAAAAATAAGAGTTTCATGTGTAAGGATTTCTTTACAGTTATGTTTTTTGATAACTGTCCAACCCCTTGATTCTCAACAAAATCCCAATTGGCATATTTCTTGCTGCTGATACTCCCGATCAATTTCGGTCGTGTAAGAGGAGATTAATCTATGAAAGCCAAATTTTTGGTCATCGCCGCTACCGCGTTAACCACCCTGTCGGGTGCCAGCGCGTTTGCCGGCACAATTACGGACTGGAACACGGATAATGTTGATGTACCTGCCGGTCCCTATATTGATGATGTTACATATTACAGCACAATTTATGATCAGGATGTCACTGGCGGTACCGCCGGTGCCACCACCAACGGCAGAATTGCCTTCACCCCGCCGGAAGCCTCCGGTCCGGGTATCACCGTTATCAACAATGAGCCCTATCCCGGTGAGGGCAACGCCATTCCGGATTGTATCATCGCCTCCGGCGGTGCCGCATGCCAGGATCCGTTCCAGAGCGGCAAACGTTACAAGCTGCAGATTACCGATACCGGCGCTATTGACCTGGTCTTCAACGTCAGCGAAGACGCTGAAGTAAACAGCTACCGCGTCTTCCAGAAGATCATCAACGCCACCGGCGGCCGCCTGGAAGGTTTCGACATCCAGCTCGGCTTTAACATTGGTGACGAGTTCGTGCAGTCCACAGCGGGCGACGGCCTCGGCTTTGACCTGGCCGAAGGGTCCCAGGCCAATTTCCCGTTCGGCCTGTTCGGCGATGCCGACACCAACCAGCATCACGATCTGGACGGTTTCTTCGACAATGATGCCCGGGCCGGTTTCCTGACCAGCCTGACGGAAGACGAACTGAGCTCCACTGGCCTGTTCGGTGTTTATGAAGAAATGTTCGGTGACTGGCTTGCCCTGTCAATGGTACCGGAAGGCTATTTCTGGGATCATGACGGCGATCCGGAAACCGACGCAATCCTGATGGCCTGGCTGAACGCCGACGGCGAGTGGGAAATGCGTCGCGCCGAAGATGGTAGTGAAGCCGTTCCGACTGCCCCGACCATCGTAACAGAACAGGACCTGATCGATGCCGGCTATGAACTCGGTGTGATCGAGGATCTGGCCAACGTCAACACCGACTTCTATATCTCTGTCGGTGATATCTCAAGCTGGCTGACCTATGACGTTTCACCGCTTGCGCAGATCGGCGAAGCCAGCTTCACTTTGCGCCTGGTAGCGAGAGAAGTTCCGGCCCCTGCCGCCCTCGGCCTGATGGGTCTGGGTCTCGGCCTGTTCGGCTGGCGCCGTCGCAAATCAGCCTAACCTGATTAGGTAGAACAGCTTTAGACCGCCCCGGCCCAGCCGGGGCGTTTTTTTTATGCAGAAGACCTATTCCCCTTCGTAAGACACAAGACAATGGACCGGACATCCGTGGGCCCGCAATTTATCGGCTCCGCCCAAGTCCGGCAGATCGATAACAAACAGGCTGCCGATCACTTCCGCCTTCACGTCGCGCAGAAGCTCCAGGGCGGCCACCGCCGTGCCGCCGGTGGCAATCAGGTCATCAACGATCAGTACCCGGTCACCGGGCTCCACCGCGTCGGTGTGGATTTCCAGGGTATCGGTGCCATATTCCAGGTTATATTCCCGGCTGATTGTCTTCCAAGGCAATTTTCCGGCCTTGCGGACCGGGACAAACCCCACCCCCAGGTGATGGGCCAGCGCCCCGCCGAGAATGAAGCCCCGCGCCTCGATGCCGGCGATCCGGGTAATCTTCATGTCTGAACAATGATCCGCCATCTCAAGGATCAACCGCTGCAGGGCCCTGCCGTTCTGGAACAGGGTCGTGACATCCCGGAACTGGATGCCGGGAATAGGATAGTCGGGGATGGTGCGAATATGGTCCCTGATCCAGCTCATTTCTCTTCTCCCCCCAGGACCCGGGCCGTAATGGCCGACAGGCGGGCCAGCATCTGCGGATCCCGCGCCGCCGGCGCCGTCATCATCGCCGTATCCAGGGCATGGTCACAGCCCTTCACACAGGGGTGACGATCACCGGCCTGCGCCAGCAACGGCGCCACCGTCCTGACCAGGCGCTTACCCTTGTCTACGTTCGCCGACAGTGTTTTCAGAATTTCCTGCACATCCACCGTGCCGTGATCCGGATGCCAGCTGTCATAGTCGGTGACCATCACCACCGGGCAATAACAGATTTCCGCTTCCCGGGCCAGCTTGGCCTCCGGCATGTTGCTCATGCCGATCACATCACAGCCCCAGGCGCGATACATTCTGGATTCCGCAATGGTGGAAAATTGCGGCCCTTCCATGGCCAGGTAGGTCCCGCCGCGGTGGCAGGGGATCCCCTCCTGTTTCAGCGCCCGCTCGACCACGTCAGACAGGCTGTCGCAGGTGGGATGGGCAAAGGAGACATGGGCGACCAGGCCGGGGCCAAAAAAGCTCTTGTCCCGGGCGAAGGTGCGATCGACATACTGGTCGACGATGACAAAATCACCGGGTTTCAAATCTTCGCGAAAGGAGCCCACGGCGCTGATGGACAATATGTCGGTCACCCCCGCCCGCTTCAGGGCGTCGATATTGGCCCGGTAATTAATGTCCGTGGGACTGTATCTGTGTCCCTTGCCATGCCGCGGCAGAAAAACAAGCTCCTGGCCGTCCAGGGTGCCGAAAACAAGTTCGTCAGAAGGCTCCCCGAACGGGCTCTCAAGCCGGAGCCGCTGCATATTCTCCAGCCCCTCCAGATCATACAGACCGCTGCCGCCGATAATACCGAGTTTTGTCTTTGTCATTTTATCGCCTCAGGATAATCCACTAGCAGCAGCATACAAAAAGGGCTGCCCGGGGGCAGCCCTTTTCTTTGAAATCTTTATTTGAGCGGCTAATTTCTGCCGTCTTATTTCTGGTCGTCTTCCTCGTCCAGTTTCGCCCAGACAGACTTGTTGGCAAAATAGAGCAGGATGGTGAGCACGATCATGAAGCCCATCACCCGCAGGCCGAGGGACTTACGGGCCTCCAGCTTGGGCTCGGACGCCCAGTACATGAAGGTCGCAACGTCGTGGGCCATCTGCTCAACCGTTGCCGGCGTACCGTCAGCATATTCCACCTGGTCGTCACCGAGCGGCGCTGCCATGGCAATCTGGTGTCCGGCAAAGACGCGGTTATAGTGCAGGCCATCCATCACATGGAAACCTTCCGGTGCTTCTTCATAACCGGTCAGGATGCCCATGATATAGTCTTCACCGTAAATGCTGTTCCACGGTGTGAACAGGGACAGGTGCTCACGGCTTTTGGCCAGCACAGAGAAGTCCGGCGGATAAGCACCGCCGTTGGCCGCACGGGCTTCTTGCTCATTGGCAAACGGAGACGGGAAATAGTCGGACGGACGACCCGGACGAGTGAACATTTCACCATCGTCGTTGGGACCGTCTACAACTTCATAGTCCTTGGCAATAGCCTTCAGTTCGTCTTCGTTGTAACCAAAGGCTTCCAGTTCACGGAAAGCCACCATTTTCAGGGAGTGACAGGCGGAACAAACTTCCTTGTAAACCTGGAAACCACGCTGCAAGGCAGCCTTGTCATATGTCCCGAACGGTCCGGCATGAGGCCATTCGTGCTTTTCAATATGCACTTCTTCGCCACCACCGGAAGCATGCGCCATACCCGCGCCAAGTGTCACGACAGAGACTGCAACAACAGCAAGGCTGATATTTTTAAGTGATTTCAACATATCCCTTAGCCTTTCTTTTTGTCGAGTACAGCCTGCGCAATACTGGTCGGCAGGGGTTTGGTCGTTTCCGTGCGGCTGACAAACGGCAGCAGCACCAGGAAGTAACCGAAGTAGTAAACAGTGGAAACCTGGGCAAAAATCAAAGCAGAGATTCCACCATCACCGACATGCAGAATGATATCGTCGGGTGACTTGCCTCCCAGGTAGCCGAGGAAGATACCGTTGACTACAAACAGCCAGAACAGGAACTTGGTCACGGGGCGGAAGGTGGCGGACCGTACTTTGGAGCCATCGAGCCACGGCAGGGCAAACAGGATCAGGATGGAGGCAAACATGGCCACAACACCCAGCAGCTTGTCCGGAATGGCGCGCAGGATCGCATAGAACGGCAGGTAGTACCATTCGGGCACGATGTGAGCCGGGGTCACCATCGGGTCAGCCTCGATATAGTTATCAGGGTGACCGAGGATATTCGGCATATAAAAGACAAACAGGGCGAAGAACATGATGAACACAGCCAGCCCCAGTCCGTCTTTCACCACATAGTAGGGATAGAACGGAATACGGTCAGCCGGGCCTTTTACTTCGATGCCCAGCGGGTTGTTGGACCCCGGGATATGCAGCGCCCAGATATGCAGGATAACAACACCGGCAATCACGAACGGCAGCAGATAGTGAAGACTGAAGAAGCGGTTGAGCGTCGGGTTATCGACGGAGAAACCACCCCACAGGAAGTTCACGATGTCATCGCCGATTACCGGGATAAAGTCAAAGGCGCTGAACAGGTTGGTAATAACCGTCGCCCCCCAGAAGCTCATCTGACCCCAGGGCAGCACGTAACCCATGAAACCGGTCGCCATCATCAGCAGATAAATGATGATGCCGAGGAACCACAGTACCTCACGCGGCGACTTGTAGGAGCCGTAATACATGCCGCGCAGGATATGCACATAGACCACGACGAAGAACATCGAGGCGCCGTTGGCATGGATATAGCGCAGCAGCCAGCCGTAGTTTACATCACGCATGATGTGCTCGACACTGCGGAAAGCGTAATCCACATGCGGCGTATAATGCATGACCAGTACGATCCCGGTCAGGATCTGGACCACCAGCATGAAGCCGGCCAGGGAACCGAAGTTCCACCAGTAGTTCAGGTTGCGCGGCTCGTAGCAGCCGGCGCCAACATAGCGATAAACAGTGTTCAGGATCGGCAGACGATCATTGAACCACTTCACCCCCGGATTCGTGGGGTTGTAATCTTCTTTATAGGCCATTTACCCCTCCCTATCCGATTTTCACGGTTGTGTCGTTGAGGAATACATATTCCGGAATCGGCAAGTTCAGCGGAGCCGGACCCTTGCGGATACGACCGGAAAGGTCATAGTGAGAGCCGTGACAGGGGCAGAACCATCCGTCCGGACCGGTTCCATGGACATCCAGCGGCACACATCCAAGATGGGTACACACACCGACCATGATCAGCCATTCCGGTTTCTGAACCCGGGATTCGTCTGTCGCAGGATCCTTCAGGTCTGCATTATCGTCGGCTTCCGCCTTGGCGATTTCCTCTGCACTGCGATGCCGGATAAATACCGGCTTACCGCGCCAGAGAACCTTGACGGTCTGTCCTACGGGAATTGCGGACAGATCTACTTCTGTGGATGCAAGTGCCAGCACATCGGCTGCCGGATTCATCTGATCGATCAGCGGCCAGGCTGCCAGGGCGGCACCTGTAACACTGACCGCTCCACTTGCGACATAAAGGAAGTTACGACGGGTAACTTCACCTTCCTGTTCATTGTGGTCTATAGTGGCCATTAAAAAACCCCTCGAATGCGAATACGCAGATTAAAACTCAGTAAAATCAATATTTCTCAGACGGGATATGGGAACTTAATCCACCCTACTAACAACCAAATGCCGAACCCATCCAAAACAAACTCTGCGAGCACAGGTTTACTCAGATTAAACACAAGATGCAACGACTTTTCACAAGATTAGGACAAGTTATTTCCTGCTAAAAAACCGATTGCTCTGGGAATTACCCACTCGGGGTTGCTTTTCGGAAGGCTCTCAGGCGGTTGCGGACCGGACATTAATGGAATATATCTGGCAGCGAAACTTCAACCTCGTAATATTACAATGATTCAGCTCGCCCTTTATCAGCCCGACATACCGCCGAATACGGGCACCATTATCCGCATGGCGGCCTGCCTCGGTGTCACCGTCCATATTATAGAGCCCTGCGGCTTTCCCTTCGGCGAAAAATCATTCCGCCGGGCCGGTATGGATTACCTGGACCAGAGCCTGGTCGTCCGCCACCGGAGCTGGGAGGATTTCCTTGAGGCGAAGCCAGACAGCAGCCGTCTTTTGCTGCTGACAACTGCGGGCGCCACTCCTTATACCGATTGCAGCTTTGAGACAGACGATATCCTGCTTCTCGGCCGCGAAAGCGCCGGCGTGCCCGAAGATATCCATACCCTGGCTGATCAGCGCCTGCTGATCCCCATGACCCCGGACACAAGATCGTTGAATGTGGCGGTCTCTGCCGCTATGGTGCTGGGGGAGGCCCTGCGCCAGACAAATCAATTTCCGAAAATTCCCACAGGATAAAAAAATGGCCCTTCTTGACGAAGCCCTGACCCATGAGAGGCAACAAAAAGCCAAGGACTGGTTTGAAAGCCTGCGCGACCGCATTTGCGCCGCCTTTGAAAAGCTGGAAGACGAGCTGACCGGCACCTACAGCGACCGGGAACCGGGACGGTTCGAGCGCACCACCTGGCACCGGGAAGGAGATCCGGAAAAAGGCACCGGCGTGATGTCGGTAATGAAGGGACGGGTATTCGAGAAGGTCGGGGTCAATGTTTCCACCGTGCACGGGGAATTCGCCCCGGAGTTCGCCAAATCCATGCCCGGCGCCGAGGAGGATCCGCGCTTCTGGGCCAGCGGCATCTCCCTGGTCGCGCATATGCAGAATCCCCTGGTGCCGGCGGTGCATATGAACACCCGACATATTGTCACCAGCCGCGGCTGGTTCGGCGGCGGCGCCGATCTCAATGCCGCCCATCCCAATCCGGCTGATACCGCCGACTTCCATGCCGCCTTCAAGGCGGCCTGCGACAAGCATGATCCCGATTATTACGACAAATACAAAAAATGGTGCGATGAATATTTCTTCATCAAGCATCGCAACCGGGCCCGCGGCGAAGGCGGTATTTTCTATGACCAGCTTAACAGCGGCGACTGGGAGGCGGATTTTGCCTTCACCCAGGATGTCGGCCTCGCCTTCCTGGATATCTATCCCAAACTGGTGGCCCGGCATATGAATGAAAGCTGGACCGAAGAACAGCGCGAAAAACTCCTTGTCTATCGCGGTCATTACGCCGAGTTCAACCTGGTTTACGATAGGGGCACCACCTTCGGCCTCAAGACCGGCGGCAATGTGGACGCCATCCTGATGTCCCTGCCCCCGGAAGCCAAATGGCCCTGAGGATCGGGTAACGCCATGCGGTTCCAGGTTCCGGACAAGCCCGTCAATCTTCGCTTTCCCACGTCGGGCGGGAAATATTTCTGGGAAGACCTGTATTATTTTGCCGGCTGGCGCATCCAGAAACATATCTGGACCGGTCATTGCCGCCTGCTGGACGACCGGGACGCGCGGCGCAGCTGGGGCAGCTATGAGCACTGTCTGAGCCAGTTCCGCCATTTCCGCAACAAGTACGACCTCAAATTCAGTTCGACACATCTTGTGGTGTTGCTGCACGGCCTTGCCCGGCACAAGAATACCATGAAGAAACCGGCCCGGTTCCTGACGGAAAAAGGTTATGACTGCTACCTGGTCAATTATCCCAGTACTTTCCAGTCGGTGGAGGACCATGCCGATCAGGTTGAAGAGACCCTGAACCGGCTCGAGGATATTGAAACCGTGTCTTTTGTCGCCCACAGTCTGGGCGGCCTGGTCTGCCGGGAACTTCTGTCCCGGAACTCGGACTGGCGACGTAAAATCAAAATCAGCCGGCTGGTGATGATCGGCACCCCGAACCAGGGCGCCAGGATTGCCCGCTTTTTTGATCCGCTGTGGCTGTACCGGACCATCAGCGGTCCCTCGGGCCAGGACGTCCAGCCGGGCAGAGTTTCCCGTTTTGCCCTGCCTTCTGTCCCGACCCTGGTGATTGCCGGCGGGCGGGCGACAAAAAGCGGCTTCAACCCGTTCCTGCAGGAAGACAATGACGGCATCGTCACTGTCGAGGAAACCAAGGTGGAAGGCATGACCCGGTTCCTGCGGGTCCCGGCCATACACACTGTCGTCATGGATCATCCGGAAACCTTAAAGGCCATCGGTGAGTTTTTACAGGATCAGGACCCGGCGAGCTGATCGCGATAAAGTTCTTCCGTTCCCGTATCAAAACAGCAGAAGATCACCTGTTGCGGACCAGCCGGATGGGTGATGGCCCAGTCCCTGACCGTGGCCACGGCGATCTCCGCCGCCCGGGCGGAAGGGAATCCAAAGATGCCGGTGGAAATAGCAGGAAAGGCTATCGATGTGATGTCGTTTTCTGCGGCAAGATCCAGACAGGAGCGATAGCAGGAAGCGAGAAGTTCTTCCTCATTTTCCCCACCGCCGCGCCAAACCGGCCCCACGGTATGCAGGATGTAGTTGGCCGGCAGGTTGAAGCCCGGGGTGATAACCGCCTCCCCGGTGGCGCAATGGCCGATCTGCTGGCAGGCATCAATCAGTTTCGGGCCGGCGCCGTGGAAAATAGCGCCGCACACACCACCGCCGGGCATCAACCGGCTGTTGGCAGCATTGACAATGGCATCCACGTCAAGCGCAGTGATATCTCCTCTGAGCACAGAAAGCTCCAATGGCCTACTCCTTTATATCCAGAAGGTCCTCCCGGCCCAGAGTATAGTCGCTTTCTTCCCAGATTTGTTCGAGTTTTTTCAGTTTCTGACCCAGTTCCGGTCCCGGCTCCTCGCCATTCTTCAGCAAATCGCGGCCCTGCAGGGGGAAGGACGGGATGTTATAGTGCCGCGCATAGCTCACTTGCTCTGCCGTTCCGTGGATAACAAGATGGAATAGAACCACATTGCGTCCCAAACGATACAGCAGGCGGCGCAGATCCTTTTCCGTCAGCTCACCTTCCAGCTCCGGATGCTGCAGCGCCAATGCGGCAAGCTCCGTTATTTCCCTGCCGGACAGGCGCAGGTGCCGCGCCATGGCCCGGCTTCGCACCTCGTCCCGCGGCAGCAACGTGGCCAGCCGGGCGACAACCGAGCACAGGCCAAGCTGTTTTTCCCGACGGACGAAGCGCAGAAACGCCGCTGTCCCAACATTGTCCGGCAGCACCTTGTCCAGGACGCCGGTTTCCGCCATCACCGGCAGGATGCGTTCTGCTGCGGAAAAGGACAAAAGCTTGCGCATTTCCTGGGCCAGTCGCTCGCCGGACAACCCGGTGATCAATTCTCTCTCGGCAATGCAGGCCACGAGGCCTTCCTCGTCGAGGGTTGCCTCGTCAAACTGGGCGGCGAAGCGGAAAAACCGCAGGATCCTGAGGGCATCCTCGCGGATTCGCTGCGTGGCATCGCCGATAAAGCGGACATGACGTTTTTCTATATCCGGCCAGCCGTTGCAGGGATCATAGAGGGTGCCATCGCCGTCCAGGTAAAAAGCATTGACGGTCAGGTCGCGCCGTTTGGCATCCTCCAGCCAGTCATCGGTAAAGGCCACATCGGCATGGCGGCCATAGGTCTCGACATCCTGCCGGAGGGCCGTGACTTCAACCACCTCCCCCTTGGAGACCGCTGTGATTGTCCCGTGTTTGAGACCGGTCGGAATTACCTTGATACCGGCCCGCTCCAGGCGTCCCATCGTCTCTTCCGGATGCAGCGAACAGGCCACATCGATATCGCCGATCGGCCGCCCCATCAGGCTGTCGCGCACACAGCCGCCCACCAGCCGCGCCACACCGTCCCCTTCGTTCAACACCTGAAGCAGCTTTTTCAGGCCCGGACGGTCAAGCCATGCGACCTGTTCCCGATCCAGCTTCTTCAGCGGTTGCATCAGGACATCTCCCGCAGCAGGCGGCTGAACCGGACCAGCATGGCGGCCGTCGCGCCCCAGATATAGTGTTCCGGGTGCGGGCAAACATAATAATGCCGTTTCTTGCCCTGCCAGTCCCGGCTTTCCAGGGTCTGGTTATTCTCATCGAGAATGAATTCCAGCGGCACTTCGAAGACCTCATCAACTTCAGAAGGGTCCGGCACCAGCTCGAAATCTGGATCGACAAAGCCAACGACCGGGGAAACGGTATAGCCGGTCACGGTTTCATAATCCTCCAGGGCGCCAACAATATCTACCTTTTCCGGAAGCAGGCCAATTTCCTCCTGCGCTTCGCGGAGGGCTGTATCGATTGCGTTTTCATCTTCCTCATCACAGCGTCCGCCCGGGAAAGCGACCTGGCCGGCATGGTGCGTCAGCTTGGGAGAGCGTTTGGTCAGCAACACGGTCAGTCCCTCTGGCCGGTCCACAAGCGGCACCAGCACGGCGGCCGGTTTGAGCGGCAACTCACTGCGCGGGATAACGCCGTCCGGCCGGTAGATGGCCTGGTCCGCCAGCGCCGGCCGGTTCCAGGCCCGCTTTTCCGCCGGCCTTTGCGCCCGCCAGCATTCCGGATCATGCAATTCCACAATCTTGCGGATTTTTTGCTTCATTCCGCGGTCCCCAAAACAAAAAACTCGCCCGAACTCCACAGGCCAAAGACTCCGTCCCGCTCCTCCGCAAGCCCGGCCAGTTCATAATAGACCGGCCGGCTGATCAAGGCCTCCAGCCTGTCCCGCACCAGCAGGTACGGAGACGGCTCGCCGGTCTGCGGATCAAACTCGACGCGCAGCGGATGGCCGCCATCCATTGTAACATACTCATCCAGGTTGGTGCGGAAGTGCAGTGTCTGCGCCTGCCCTTCGCCTTCCCGTTGCAACTCCACCGCCACAAAGGGCCGGTCTTCCACCCGGATACCGACTTTCTCGACCGGGGTCACCAGATAATATTTGCCGTCCTCATCGTGACGCAGGATGGTGGAAAAGAGTTTGACCATGGCCGGGCGGGTGATCGGCGTACCCATGTAATACCAGCTGCCGTCGCGGCGGATTTCCATGTCGATGTCACCGCAAAACTCCGGTTTCCATTTATGCACCGGCGGCAGGCCTTTTCCTTCGGCCGCCTTTCTGGCTTCCGCGGCAAAAAGTTCCGGCCGGAACCCTGAAACCTGCTCTTTATTAGCCTTTCCTGACATAAATCACTCTTCCCATTGACTTTCATCAATATAGGATTTGATCCAGTTAATTGAAAGTGTCGTGAAAAGTTATTTTGCCGGCTGCACGATGCCGGAAACCCCCTTCATGGCGCCGGGCACCAGTTCCCGGGCAAGCAGGCGGTTATAGTCCACCGGGCCCGGCAGGAAAAGGTCCAGGGCCAGGTCCCGGGAGAAACCGACACGCCGATAATAGGGTTCATCACCAACAAGGATCACCCGCTCATAGCCAAGCTCTTTTGCCCGCTCGAGACCGAATTCCATCAGGGCAATACCGTATCCCTGGCCCTGCTTGCTGGCCTTGACGGCAATTGGCCCCAGCAACAGGGCCGGCCACTCCTGCCCCGCGTCTGATTTGATCATCACCGGCCAGAACTGGAGGCTTGCCTTGAGCTTGCCGTCCTCACGGATCACAAAACACAGCTCACTGACGCTGGGCACGCCTTCGCGCAGCTTGTAGACCGTCTTGATCTGGCGATTGCTGCCGAAACATTCGTCAAGCAGCGCGTCGATATCTTCCAGGTCACTGTCCTGCTGATGTGTAATATGCAACATGGGCCGTACTCAAAATAAATTGCAGCGGAAGTATCATACTACAGCCTTGCGCACCAGAAAAATCATCACCTCACACATGAAAAAGGGCGGGATTTTTTTCCCGCCCTTCCTGAAAAATCCGTCTTTATGACAGAGGCTTACCAGTCAACCTGGAAACGCAGGCCCCAGGTGTCGATGTTTTCACCGTCGTCATCTCCACCTTCAATATCGGCGTTGGAGTAGTTGGCCATGACGCGGGTATAATCGTTCAGGTGCCAGTTCACGCCGACCATAAAGCTGTCCTGCTTGCCGCCGTCAATGGCAACATCGGCATCCGTCAGGTCGATGGTGTCATACCGGACAACAACCTGCCAGGCACCCATGCCACCCTCGAAGACCGGGTTTGCCACTTTTACGCGGCTGAAAGCACCATTTTTATAGGGGCGGCTTTCACCGGTGATGAAATAGCTGAGATCGATATAGCCGCCGTTGAAGCTGGCGTTCTCGCTCATACCAATAAGGTTGGCCGTCTGCCAGGCCCATTCAGCCTGGGCGGAAAACGGGCCCATGACGCCGGCCAGTTCCACACCGTAGAAGGTGTCGGATTCGGCAGCCATACTTCCCGTATCAACATATTTATCCGCTTGGTGGTTATGCGGACGCTGGCTGTATTTGGCCGTACCGGCTTCATCCAGTTCACGATGACGGATGGAGGCCCCGACATGGACCAGACCGTCATCCAGTTTCACCGCATAAGTCGCCCGGGCCGCATAGGTGCGGTCTTCAATGCCGCCATCACCACCGGCGTCACCCTGGAACAGGCCGGCCTTGAAAGTCATGTTATTTTCCGCATAGGCCACGGCAATACCGGTCTGGCGGGCCAGGCCAAAGGCGTCGGTGAAGGAACCGCGCTCCATGAGAGAGATATAGCGGGAAGATGTCTGCTCTTCGAGGGAGTTCGGTGTTTTGAACTGTCCGACTTCGATGGTGACCGGTTTCAGGTCCCATGCCAGGTAGGCATCCTTGATTTCAACTTCGTCACCGGCGAAATCGGCTTCAAACTTATATTTTACGTCCTTGAAAACTACACCTTCAACGCCAAGGCGGGCGGTGCGGAACTCGGTATTGTCAACTGTGGTACCGCTGCTGTCGGAGACATTGCCGTAATCCACATATAGACGGCCGCGCACCTTCATTTTGAAGTTACCGTCCTTGCTGGACAGTTCCGGAGCGCCCTTCCATTTAACCTTCAGGTCCGGGCCGGAGTCTGCGGATTTCTTTTCGGCCTGATCCTGTTTTGCTTTCATCTCATTGACCTGCTGTTGCAGGGCATTGATCTGTTTCTGCAGTTCCTCAATTGTCTGGGCAGACACAGGTGATGCAAGCAGTGCACCTGTTATTGCTGTTGCAGCTGCCAATCCGGCTATTCTTAACCTGGAAGACATAATTTTGTTCCTCATCATTTTGTTTGCAGTTGGGTCTTCAATACACGCTTGGGACTAACAATACATTAGATCTTCTTAAATCATTAATTCCGATAATGTTTCAGATATTTTACATTTGTTACAATATTGTGACACTCTTGTAACAATGGCTGTTTTTTTACCCCTCACAGAACCTGCCCACATAAAAAAAGCGGCTTGCCAGCCGCCTTCTTTTTACCTTAATGAAAAAAAATTGTCATATATTCAGCGGCGCCGGTACAAAGGCACTTTCTGGTCTGCAGACACCTGATAGGTTTCTGAAAAATCATCCAGGCCCTTGATTTCTTCCTCGATATTTTTGCCGTTCTTTATTTCAAAGGCATTAAAACCGCAGCGTTGCAGATAAAACAGCTGATCGCGCATGATGTCGCCCACGGCGCGGATTTCACCTTTGTAACCGTACTGGTCGCGGAGGATCTTGGCGTAGCTGTAGCCGCGCCCGTCCATGAAGCTGGGAAAATTAATGGCCACCACGTCAAATTTTTCCAGATCGTCGGCAATTTCCGAGGGATGCTGATCCGGTTCCAGCTGGACCCCCAGCTTGCCGTTCTTGTTCTGCAGCGAATCCCGATCCGCCTGCCAGATGTCCAGCGGCACGATCACATCGCCCAGGAACATATCCTGGTTGGGACCCACGTGGCGCCAGTGATCTTCCACAATTTTTCTGTCTTTGATAATTTTCACAGCGCCGCTCCTTTCAGGGACACATCCTCATACACCTGTTCCTTGAACGCATCCATGCCGACCCGGCGGTAGGTATCGAGGAAACGCTCCCCCTCTTCCCGCACATCCAGATAGGTCTTCAGCAAACGATCGACAGCAGGGACAATCTCGTCTTCATCAAACGCCGGCCCCATAATCTTGCCGATGGAGGCATCATCTTCCGCAGAACCGCCCAGGGTGATCTGGTAATATTCCGTGCCCTTCTTGTTCACCCCAAGGATGCCGATATGACCTACGTGATGGTGACCGCAGGCGTTGATGCAGCCGGACATTTTCAGTTTCAGCTCACCCAGGTCATAGAGATAATCCATATCATCGAAATAGGTGCCAATCTTCTCGGCGATGGGGATGGAACGGGCATTGGCCAGGGTACAGAAATCCAGGCCCGGGCAGCAGATCATATCCTGCAGCGTGCCGATGTTGGGCAAGGCAAAGCCGAGCGCCTTCAGTTTTTCCCACAGTTGCGGCAGATCATCCAGCTTCACATCCGCCAGCACCAGATTCTGCTCGTGGGTGGTGCGGATTTCGCCAAAGCTGAATTCATCCGCCAGGTCGGCCACGGCCAGCATCTGGTCGTCCGTGGCGTCCCCCGGCGGCACGCCCGGCTTCTTAAGCGAGACAATGACAATGGCATAGCCCGGCTTCTTGTGGGCCGTCACATTGTTCTTGACCCACCAGGAAAAGTCGCGGTTGTCAGCGAGCAACTGGTCCACGCGGGAAGATCTGGCCGGCAGATCCTCATAAGCGGGTTCGGTGAAATAGCTTTTGACCCGGTCCATTTCTTCCCGGTCCAGAATAACACCGCCCTGGGCCTGAATGTTCTGCCATTCCTCATCCACCCGGCGGGTAAATTCCTCCTGCTTCAGTTCATGCACCAGGATTTTGATGCGGGCCTTGTATTTGTTGTCACGACGGCCGAACTGGTTATAGACCCGCATAATCGCCTCGGTATAGGTCAGCAGGTCCTTTTCCGGCACAAAGTCGTTGATCAGTTTGCCGATCATCGGGGTACGGCCCATGCCGCCGCCCACATAGACCTCGAAGCCGACCTCGCCGGCGTCATTCAGGACCGCCCGATAGCCGATGTCATGATACAGGATCGCCGCCCGGTCATTCTTGGCCCCGGTGAAGGCCATTTTGAATTTGCGCGGCAGGTGGGCGAATTCCGGATGGAAGGTGGACCACTGACGCATGATTTCCGCATAGGGGCGCGGATCGACCGCTTCATCCGGCGCCACGCCCGCATACTGGTCGGCGCTGATGTTGCGGATACAGTTGCCGCTGGTCTGGACCGCGTGCATTTCCACCGACGCCAGGTCGGCCAGGATATCCGGCACCTTGTCCAGGGTCGGCCAGTTATACTGCAGGTTCTGGCGGGTGGTGAAGTGACCGTAGCCCCGGTCATATTTGGTGGCAATATGGGCCAGCATCCGCATCTGCTCGGAGGACAGCAGCCCATAGGGCACCGCCACCCGCAGCATATAGGCGTGCAGCTGCAGATAGAGGCCGTTCTGCAGCCGCAACGGCCGGAACTCCTCCTCGGTCAGTTCACCACGGAGACGGCGCTCCACCTGTCCCCGGAACTGGGCGACGCGCTCATCAATGATGCGCTGGTCATAATCGTCATATTTATACATCGCGGTCTTTCCACTGCCGGCATTGGCCAGCCTAAAATTATTCTACATATATTTTAATGTATATTATTATATTCTACATATATAACGACATAAATATCATAATTCAATACAAGACGCACCAATTCCCCTATTATTTTTTCATAAAAGAGACATAAAATAGATTCATGATGCCGGCTTGAACAACCGGGTATAGGGATTCACACCAGATGTCTATTCACAAAAACTCTTTCTTCCCCAAGGCAGGAAGAACGATAATCACGTTTTTCCTGCTGTCTGCCGTCGCCTTTCCCGCCATGGCGAACCAGATGGAACTTTCCACCCTGGCGACCTGGGAAACGGGCATCCATGGCAAGAGCGCGGCGGAGATCGTCGTATTTCAGAAAAGCACGGGGAATATTTATTTCGTTAACGGGGCCACCCCCTCTGTTGAGGTGGTCAGACTGACGGCCAGTGGTGAAATAGAACATGTCACCCGGCTAAAGCTCGCCAAATCGGAAAGCCCCACCAGCGTTGCGGTGCGCGACGACCTGATCGCCGTGGCCGTACATGATGACAAAGCCAAGGGCCGGCCGGGTAAAATCGTTTTCTTTAGTAACGGGCATCACCGGATTAGGGAAATTGCCGCCGGGTCTCTGCCTGATATGGTCACCTTCAGCCCGGACGGGCGCTATGTGCTGGCCGCCAACGAAGGCGAACCGCACGGCAAGGTTGACCCCGAAGGATCGGTGACTGTCATCGACCTGGCGACCGGCATCGACAAAGCGACATCCTCCCTGGTCACCTTCCGCAACCTTGACCGGCAGGCGCTTGTCGAGGCAGGCGTGCGGATCGCCCCCGGCAAAAGCATGGCCGAAGATGCGGAACCGGAGTATATCGCCATCTCCGGCGACAGCCGCACCGCCTGGGTGTCCCTGCAGGAAAACAATGCCCTCGCCCGGATCGATATCGCCGGGGCCAGGCTGGAGAAAGTCATTCCCCTTGGCCTGAAAGATCACAGCCGGGCGGAAAACGCCCTGGATGCGGTTGACGGCGACGGCATCCACATTGTCCCCCGCCCGCTCTATGGCATGTATATGCCCGACAGTATTGCCGTGCTCGAGCACGGCGGCGAGAATTACATCCTGACCGCTAATGAAGGCGATGCCCGTGACGAGGAAATCAAGCTGGCCGCCGCCAAACTTGATCCTGCCGCCCTGTCCCCGGCGGAACGAAAGGAACTGGCGCGCCTGCGCCTGTCCGGCACCGATGGCGACCTGGATGGCGACGGCGATATCGACCGCCTCCAGACCTATGGCGCCCGCTCCTTTTCCATCTTTGACATGGACGGGCACCTGGTGTTTGACAGCGGCAGCGACTTTGAACGCATCACCGCCGACCGGTTGGGCGAATTTTTCAACAGCGACAAAGATGTCGGCAACAGCGGCGACAGCCGCAGCGACAACAAGGGTCCCGAACCGGAGGGCCTCACCATCGGCAAAGTGGGCAATCGCATTTATGCCTTTATCGGTCTGGAAACCACCGGCGGGGTCATGGTCTATGATGTCACCGATCCCCGGGCGCCGTTCTTTGCCGCCTATCACAATCCGCGCAAATTCGACACCGGCTTCGACTTCAGCAGCTCAAAAGACATGACAAAAGCCGGCTACCTCGGCCCGGAAGGCCTGAGCTTCGTCGCGGCCGAGGACAGCCCGACCGGCACGCCGCTACTTTTGATTGCCTATGAGATCAGCGGGAATGTGGAAATTGTGCACATTAACTGAATCTAAACTATTTGGACATAATTTAGACATTGTTAGACATTTTCCTCCCCAGACTTGGGCGGCCTCGTGAGAAGCCGCCTATCTTTTTACCCTAACCCCCTGATAAATTTAACAAAATTGAGCCCGCAGCGGAGCTTTTTCTGATCAAGCTACTTCTAATTTTTTCAGTATGTTAGACCGGATTTTTAAGGTAATTTATCGCGAACCCGCCCTAACTGCCCCCAATCCGCTGCCGCCCGGAATCCCCGTTAAGCATTTTCATTTACCAGGAGTCACCCCGCCCGAATTGATCCATCTGCTTCACGGGCCGCGCATTTTTTCCTACAATTTATTTCGCCGAGTCGCCGTGATTCTGACACACCGGCGCGCTACCCGTACATTACGGGTTCATGTTGATCTGATTTAATGGCTCTGCCACCGGCAAACAGGAAGGAATGGAAAATGTTACTGAAATATTCGTCCAAAGCGCTCGCGTTCTTACTGGCCACCTCCGTGATGACCACGCCCGTACTGGCCGATCCGCCACCGCCGAAACCACAGGTCCACGCGAAGGGTCCGCCGCCAAAGGCCAAGCCGTTCAAGCCCCATGTCCATCCGGGCACCCCGCTGCATGCCGGGCCGCGCTCGCCTTACGTGCGGCCGCTGCCGCCGAACCGGCACCGCGTCTATCGCGGGGTCAGAATCTATCGCCCCTACGGTCATGTCTATCCCGGCTTCGGTTTCTACTATACAGATAATGACGCCTGGTTCTGGCTTGCCTTCACCGCCTTTACCGTCATCCTGATCGCGGAACTGAGCGAGCAACAGCAACGCACCCATGAAGCCGCCATCATCCAGGCCAGCCGCGCACCGATCGGCGAAACCATTTACTGGCAGGATGGCCGGGCCTCGGGCCGGGTCGTCGCCACCCGCGAAGGCACCAGTTCGCTCGGCCGCTATTGCCGCGAATTCCAGCAGACCGTCACCATCGGCGGCAAGTCGGAAACTGCCTACGGCACCGCCTGCCGGCAGCCGGACGGCCAGTGGGAAATCATCTCCACCAGCAACAACTGACTACAGAAAGGGGCCGCGATGCGGCCCCTTCCCTTGGAATTTCTGAAATTTACGCAACCAGGTCGAGTTTAATTCCGGCATCAAGCAGGGCTTGGTTGATGCTTTCCTTATCCTCTTCCGTCAGGTTGGCCATGTCATAGGAATCAAAGATACTGTCCAGGGTGGCGGCATCTTCTTCACTGAGCTCGACCATGCCGCCGGGTCCGCCCGGCCCCCTGCCGCCTTCCGGCGGCGGGGGCGGTGCGAACTGGGACAGGTCAAAACCTGCGTCCTCGATCATGGATTTCAGTTCCTCGCTGGGAGGAATGCCGGCATCTTTCAGCGCCTGGAAGATGGATTGTGCATCTTCCTCACTGAGCGAACTGGCATCATATTGCGACAGAATGTCAGAGACCGTAGATTTCTGATCCTCTGTCAGGGGACTTGAAGAGGGAGGCGGCGGCCTAAACCCACCGGCTCCTCCGACTGCGTCAATCATATTACCTCCTCACTAGGTAATATCCCCGGGCCACACCCCGCTGAAAACCAAGCAAGAGCCGTGCCGACAGCGTGAGCAAGTCCTTATATTTACGTCAGAATTTTGAAAAATCCGGCGGGCGTTTTTCGAAGAAGGCGGTCGCCACCTCCATGAATTCGGGAGTTTTCAGCCGTTCCGCAAACAATAGCCCCTCTTCATCCATGCGATCCTGGATTTCCTGATTATTTTTGCGGAGCAGTCGTTTGGTCTCCATAAGGGCGGTCGGCGCTTTGCCGGCCAGCTCCCGGGCGCGCTCCAGCACCTGCTCGCGGAAATTATTGCCCGGCAAAATCCGCGCCACCAGCCCGGCCCGCTCCGCCTCTTCGGCGTCCAGCACTTGGCCCATCATCAGCATCTCGGTCGCCTTGGCCATGCCGATCAGGCGCGGCAGCAGCAGCGAGGACGCCGCCTCCGGCACCAGCGCCAGGTTGGCGAACGGGGTGGAGAAGGTGGCTTCCGGTGACGCGTACACCAGGTCGCTGTGCAGCAACAGGGTGGTGCCGATGCCCACCGCCAGGCCATTGACCCCGACCATGATCGGCTTTTCGAAATGGGAAATGGTTTTCAGGAAGCGGAACACCGGGGTCTTTTCCGCGTGGCGCAGCCCGGCGGCAAAATCCTTGAGATCATTGCCGGAGGTAAAGGCATCGCCATTGGCCAGGATCACCACCGCACGCACGCTCGCATCCTCCGCGGCCTCGACCAGGCCGTCGCTGAGCGCCGTATACATGTCCTGGGTGATGGCGTTCTTCTTGTCCGGCCGGTTGAAGGTGAGGACCAGCAGGCTGCCGTCCCGTTCGTTGAGGATATAGTCGTCCATGTTCCCTGCTCCCAAATGTTGTTAGAAACAGTCTAGGCGATCCGCGAGGAAATTTCAAACGATCGTTTTAGTGTCATTATCAAAATGAAACTGTCTATACTCATCATCAATCAAAAATTGCGGAGACAATGCCAAAAATTCGTGAATATCACCAAAAAAGCCATATTTGACTCTTATATTAAATACATAATATAAACTCACGCTGTGCGAAAATTGCACATTATTACGATTTAGCATAGACTAACTAATTATTAACGCATTGCTGAAACAATTGAGGGGGAGTGGACATGGATGTCATGAAAAAATATATTGTTAAAGCAATATGGGATGAAGAGGCCAAAGTCTGGTCAGTAGATGAAACAGACGTACCCGGTCTTGCAGCCTGCGCCCCGACCCCTAGCGATCTTGTAGAGATCCTGATGGATTTAATTCCTCAGTTGGTGGAATTGAATGACGGGTGCATCGAACACAGTAAAGATCACCAATCAGTACCCTTTGAACTTTTCGCTCAATATGACGGAAACTTCGAAGCGGTTTGCTGATGCCTGATAATTTCTACAGGAAACTCACAAAAATACTCAAAAATCACGGGTACGCCTTCTATAGAAGCGGCAAGGGTGACCATGAGATCTGGCGAAGAAACGGCACCGGTCGAAGTATTAGCTTGCCCTCGAAATGCCCTTCACGGCATACCGCAAACCAAGTCCTGAAGCAAGCGGGCATTGACGAAAAGCTCTAGCCTCGGAAATAAGACTTCTAGGTACATCTGGCGTAAAATCGCATAGTATCCTCTCCCCAAAAGAAAAGGGCCGCGCGTTGGCACGGCCCTTCCCTGTAACTCTTGGCGTATGACGCGACGTGGCTTAGAAGCCCATGCCGCCCATACCGCCCATGCCACCCATGCCGCCCATGTCGGGCATAGCCGGTGCGCCTTTGTCTTCCGGAATTTCGGCGACCATGGCTTCGGTGGTGATCAGCAGGCCGGCGACGGAAGCGGCGTCCTGCAGAGCAGTCCGAACCACTTTGGTCGGGTCGATGATACCGGCAGCCACCAGGTCGGTGTACTCTTCTTTCTGGGCGTTGAAACCATAGTTGGTGTCAGTGCTTTCCAGAAGTTTACCGGCGATCACGGCGCCGTCTTTACCGGCGTTTTCAGAGATCTGGCGCACCGGGGCTTCCAGGGCGCGGCGCACGATAGAGATCCCCACGTTCTGGTCGGCGTTTTCGCCTTCCAGGCCTTCGAGAGCGCGTGTGGCATACAGCAGGGCTGTACCACCGCCCGGGACGATGCCTTCTTCAACCGCAGCGCGGGTGGCGTGCAGCGCATCGTCAACGCGGTCTTTGCGTTCTTTCACTTCAACTTCGGTGGAGCCGCCAACCTTGATCACGGCAACACCGCCGGCCAGTTTGGCCAGGCGTTCCTGCAGTTTTTCACGGTCATAGTCGGATGTGGTGCTTTCGACCTGGGCGCGGATCTGGCCGCAGCGGGCTTCGATCTCTTCCTTGGCGCCATTGCCGTCAACGATGGTGGTGTCGTCTTTGGTGATGGTGATGTTTTTCGCGGTACCCAGCATATCCAGGGTTACGGTTTCCAGCTTGATGCCGAGGTCTTCGGACACAACCTGGCCGCCGGTCAGGATACCGATGTCCTGCAGCATGGCTTTACGGCGATCGCCGAAGCCCGGAGCTTTGACAGCAGCAATTTTCAGGCCACCGCGCAGTTTGTTGACAACCAGAGTTGCCAATGCTTCGCCTTCAACGTCCTCGGCAATGATCAGCAGCGGACGACCGGACTGGGCGGCAGCTTCCAGCAGCGGCAGCATCGGCTGCAGGCTGGACAGTTTGCTTTCGTGCAGCAGGATGTAGGGGTTGTCGAGATCAACGGTCATTTTCTCGGCGTTGGTGATGAAGTAGGGAGACAGGTAACCGCGGTCGAACTGCATACCTTCCACAACTTCCAGCTCTGATTCCAGGCCTTTGGCTTCCTCGACGGTGATCACACCCTCTTTGCCGACTTTGTCCATGGCGTCAGCGATCATCTGGCCGACGGAAGTTTCGCCGTTGGCGGAGATGGAGCCAACCTGGGCTACTTCCTCGCTGGAGGAAATGTCTTTGGTGCGGGATTTCAGGTCTTCGATAACCTTGGCAACGGCCAAATCAACACCGCGGCGCAGGTCCATCGGGTTCATGCCGGCGGCAACGGCTTTCATGCCTTCCTTGATCAGGCTCTGGGCCAGAACGGTGGCCGTGGTGGTACCGTCACCGGCCACGTCGTTGGTGCGGCTGGCCACTTCACGGACCATCTGGGCGCCCATGTTTTCATATTTGTCTTTGAGTTCGATTTCCTTGGCCACGGAAACACCGTCTTTGGTGATGCGCGGAGCGCCGAAGGATTTTTCGAGAAGAACGTTACGGCCTTTCGGGCCGAGGGTCACTTTTACGGCGTTGGCCAGAGTGTCCACACCTTTGAGGATGCGGCCGCGGGCGTCAGAACCGAATTTTACGTCTTTTGCCATTTTTACTTCCTTTGTTTCTTTTCAATTGGTCGCGAGAATGAAGTTTCGATCGCGCCTGAAAATTTTTGGGGGTGTATTATTCGATGATGCCGAGCCAATTACTCGATAATACCGAGAATGTCGGACTCTTTCATGATCAGCAGGTCTTCACCGTCGACTTTGACTTCGGTGCCGGACCATTTGCCGAACAGGACGGTATCGCCTGCTTTCACATCCAGAGCGGTCACGGCGCCGTCTTCGGCTTTGTGGCCGGAACCAACGGCGATCACTTCACCCTGGCTCGGTTTTTCCTGTGCGGTGTCGGGCAGAATGATGCCACCGGCGGTTTTCTGTTCTGCGTCAACGCGACGAACCAGAACACGATCATGCAAAGGACGAAATGCCATTTCGTAATTCCCTCTTGTTAGACTTGGTTTTGAGTTAAGGTTAGCACTCGCTCCCTGTGAGTGCTAACAGCTGCCTAGAGAGATAATCCATGGGGGAATAGAGTCAAGGGCGGTGATCGAAAAAAATGATGTTTTTTCCGATTTTTTAGATCGCAGGCGGAACCGCCTGCCCCGATCGGGTCATATGTGGGGAGCTCCAGTCTTTATACAAGGGGAAATGCGAAACAAATCACGCCCGGTACGGCAGCAGGTGGCGGACCATTTCGCGCATGGTTTCAATGGCCGGTTCCGGGCCGAACAGCTTGGCGCCCTGGATCGCGCCTTCCAGGATCACCATCAGTTGCCGGCCGAAGGAGATCGGATCCTTGAGGCCCATTTCCGCGCCAAGGGTGGCGAATTGTTTCATGGTGCGTTCCTTGTGGGCGCGGATCGCCCTGAACACAGGTCCCTTGGGATCGGAATATTCCGCCGCCCCCATCTGGAACATACAACCGTTGAAATCTGCTGACCGAAACCATTCCTCATAGATCTCGAGCCAGACCTGGAGCCGACCGGCCGGTTTTTTCTCCCAGCCCAGCGTTTTCTGGCGATATTGTTCGGCAAACCATTCCTCGCGCCGCTTTAGCACCGCCACCACCAGATCGTCCTTGGACTTGAAATGATTGTACAAGGTCATCTTGGCGACACCTGCTTCCTTGAGGATGGTATCGATGCCGGTGGCGTGATAGCCGTGCTCATTGAACAGCCTGAGCGCCGTTTCCACCAGATGCTCCTTGCGTGATGATGCCCGGGATGATGCCATGACGTAACCTTATACAAACCTGTCTGATTTCCTTTTAAAAATCATACTCTGTTTCCGAAAAACACGCAACATCACAGATTTGTGAAGAAATAATCGTTGAAAATATACTGACCTGTCTGTATTTAATTCTAAAAGAGACAGACCTGTCTATATATTTTCATGAGAACAATGCTATGCACCTTCTAAAAACTGTACAACCAACCGCCGGACGGGACTACCGGCATATTTTCTGGTCCTGGCTCGGCGGCGCCGTCGCTATCGGCCTGCTGGGCGCACTGACCGGCTATACCAATGTTCCCCTTTTGATGGCGCCGTTTGGCGCAAGCTGCGTTCTTGTTTTCGGACTTCCCGAGAGCCCCCTGGCCCAACCCCGTAATGTCATCGGCGGCCATACCCTCACCGCCCTGACCGGATTTATCTTCCTTTATCTGTTCGGGGATGGCTGGTGGGCTATTGGACTGGCTGTCGGCACGGCCATCGCCCTGATGCAATTGACCCGGACGACCCACCCCCCCGCCGGGGCAAACCCGATCCTGGTGATGTTGTCCGCGCCGACAGCCTCTTTTCTTCTGTTCCCCGTACTCAGCGGCGCCCTGCTCGTCGTGTTCGTGGGAATACTTGTGAACAACATCTCAACTACACGCTCTTACCCCCTCAAGAAAGGATAATATCATGTATAAACTTTATGACCTCTCCCTGTCCGGCCATTGCCATCGCGCGCGGCTGTTCCTGAACCTGCTCGGTCTCGACTATGAAGCCGTTCCTGTCGACCTGCTGTCCGGGGAGCATCTGCAGGAGGCGCATCTCAAACGCAATCCCTTCGGCAAGGTGCCGGTGCTGGACGATGACGGTTATCTGGTGCGGGAATCCAACGCCATCCTGGTCTATCTGGCGCTCAAACACAAAGCCCGGGACTGGTACCCCACCGACGACGCCAAAGCCGCCGCTGAAATCCAGCAATGGCTCAATGTGGCCGCCAGTGAGCTGCTGCAGGGCCCGGCCAAGGCCTATGTGGCCCGGGTATTCGGCGGCGATGACAAAACCTATAATGAAGGCGTGGAATTGAGCCACAAGCTTTACGCCGTGCTCGACCCGTTGCTGGACGGCCGCGACTGGCTGGTCGGCGACCGCCCGACCATTGCCGATGTGGCCCTGTACAGCTATGTCTCCCGCGCACCGATCGCCGGGGTGGATATTTCCGGCTATGGCAACATCCAGCGCTGGCTCGCCAATGTGGAAGGGCTCGCGGGCTTTGTCGCCATGCCCGATCCGGCATAAGGCCATGGACGATATCAGCAATCACATGACAGAGCTCTCCCCCTTTCACAAGGGGGAGCAGCGCCTGCAGGACCGCGCCGGGCGACGCGAACTGGCGGAAAATATCGGCCGCAAGTTCATCCGGCCGTACCTTACCGAAGAGCAGCAGGACTTCTTCCGGTACCTGCAGTATCTGTTCCTGTCGGCGAGGGACCGGGACGGCTGGCCGCGGCCGCTGTTTCTGCAGGATGACCTGCCGCTTATAACGGTGCCGGATGATCAGCACCTGATCCTGCATGGCCCGTCCGGCGATCTCAGGGACGGACAGCAGCTCGGCGTGCTCGGGCTGGATCTCAGCACCCGGCGGCGCAATCGGGTCAACGGACGGGTGATTGCCCGGGAGGACGGGTTCACGATCCTGCGGGTCGATCAGGCGTTCGGCAACTGCCCACAATATATTGACCTCGAAACCGTCAACGATATTCCTGCTTCCGGACCGGAGGCACCCCTCCCGCACCTCACCTCGGAACTGCAAATGATTATCCGCAGCAGCCGGCGCTTTTTCATTGCCAGCGGTTATGACGCCCATCTGAATGACGCATTCAGCGGCATGGATATCTCGCACCGCGGCGGCGCGCCCGGCTTTGTCCAGCTGCCCGCGCCGGACCGGCTGCTGTTCCCGGATTATGCCGGCAATAATTTCTTCAACACCCTCGGCAATATCCTGATGGATGGCCGGGCCGGCCTGATGTTTGTGGATTTCCGCACCGGCACGCAACTGCGCCTGCTGGGCAAGGCCCGGGTGATTTTTGAAAATTTTGATAAAAGCGGGTGGATCGCTCAACCCGATGCGCCGGAAGCGAAGCGGCTGGTGGAGTTGAAGGTCGAAAAAATTCTTTTCGCCCCCGGCAAGATACCATCTTGATTTGGCGTTGATTTAAACCATCTGTATATTAGAAATACAAAATATACATAGTGAACATCAGGGCATCTGGAGAGACAGATGTATAAACTCTATGAAATGGCCTATTCCGGGCACAGCCACCGGGTGCGGCTGTTCCTATCGCTGCTGGGTCTGGACTATGAAAGCCGGCCGGTAAGCCTGCGCGACGGCGAGCATCTGACCGAGGACTATAAAAAGATCAATCCCTTCGGCAAAATTCCGGTGCTCGACGATGACGGGCTTCTGATCCGGGAATCCAACGCCATCCTGGTTTACCTGGCGCTCAAACACGGCGCAAAAGACTGGTATCCGGTCGATGACCCGGCCCGGGCCGCCGAAGTGCAGATGTGGCTCAATGTGGCCGCCAATGATGTGCTGCAGGGCCCGGCCAGGGCTTGGATCGCCACCATGTTCATACCCGATGAAAATGCTGTGCGGGAAGGCCTGGAAGCAAGCCGCAAACTGCTCGGGATCATGGACCGGCATCTGGAAGGCCGGGACTGGCTCGCAGGCAATGGGCCGACCATCGCCGATGTGGCCAATTATTCCCATATTTCCAAGGGACCGCGGATCGGCTTCGAGCTCGAGGACTGGCCCAATGTGCTGCGCTGGCAGCGGAATATCGAAGCCCTGCCCGGCTTCATCGCCATGCCGACGCCGGAAAACTATTAGCTTACTCTGGTAGTGTATTTTGAAAGTTTCCGGGATTACTTCTACCTAATCAAGGAGTTGCTTCATCCTCCAACTTTTGCAAAAGCATTTCATACATCTTACGCGCATCGTCATGTCCTCGCTCGGCGGCATCCTTAAACCAACGCCGCGCGACACGATAACTCTGCTTTTTTCCTCTTCCTTCCATGAACATCAATCCTAACCGGTACTGAGCCTCTGCATGCCCTTTGTCCAGAGGCAGTTTAAGAAATTGGTTTGTAAGATAGTAGTCATATTCCATACCATTCGCCCGGTCCCCCGCCTTGAAGTAATACTTCATCGCCTTTTTGTAATTAATGGGAACACCTATCCCCAATTCGTAGGCTAGCCCCGTTCGATACATTGCTTCTTCGTCGTCATGCTCAGCTCGACATTTATAATATTTAAACAGCTGCTCCTGTCCCTCTACCTCACCAAGTCGGGGCGAGCCAACCATACTCCGCAAAGATATCGGAAGATCAGAAGCACAATACTCCCATTTATGAGTACAAGACGTAAGCAGTAGCGGTGCGATCAGTATCAGTAAATTCAGCTTTTTCATTATTCCCCCCTTGCCGCTGTCAGCTTTGCGGCCGGTACGTCCCCTTCGGATCCTCGACCTCGATCACCCACAGGTCCTCGTCATAGTCGCGCTGGCGGGCGATATAGCTGTCGGCCTTGTCTTCCGGGATCGGCTCCTCGCCGAGCGGGCAGCGCCAGACCATCACCCCGTCCAGGTCCCGGCCCTGGGTGTAAAGCACACAGCCGGGGCCAAGCAGGTTCTGCTTGATCAGCACCTGCCCGCGGTCGGCATCGCCCTTGTGCAGCACCATGGCGGTGATCAGCTCCACCTCGAGCCGGCGGATCTCCGCCCCGACCCAGATCGACGTTTTCAGTCTTTCTTCAAACATAGATTACTCATGGACATTTTGTTTCCGGCCACTATAAACTCGGGGATCATCGGGAGGAACAAAAAAGTGTCGACAAGCGGGACAGACCAGTGGCTGGCGAAACTGACCAGCTGTATCTGCAAACTGGGCCGGGCCGGGTTCGAGGAAACCCTGTTCGAGCTGGTCAACCTCGCCGTGACCGTCGACCATTGCACTGTGTTCATCAACAGCCCCGACGGCCACACCGAGCATCTGTTCACCCAGAGCCGGCTTGATGAAGAGACCTGCAACCGCCTGGCCCGCGCCTATGTGTCCGGCTTCTCAGCCCGGGACCCGCAACTGGCGCCGGTTGCCGAAGACGGCGTCCCGCCGGAGGGCGACCAACTGACGGTACTGGGCCAGGCCGACACATCGGGTTATCCGGAGGACTACCGCCAGCAGTTTTTCGAGAAGACCGGCCTCATTGACAAGGTCTCGAGCCTGCTGCAGACCAGCGCCTTCAATATTTACTGCAGCTTTTACCGGCTGGAACAATCCGGGCCCTTCTCGGAACAGGATTTCAGGGAGCTGTCCCGGCTCTTGCCGCTGCTCACCAACCTGATTTTCAAACATTCGCGCCTGACCCAGTTCCGCGACAAGCCGGCCGACCCGATCGTCACCAGCGTGCCGCTCGGCCGCTCGCCGGACCTGATGAAACGGCTGCTCGAGGAGCAGAGCGACGTGTTCGGCCAGCTCACCGAGCGGGAGCGCGAAGTCTGCGTGCGCATCATCCAGGGCTATACCTCGGAAGCCATCGCCCTCGACCTGGAAGTGGCCATTTCCACGGTCCATACCTACCGCAAACGGGCCTATGCCAAACTCGGCATCTCCAGCCAGAACGAGCTGTTCAGCCTGATCCTGGAACGGATGCCGCTGGTGAGCTGACAGTAGCCGTCAGGTCAGATTTTTTCCTTGTCCGCCCGCATGGCCAGAAAGGCGGCGCCGAATGTCGTGAAGCGGCCAAGCCCGGGATCAAGTCCCTTGAGCAGGCGCGCGACCGGCATCCATCTGGGATAATAGATGGCGCCGCGAACCTCGATCACCCGGAGGCCGGCGTTTTCCGCCAGTCGCCGAAGTTCCGGTGCAGTGCGGAAGCGGGCCCGGCGCCAGAGCCTGGAGCCGAACCAGGCCCGGATCCGGCGCTGCACCGCCCAGGAACTCCATTTACCAAGCTCACCAATCACCAGGCAACCGCCGGGTTTCAAGACCCGGGCGATCTCAGCGAAGACCGGCCCCGGATCGGTGACGAAACACAGGATGGTCTTGGCAAGAACGATATCGAATTTCTGATCTTCAAACGGCAACTCCTCGGCACTGGCGACGTAAAAGCAGGCATCGGACTGTTCGCGCCCCGCCTGCGCGGTAGCGGCGGCAATCATGTCTTCGGCCATATCCACCCCGATCACCCGTCCCCCGCGCCGGGCCAGCCCGATGGCCGTGGTGCCATCACCGCAGCCGACATCGAGGATATCCCGCCCTTCGGGAGCCCCCATCATGTCTTCGAGCACCCGGTCCTCGAGCGCCTCGGTAAGTTGACCAATCTCTGACGCGCGCCAGGCGGCATAGATATCAGGATCAAGGTCCAGTTTTTCTTTCATCGGCTATATTCCTCAGACCATAGGCCCAGAGTAGCACGGACTCCGGTTCGCGCAAACGCAGCTATGCAGCAAACACATAGGGGGTAATCACTCTTTAGAACCGCGCCGCCCTTTTCATTTCCGCCCGGTCGTTCTATATCTTGAACAAGATGACTTTTCCGAGGGACCTCCATGACCAGACCCAGACGCCCGCAGATGACTTACCCTTTTTCCCACGAGCCGGAACTCGGCCGGCCGGACAAAGTGGCCGAAGGGGTCTATCGCTGCCGCATTCCGCTGGAGTTTGGCCCGCCCTATATCAACAGCTGGCTGCTTGAGGAGGATGACGGCTGGACCGTGATCGACACCGGCATGGGCACTAAAATCTCCTCGGACGCCTGGCGCGGTGTCTTCAAAGACTTCTTCGGCGACAGGCCGGTGATCCGGGTCATCGTCACCCACATGCATCCGGATCATATCGGCCTTGCCGGCTGGATCTGCCGCAAATGGAACATTCCGCTGCATATGTCCCAGGTGGAGTATCTCACCGCCCGGACCCTGGTCGCCGACACCCATCACGACGTGCCGGATGAGGCCATGCGTTTTATCCGCGCTGCTGCCTATACCGACGAACAGGTCGACAGTTACCGGGCCATCTTCGGCAAGTTCGGCAGCTTCATCCGCAGCCTGCCCCAGGCCTACAGCCGGCTCCGGCACGGCGACCGGCTGACCATCGGCGGCGTGGAGTGGATCGTGGTGATCGGGCGCGGCCATTCGCCGGAGCATGTCTGCCTGCATTGCCCGGACAAGAACCTGTTTATCGCCGGCGACCAGCTGCTGCCGGAAATTTCCTCCAACATCAGCGTCTGGCCGTATGAACCGGACGCCAATCCTCTTGACGACTGGCTGGTGTCCTGTGCCCGGCTCAAAGACTATCTGCCGGAGGAAGTGCTGGTGCTGCCGGCCCACGGCAACCCCTTCACCGGAGCGAAAGAGCGCCTGGCCTACCTGATTGCCGACCATGAGGATAACCTGGCGAACCTGCGGGAGCTGTGCAGAACCCCCGTCCGGGTGCCGGACTGTTTCGCCACCCTGTTCAAGAAGGAAATTCCCGACGACAAGCTGAACATGGCGGCGGGCGAGACCATCGCCCACCTTAATTATCTGATCCATGACGGCAGCGTCATCCGGGAAACCGACGGGAACGGCGTGCACCTCTATCGCCGGGCGGACTAACGGTCCGTCCTATTCGGCGGGCGACATGGCGGCAATCCGCTCCCACGGCCGCACCCGGTGCCGGGACTGGCTGATGCCGCCCCAGACAAAGAACAGCAGGCACAGCCCGAAAGAGGCCAGCAGCGGAATATCCCACTCGCTCTCGACCACTTCCGCCTGTTCCACTTTCTTCAGTTGCCGGCCCTCTACCGGCTGGCTCATCTGTCCCTGTGACGCCGCCGCTGGCGCCGGCAGGGCGGCGCTGAGACCGAAACCAGCGGCCTGGGCGTTGACGAACTCGGCCAGCTTGTCGTTATCAACGATCAGGTCATATTTGTTGACCAGCTCGATCAGCCGCTCCACCAGCTGCTGCCTCGTCTCGTCGCTGGCGTCCCAATACTTCTTGCGCACCGCTTCCAGCATGCGCTCGATGATCTGGGCCTGGGCGCCGGGATTGACTTTTTCGAACCATTCCTGGATGCCGAGATCGAATTTGTCATTGACATAAATGTCGGCGAATTCCTGCCACTGGTCGGCCCGCACCAGGTTGGGATCAACCACCTGCCAGCCCCAGAAGTTGCTGATCTTGCCTTCCATGGTGGTGGCGCCGGAATAGCCTTCCTTCATCATCTCGCTGACCCAGCGGCTGTGCTGGGTGCGGGTGCGTAACTCCTTGGCCAGGAACCGGGCTGCATCCTCGGCGCGCGGATTATCGGCGTCGCGCAGGTTGGAAATCACCATGTCCGGGCTCTTGCCGTCCAGGTTGCGGATCGCCAGCGACAGGCCGCCGAAATATTCAAACGGATCGTCGCTGGTAATCATGCCATAGAGGTTGGACGAGCGGGCGAACATGGCCACATCGGTGCCGGACAGCTGCTTGCCGTAGATATTGACCCCGTCCACTTTCTCGCCCCAGCGGGCGGGATCAGCGCCGTAGGCATTGCCCATTTTGGCCATATAGTTGTCGGCGATTTTGGCGTCGGTCTCCCAGGTATCGCTGGCCCGGACCGCATCATCGACGCCGGAGCCATAGGTGCCGCTTTCGCCGGAGAAGACCCGCACGGTTGAGAAATAGTCCGCGTCCTCCTCGCTCATGCCCTCGGCCAGGAGCTCGGCTTTAACCCGCTGGCTGTTCTCCCAGATCGAGTTGTTGGCTTCCTTAAGCTCGGCCACCTGCTTGACGGCCTCGGCGAGGCGCAGCACCACATTGGGGAACGCATCGCGGTACAGGCCGGTGGCGGACAGTACCACGTCAACCCGCGGGCGTTTCAGTTCCCGCATCGGGATGACCTCGGTGCCGGTGACCATGCCGCTGTCGCTCCACACCGGCCGCATACCCATGGCATAAAGCGCCTGGCTTTCCAGCACGCCGTAATGGCGCATGGCCTCGATCGACCACAGCGAGAACGCCAGCTTGTCGGGATAATGGCCGTGCTTGTTGTAATAGTCACTGATCACGCCCTCAACCAGTTCCTTACCCTGTTCCCAGGCGGCCTTGGTCGGCAGGCGGGCCGGATCGAAACCATAGAGATTGTAACCGCTGGCGAGCGAGTCCGGGGAACGGACCGGATCGCCGCCGGTCTTGACCGGCACATAGTCGCCGCTGAGCCCGGCCAGCAGGTGCGGCATCTCGCGGATCCCTTCCATGCGGCCATAAAAGTCCCGGCCCTTTTCCATGTCGGCGCGCAGTTCGTTGCCCAGGTCACCAAGATCCCTGCCGAGGATTACATAGTCGCGCACGGTCCTGAAGCCGGCGAGATCCTCCAGGTTTTCCGCCTTGGAATCGAGATGACCGGTGCCATCTTCATGAGCCACACCATAATGGCCGGCCTCGAATTCCCGCGCCCGGGCGACGAAATCGCGGCCCAGCATCTGCACGATGGTCGAGGTCACCAGCTCCGGTTCCGCCAGCTCGCCGAAGGTATGCAGCCCCAGCGGCTGGTCGGCATTGGCCACATCCTCCAGATAGAGGTGCAGTTCTTCGAGGAAATGGTCGAAATCGGCGTCAATCTGCTCTGACGTCAGGCCGAGGTCGTCGCAAACCTTGGCGTCAAAACAGATCTGTTTCAACTGTTCACCGGTTTTCTGCTTCACCCCGCCGTCATCCAGCGATTTATACTGGTGCATCAGCTCATGGACATTGGCCGTTTCCCCTTCCAGCCCGGCGGCGGCAAAGGGCGGCGTCATATGGGCGACGACAACGGCGCTGCCGCGGCGCTTGGTCTGCATCGCCTCGCCCACATCATCAATGATGAAAGGATACATGACCGGGGTGTCCCAGACCGCCAGGTTGCCCTGGTCATAGCGGGACAGGCCGCGCTCCTTGCCGGAAAGATACTCCTGACTGCCGTGAGTGCCGAGATGGATGATGGCGTCACTGTTCCAGAATTTGCGGGCGTAATAATAGGCGGCCAGATAATAATGGTTCATGGGCACCGTACCCTGGTGATAGATCAGCTTGTCCTGGTCCTTGTCGTCGGAGCGCGGCGGCTGGCGCATCACCAGCATGTTACCGTTGCGGATCCGGGGCAGGACAAAGAAAGCCTCGCCGTCCCGCTTGACCACCATGAAATTGTCTTCCGCCCGGCCCCAGAAATCATTGATCGGCTTGGTGACCTCTTGCGGCAGGCTGTTGAACCAGGCGAGGTAATCCCTGACCGGCATCAGTTCGGCCAGATCGTCCTTGAGCAGACCGTCCAGTTCATAATCCCGATAGAAAGGATTGAGAATGCGGTCGATGGGATCGGTGAAATAATTTTCATCCACCTTGTCGACGCCGTAGCCGGCTTCATTGAGATTAGCGCTGATGGCGCGCAGGCTGTGCTCAATATTGAGGAAGGACGCGCCCATGTCCTTGTCGCCCCAGACCATGACGGTCAGCTTTTTGTCGCCGTTGGGCTTGTGGCGCAGGGCGGCATAGTTGAGGGCGCGGGAAACCAGATGATCCATCTGGTAATCGATCACCTCCGCCCGGCCGGTCTGCTTGTTGCGGGCGGAGACGATCACCGGATCAATCACCCCGGCGCTTTCCGGCAGCACCAGCACAAAGGGCGTCATGGTAGCGGAAATGCCCTGGCTGTCCGCTTCCCAGTCCGCCTGGTTGCCGTCGAAATAGGTCAGCGCCTGCATCACCGGCACGCCGAGGCGCTCAAACTCTTCCTTGCGCTTACCGGCCCAGTGGATGGAGCGGAAATTGACAATCACGTCAATGATGGTCCGGCCGTCTTTCTGCAGCATGGGGACATAATCGGTGGAGCGGGGGCTGACCTCGAAAAAGAAGGGAATGGCGAGCGCGCCCCGGGCCTCGATCCGGGCAATGGCGTCATCCACCACAGCGGTATTGACGGATTCGATCTGGGCGCGCTGCAGCATCACCCCGATCACCGGCCTGCCCTCCTCGAGAGTGACACCGCGCCAGTCGAGATAGCCCGCCACATCCTTGAAAATCAGCCCGTCATAGCCCGGCGCATAAATGCCGACCTCGGGATAGACCACCGGCGCCGGCACGGAGATTGAGCCGTCGCCGAAAACTTTCTGTGCCAGATAATCGGCCATACGGCTCAGGTTCACCAGGCCGCCGTTGTCATAATAATCATGCAGGGCCTGCGCCTGTTCATGTGTCAGTCCCCTGACCAGATCGGGACTTTGCAGCCAGTTGATGGCCAGCAGACGACTGCTGGCGGACGCTGCCTCCGGCAGGAACTTGCCGAATGATTTTTCACTGCTGCGGGCGGAGGAATCATCCATCAGCACCAGGTCATAGCCGTTAAAGCGGGCCAGCGCCTCCGCGCCGGTTTTGAAATCCCGGGCATTCACTTCATCAAAGCTAATGCCGTATTTTGCCGCCTGTTCCTTGATTACCGTCAGCTTGGCGGTATTGGAATGGGTGCCGGAGACATAAAGCACCTTGTGCATGTCCGCCGCCTGTGCAGTCGCAAAAGAGACAAGCAGGGCCACAAGTGACAACAGGATACGCATGATTTTCCCTCTGAAATTATTCTTTAGTTGGCGGAGGCGTCCGCTTCGCCCTCATCAGGCACATAGATGATCGAGCCGTCCGGCATGCGATAAGCGATGCCGGCCTTGACCCCTTCGCCCGAGCCGATCTCGCCGGTGCTTTTATAGGTTTCGATTTTTTCGCCCTTCTTGACGATCATCTCCATGTCTTGCTGGCCCGGGTTCTTGATCACCATGACATCGTCATCGAGAAAGGGGTTGATGGGGTTCTGGGCGATGGAAATCAGCAGCGCCGCAATCAGCACCAGAAACACATCGACAAGATTGACCACGGACAGCGCCGGGTTGATGGATTCATCTTCATCAAGAAGCTTCACGGAGAGCCTCCCGTTCCTGGGCCGTGTCCTCAATCCCCTTTTCCACCAGCGGCAGCAGGGCAACCAGTTCCTGGGCCAGCCATTTCTTCTTGGTACTGGCGATAAAGAAGGTGATGGAGGCCACCACCAGGCCGAAAATCACAGCGGAAAAGGCGACGATCAGGTTTTCACTGATTCCCTGCACATCCCCGTCAGACAGACTTTTGAGCGCCGGCCCCATGGGAATCATGGTGGCAATCAAGCCCAGCATGGGGGCGATGCGGCTGACCATCCTGACCCCTTCCATTTCACTGAGCGCCGCCACATCCAGTTCGTCCTTGGTGACATCCTGCTTTTCCACTGCCAGGGCCACCAGCGGGTATCCCTTTGGAATGTCCCCCCCGGACCGAAGACCGTTGCTGAGCAGCTTGCGGAACCGTGCCGTACCCCGGCTGCGCTGCACGCCCTGCATAAAGAAACCGCCCAGGGCATAGAGGCTGTAGAAAAACAATACAACCAACAGGACCAGTACCGGGGCCATGAACAGGTCCGACACCTGATACATCAAGTTTTCGAGAGTCCGTACCACGAGATTACTCCACTCAATTATTTTCTAATATATGCAAGAGGATAGCCCCCTGATTCCAACCTTCTCCCTATGCTCATACCCACCGCCGGACAAAATTGCAACTAATTTTGAAAATCATTCTCATTTTTATTGACGACCCCCGAACCAGCTGCTAGTTGTTTTTGCGAATACTTATTAATTGCAACAACAAGCTACTTAGCATCGGGAGAATATTTTATGAATAGATTAGCTTTTTACTCGCTTCTGGCGGCAGGCACCTCCGCCCTCGCCCTGTCCACCACCGTCCGCGCAGCGGAAGAAGACTCGGATCTCGGACCGGGCGCCGCCCCGCTGGAAGTCATCGTGGTGTCCGCCACCCGTACGGAAAACAGACTGGTCGATGTTCCGGCGACCATCACCGTCATTGACGAGGAAAAAATCGACTCCATTCTGTCCACCGATATTCGCGACATGCTGCGCTATGAGCCGGGCGTGGAAGCCACCAATGACGGCCGCTACGGCCTTTCAGGATTCAACATCCGCGGTCTGACCGGAAACCGGGTCAAGATCATGGTGGACGGCACGGAGCAGTCGGAAGGCTTTTCCTCCGGTCCCTGGCTCAATGCGCCGCGCAACTTTGTCGACATTGATTCCCTGGAACAGGTGGAAGTGCTGCGCGGCCCGGCCTCCAGCCTCTATGGCAGTGACGCCATGGCCGGCGTTGTAGCCTTCCGGACAAAAGGCCCCGCTTCCTACCTGGACGAGGAAGGAAATGACACCGGCGGCGCCGCCAAAGTCCTGTATGACAGTGTCAGTGACGCTTTCGCCGAAACCCTGACCCTGGCCAACCGTACCGGCAAGCTGGAAAGCCTGATCCAGTATACCCGCCGCGACGGCAGTGAAACGGAAAACAAGGCGGACGGCTCCAGCGACGATCTCGGCAATGACCGTACCCTGCCCGATCCCTATGATTATTCCACCGACAATATTCTGGCCAAACTCGAGTATCAGCTGAATGACAGCCACCGCCTGAACCTGGTCGGCGAATATTTCCGCTCCACCAGCTTCATTGAACTGAAATCCCTGGAGGGCCCGAGCTACAGCCCTTCCTACAACTATTCCAACTATACCGGTGATGATGAATTTGAGCGTTATCACATCGGCCTGACCCATGAATGGACCGCCAACAATATACTGTTCGACAGCCTGGTCTGGAGCCTGGACTGGCAGGACAGCGATGTGGAGGAGCTGACCACCAACTATACCGAACGCTTCGGTTATCTCACCCGCCTGATCGACTACAGCCACGGCGAGGAAGACTTCCAGTTTGCCGCCCAGTTTGACAAGACCGTTGGCGTGCATCACCTGACTTACGGCGCCAGCTTCCAGCATACGGAGCAGGAAAACCTGACCAATAAATATTATCCGGACAGCGGCGCCGACCCCGACATCGCCCGTTATACGCCGGTGGTCAAGGGCAAGAGCTATGGCCTCTATCTGCAGGACCAGATCAAATTGCTGGAGGGTAATTTCCTGCTGACCCCGGGCCTGCGTTATGACCGCTTTGAAGCCGACCCGCAGGTGGACGATCTGTACACCGAACAGCTGGAAGGCCATGAAAGCGAAAAGGTCACCTTCCGCCTGGGCGCCGTCTATAAGATCACAGACACCGTCTCGGTCTTCGGCCAGTTCAGCCAGGGTTTCAAGTCCCCGGAACTGCTTCAGCTCTACCGGGAAGACCAGAGTTCCGCCTCCCGCGGCTATATCAGCCTGTCCAATCCGGAGCTGGAGCCGGAAAGCAGTGATTCCTTCGAGGCCGGGTTCCGCATCAACAGCAAGGCCGCCAGCTTTGAACTGACCGGTTTCTATAATGAATATGACAACTTCATCGAGCAGACTGTTGATCGCTCCGGCACGCCAACCGTCTACCAGTATGTGAACTACAATGAAGCCACCATCAAGGGTGTCGAGGCGCGGGCCGCGCTGTGGCTCGATCAACTGGTCGGCGCCCCCCAAGGCATGGCCTTTCAGGCCGCTGTTGCCTGGGCCGAGGGTGATACAACAATCGACGGCGAGGAAATTCCGCTCGATTCCGTCTCCCCGACCAAGGCGGTGTTCGGCCTGACCTATGACTCCCCCGATGAGGTCTGGGGCGCCGGAGTTAACCTGACCCTGGTGGGGGCCAAGGACATTGAGGATGTGTCTGACGAAAGCTATTTCGCTCCGGACAGCTTTGCCCTGGTCGACCTGACCGCCTATTACAACATCACGCCGGACCTGGCGCTCCGCGCGGCGGTCTTCAACCTGACCGACAAGGAATACTGGCTGTGGGAAGACGTGCGCGGCTATAACGCCGAGACCAGCTATCTGCAGCGCTACACCCAGCCGGGCCGCAATGTCTCGGTCAGCCTGAAATACAGCTTCTGAACCCATCCAACTCCAGAGGTAATAGCCCCGTCATTTTACCGGCGGGGCTTTTTTTCGCCCTTTTATTGCCTCCAGGCCCCTTGTTTTTACATCATACTGCCGTAAAATATATTTTAATTCTTCTTCAAAACAGGAGAGACTGACATGCGCCTCTTTGTTTCCCTCTTTTTCACCCTTTCCCTCACTCTTCTCGCCGTGACCGCAGTCCGGGCGGAGCCGACTGAAGTTTCCATTCGCGTGCTGAGCAAGGATGCCAAATTTATCGGCAGTTCCATGGGCGGCATGCGCATCACCCTGCGCGACGCCATGACCGGCGAGATTCTCGCCACCGGCGTGACCAGTGGCGGCACCGGCAACACCAAGCTGCTGATGCACAAGGACGGCGGCCGGCGCGCCGTGATGGTGGACGAGAAAGCCGGCGGCTTTCACACGACCCTCGACCTCGAGGAGCCCCGCCTTATTGAGGTGGAGGCCTATGGCCCTCTCGCCCAGCTGCAGGGCGCCCACCGCGTGGTCTCCAGCCAGTGGGTCCTGCCAGGCAAACATATCACCAGCGGCAACGGCTGGGTCCTGGAACTGCCAGGCTTTGTGGTCGATATCCTGTCCCCGCCCGCGGCCCTGAAAATGTCCAATGATACCAAGGTAGTGAAAATCAATGCCAATGTGGTGATGATGTGCGGCTGCCACACGGAACCGGACGGTACTTGGGACAGCAGCAAATTTGAAATCAAGGCGCTCATCACCCACAACGGCAAGAAATACGGCACCCTGGACATGGTCTATAGCGGCCCGAGAAGCCAGTATACCACCAGCCTGCCTGTCGATAAGCCAGGCCTCTACGGGGTCACCGTCTACGCCTATGATCCGGACAACGGCAATACCGGCCTCGGCCGGACAACCTTTGAAATCCTGGCCAAATAAAGGGGGAAATCCATGCGGAACCTGAAAAAAATACTGTTGATGACCGGACTGGTCCTTTTAACTTTCGTCTCCGGCACGCAGGCGCAGGAAAAACCGTCGATCCTGACGGTCGTCACCAGCCCGGATGTCCAGACCCAGGGCATGGCTTTTGTGCTCAGCATCCAGTCGGTCCAGCAGGGCGCCCAGGTGCGGGTGCTGCTGTGCGGCCCGGCCGGGGACCTGGCCCTGAAAGGGGCAGCGGAAACCAAACTGAAGCCCAAGGGCATGAGCCCGCAGATGCTGATGAGCAAGCTGATCACCCTGGGAGCGACGGTGGAGGTCTGCGCCCTCTACCTGCCCAATGCGGACAAGACACCGGCCGACCTGGTTGACGGCGTCGGCGTCGCCAAACCGCCGGCCATCGCCGCCGCCATGCTGGCGCCCGACACCCGGCTGTTCACCTTCTGAGTCATTCCCCGGCAGGTGCCGGGATAGCCTCCTTGAGCCGGCGGTAGTTGTCGGTGCGGAATTCGTCGATCAGTTCATCCAGGTCCGCATCCTCCACGCCGAGGGATTTCAGGGAAATAGCGCCGAGCTGCAGGCTGGCCTCGACGGTTTCCGGCACCACCTGCACGCCAAGTCCGGCGTAGTTTTCCGCAGTCGGGACATCCCGGGCCCGGGTAATGATCGGCAGGCCCGGCCGCATGCGGCGGACGGCGCGGATGGTCTTCTCGGCGGCCTGGGGATTATCCAGGGTCACCACCATCAGCTTGATCTTGTCAATGCCGATCGCCTGCAGGATTTCCTGGCGGCTGGCGTCGCCGAAATAGAGCTCATTGCCCAGATTTCGCCCCTTGGAGACATGTTCCACATTCATATCCACTGCCAGCCAAGGTTCGTCCACGGCGGACAAGAGCCGGCCGATGGTCTCGCCTACCCGGCCATAGCCGGCAATCACGACTTTTTGTTCTTCGCGCTCCGCCACCTCTTTGGTGATGGCCACATCCTTGCCGGCGGCGCCGAGCGCCAGCCAGTCGCCCAGCTTCATCATCAGCGGGGTCAGGGCCATGGACAATACCACCACGCTGAGCAGCACTTCCAGCGCCCCGGTCGGCAGCACTCCGTTGCTGTCGGCCAGGGTAAACAGGATAAAGCCGAATTCCCCGGACTGGGACAGCAGGAAGGCGGCGCGGAAGGCCGCCGGCGTATCGAGCCGGAACAGGCGGGCCAGCATGAAAATCAGGGCCGCCTTGGTGGCCATCAGGGCGATAGTGCCGCCGATCACCAGACCGATATCCTGGGCCACCGCCACCACATTGATCGCCATGCCCACACTCATGAAAAACAGGCCCAGCAACAGGCCGCGGAAGGGCTCGACATCGGCCTCGATCTGGTGGCGGAATTCATTGCCCGACAACAGCATGCCGGCGATAAAGGCGCCCATAGCCATGGACAGGCCAGCCAGTTCCATCGCCATGGCGATGCCCAGCACCAGCAGCAGCGCCGCCGCCGTGAACACTTCCTTGATCCGGGTGCGGGCAATCAGCTTCAGGGTCGGTCCGATCAGGAAATGCCCGCCGACCAGGGTGGCGAGGAATATACCTCCCGCTTCCAGCACGGCAAGCTCCATACTGGCTGCCGACCCGAACCCGCCGGCCGCCGCCATCGGCACCAGCGCCAGCAGCGGCACCACCGACAGGTCCTGGAACAGCAGCACGGAAAAGCTGGCCCGGCCCCAGTTGGCCGTGAGCTGGTGACGTTCCGCCAGGATCTGCACCCCGAACGCCGTGGAGGATAAGGCAAGGCCGAAGCCCATGATCACCGCCACCGGCGGCGTCAGGGACAGGGCATAATAGACCCCGACCGAGAATATCAGGCCGGTGATCACCAGTTGCGCCCCGCCGAAACCAAAGACAAAGCGGCGCATGACCCAGAGACGCTGCGGTTTGATTTCAATGCCGATCAGGAACAGCAGGAACACCACGCCCAGCTCGCCGATATGATGGATGGTGTCCATATTCTGCACCAGCGCCAGCCCGTTGGGCCCGATCACCGCTCCGGCCGCCAGGTAGCCGAGCGTGGCGCCCAGGCGGATACGGGTGAAGATCAGGACGGCCACCACGGCGGCAGCGAGAAGGACAAGGAGCTCAATCATTTACTGTGGACACCCCGGATAAGATTTATCTCTCTGTCCATGCTAGACAAAAGTTTGTTGCGCCGCAAGAAAAGTCGGACCAGAAAAAAATAGAGAGCCTAGTGGAAATTGCGCCCTTCCGGCAGGGTGCGGCGCAGGGCCCTGAGCGACGGGTCGCTCACCGATTGTTCCTCAGCAATGACATCGGACAGCCGGTCGTCGAGGCTGATAATTTCGTCGACGATCACATGCATCACCTCCTGCTCCCGCTGCAGGGTGCCGGTGATGCCGACAATGCGGGAGGTGAGCAGCACCCGGCGGTAATTCTCGAACACCCGGGGCCAGACGATGGCGTTGGCGACCGCGGTTTCATCCTCGAGGGTGAGGAAAATCACCCCGCTGGCGGTGCCCGGTCGTTGCCGCACCAGCACCAGTCCGGAGATGCTCACGGTTTGCTCCGCCGGATGGCTGGCGAGCTCGCTGTTCTCCAGATAGCCCTCCCGCCGCAGCCCCGTGCGGATGAAAGACACCGGATGGGCTTTCAGGGACAATCGCAGGGTGGCGTAATCCTCCATGACATTTTCCCCGGGGCAAAGCCGCGGCAGCGCCACTTCCTGCTCCCGCTGCAGGATCATGTCCTGCTTCCTGGCCGCGGCATAAAGCGGCAGGTCCTCGACCGCGCTCCTCTGCCCCGTCGGCGCGCCGAGGCCCTGCACCGCCCACAATGCCTCGCGCCTGTTGAGGCCGAGCGAGCTGAAGCCGTCGGCATGGGCCAGCCGCTCCAGGGTCGAGACCGAAAGCCCGGTGCGGAAATAAAGGTCGCGGACACTGTCATAGCCGCGCTCGCGCAGGCTGGTGAGGGTTGCCATTTCCTGCTCCTGCACCCCCTTGATCTGGCGGAAGCCGAGCCGGAGCGCGAGCCCCTCTTGCGCTTCCTCCAGCAGGTGGTCCCAGCTGCTCAGGTTGATGTCGGGCGGCAGCACTTTGCCGCCGTGCTCGCGCAAATCCCTCACAATCGAGCCCGAGGAATAAAAGCCCATGGGCAGGCTGTTGAGCAGGGCGCAGGCGAAGGCGAGCGGATAATGGCATTTGAGCCAGCTCGAGACATAGGCCAAAAGGGCGAAGCTCGCCGAATGGCTTTCCGGGAAACCGTAATCGCTGAAGCCTTCAATCTGCTTGAAGCAGCGTTCGGCAAAGTCGCAGCTATAGCCCCGCTGTTCCATGCCGCTGATGAATTTATCGCGGAAATGGCCGATGGTGCCGGTGCGGCGGAAGGTGGCCATGGCCCGGCGCAGCTGGTCGGCTTCGCCCGGGCTGAACCCCGCGCCGACAATGGCGATGCTCATGGCCTGTTCCTGGAACAGCGGCACGCCCAGGGTCTTGCCGAGGATATTTTCCAGTTCCCTGGACGGATAGCTGACCTGCTCCAGCCCCTGGCGGCGCCTGAGGTAGGGATGGACCATATCGCCCTGGATCGGGCCCGGGCGGACGATGGCGATCTCGATCACCAGGTCATAAAAATTGCGCGGCCGGAGCCGGGGCAGCATGGACATCTGGGCCCGGCTTTCGATCTGGAACACGCCGACCGTATCGGCCTTGCAGATCATGTCATAAACCGCCGGGTCCTCCGCCGGCACGGTGGCGAGGCTGAGCGACCGGTCATAATGCTCCTCCAGCAACCCAAAGGCCTTCCGGATACAGGTCAGCATGCCAAGCGACAACACGTCGATCTTGAGAATCCGCAGCGCCGCCAGGTCGTCCTTGTCCCATTCCACATGGGTGCGCTCCGCCATGGCCGCATTGGCGACGGGGCAGATATCCTCGAGACTGTCGCGGGTGATGACAAAGCCGCCCACATGCTGGGACAAATGGCGGGGAAAGCCCAAGAGCTCGCCCGCCAGCTTCAGGGTCTGGCGCAGCCGCACGTCGGAAAAATCGAGCCCGCTGTCCCGCATATGCTCGGCCTTGGGGATCCGCACCGACCAGTCCCAGCCGATGGTACCAAGCGCGTTGATCACATCCTCCGACAGGCCCATGGCCTTGCCCACTTCGCGCACCGCCATCTTGGTGCGGTAACTGACCACGGTGGCGGCGATGCCGGCACGGTGACGGCCGTATTTCTGATAAATATACTGGATCACCTCTTCCCGCCGTTCATGCTCGAAATCCACATCAATGTCCGGCGGCTCGTTGCGCTCGGCCGAGATGAAACGCTCAAACAGCAGGTCAATGCGGGCCGGGTCGACCGAAGTGATGCCGAGACAGTAACAGACCGCCGAATTGGCCGCCGAGCCCCGGCCCTGGCACAGGATGTCGCGGCTGCGGGCGAAGCGCACCAGGTCATAGACGGTGAGAAAATAGGGCGCATAATCGAGCTCGCCGATCAGCCGGAGTTCATGCGCCAGGGTGTTTTTGATTTTATCGGGGGGTCCCTCGGGCCAGCGCGCTGCCGCGCCGATCCAGGTCAGCCGTTCCAGCTCCGCCTGCGGGCTCGCACTGTCGCCGGCCGGTTCGTCAGGATATTGGTAAGCGAGCTCATCAAGGCTGAACGTACACAGCTCCGCCACCAGGGCGGTGCGCCGCACCGCCTCTTCATAGCCGCGGAAACGGCGGTACATTTCGGTCGGATGCTTGGGATAGCGTTCCGCATTGCTGTTCAGGATCAATCCGGCCTCATCGATAGTGACATGTTCGCGGATGCAGGTGAGGATATCCTGCAGCGGCCTGCGCCCCGGGGTGTGATAGAGCACGTCATTGGTGGCGAGCAGCTCGAGGCCGAGACTGTCCGCCAGCGCCGCCAGCTCCCGCAGCTCCCGCGCGTCATCCGTTTCATAGGCGCGCCGGGCGGCAAGATAGAGCGGTCCCGGCAGCAGGTCGCGGAGCCCCAAGAGCGTGTCCTGGAAACTCTCCGTCAGCTGGCGCGGCGGCAGGGCGATCAGCAGCATGTCCTGTTCCAGAAGTTTGAGGTCCTTAAGATAGAGCTCGCAACTGCCCTTTTCCGTCCGCCGGTTACCGAGGGTCAGCAGTTTGCTGAGCCTGCCGTAGGCGGCCCGGTCGCGGGGATAGCAGATCACCTCGAAGCCGCACATCAGCACCAGCCGCGCGCCGGCCAGCAGTTTGATCCCCTTCTCTTTCGCCGTGACATGGGCCCGCACCACGCCCGCGAGGCTGTTGCGGTCGGCGATACCCACAGCGGCATAACCCTGCCGCGCCGCCATCTCCACCAGTTCCTCCGGATGGGAGGCGCCGCGCAGGAAGCTGAAATTGCTGCGCGCCGCCAGCTCCGCATAGGGATAGTCGCGCCGGATATCGCTCTCATCACTCATGGGAACTTCTCTCATGGAAATAGGCCGTGCATATACCAGCGCACCTCCTCGCCCCGTTCGGTGAGGCCGGCGCGGAACATCCAGAAGCGGTGGCCCGCCTCATCCTCGAGCCGGAAATAATCCCGGGTCAGGCGCAGTTCCGCCGCCTCCTGGGCCCACCATTCCGGGGCGATCCGTTCCGGTCCCTCGGCCCGGGTCACCCGATGCGCCACCCGGCGCCAGGTGAAACGCACCGGCGGGCCGTCCGGAACCTCGGCCATGGCGCTCACTTCTTCCGGCCGCGCCAGCAGCAAGGGCGGCCGGGCCGGGCATGACCTGCCGAACAATTTCTGCAGATGGGCGGGCCAGTCAGTGTCCGCATCCTCGGACAAGGGGGCCAGGCGCTGGCTCCGCTCCGGGATATGGCTCTCGCGCGGCCGGAACAGGCGCAGGCTGTCGCGGCCGAGCCGGTTTTCGAACCGGTCCAAGAGCCGTTGCAAGGCTATAGGATTATGGGCCGCCGGGTCATGGGTGCCCGCGTTGTCCAGCCCGGTCTGCCAGGCCGCCTCCGGTTCGACCGCGAAGGCGCAGAGCATCATATGGTCATAACCGAAACCCACATTGGCTTCGTCCCACAACAAAGCCATGCGCTCGGCGAACAGCCGCATCAGATGCAGCTGTTCCAGCCCGGCCCGGCCGGTACGGACGGCAAGGCTTTGCACCTCGCCATCAACCCGGAACAGCCGGAAGTCAAACTGCCGCGCGCCCATGCCGTCCCGCTTCAGGAGCAGGAGGAGTTGCTCCAGCAGCCGTTCCAATACCTCTTTGATCTGCTCTTCCAGCAGCAGGGGCTCGAGGAAGCTCAAATGGCTGCGATAATCGGGCACCGGGCTTAACGGAGAGAGCGGTTCGGGCATCAGGCATAGCGCCTGTTCCAGCCGCCGTCGCAGGCCCTCGCCGTAGCGGGCGGCGAGCGGAATGCGCGGTTTGTCCAGGATCTGGCTGATGGTGCGGAAACCGACCTGGCCGAGACGGCGCAATGCTTCACCGTCGAGCCGGAGCGCCGGAAGCGGCAGGGGCGCGAGCGCTTTTCTTTCTTCACCCGGGGGCAGGATCAGCGGCCCCTCCCGGCCATAGCGGGCCAGCGCCCAGGCGGCGCCGATGCTGCCGGCCACCGCCAGTCGCGGGCTGAGCTCCAGTCGTTGAAGGCATGCTTGCATCTCTGCCAGCATATTCTCCTCGCCATCAAACAGATGATCGCAGCCCGAACTTTCCAGCAGCAGGCCGTCGGGCGGATCGGGCGTAACCCAGGGGCTGAAACGGACCAGGTAGCGGGCGAGACGCTCGAGATCATTCCGGTCCTGCTCCGGCTGTAGCTCCGCCACCTGCAACCCGGGGCAGAGTGCCCGGGCGTCGGTCAGCAATTGCCCGGCGCTGACCCCGGCGGCGCGCGCTTCACTGCTCACGGCCCGGACCCGGATGCCGCCCTGCTCAGGGGCGACCAATACCAGGGGCCCGTCGGCGCTCTCCCCCGTCCGGCGCCGGTAGCGCTCGATCGCCCAGTCCTTGAGCCATATGGAAATGATGCGTTTCATGGGACCAGCCTATCTCCCAGTGTGCCGGGCTTGCCCCCGGGCAGCGCAGGAGCTCCAGCCGCCAGCGGGCAGGCCCAAGCCCCGGCAGATAATGGTTGGGATGGGCGTCCGGCAGGCTCGGCCGGGCAGAAATGCGCCAGCGGCTTCTGGCGGCCGTGGCCCCGCCCGCTCCGTGCGGACGCAGCAGGAACAGCGGCCGGCCCCGCTCCCGCGCCCGGAGCGACAGGCGCTTGCTTTCGGTAAAACCATAACTCTTCTCCATTCCGAGTATCCCCGCCACCCCGGCGAGGCCGTCGCAGCCGAGGCCCTCCTCCAGCGCCCAGAGGAAGTCCGTCTCCCTCCTGAGGCGCAAATAGATCAGCCGGTTGGGATCGAGCCCCCGGGCCGCGAGCCCCGGGCCGTAGAGGGTGAGCCGCTCGCCCACCTTGGGCATGAGGTCGCAGACCAGCAGCGGGCCGGTGCTGCGCTTCTGAAACCGCGCCATCAGGCCTGCCAAGAACCCAAAAGCCGCCGCCCGGTCGCCGTAAGAGGCGGGCAGAAATTCATGCACGGCTTTGCGGTCCAGCCCGCCCTGCGGCAGATGGCCGTCGATCTCGGGAAGACCGAACGAGAGCACATCCCCCCCACTTCTGGATTCTTGGGCCGGCGGGACCTCCCCCGGCCCCGGAGAAGACGCTTTCCCCCGCGGTGTGACAAGCTGCAGATGACCCATGATCCCGTCCGAAACGACTCAAATGTTCATGTTTTGTTCTTTTTTAATATGAGAAACGGCTTAAAGAGTCAAGATGGCTGGTGCTGACGTACGAGCATAAGGGAAAAGATAGGGGGTGCAAAATTTCTAAACTAATAAGGACGTTATTTGCCTATGCTCTTATCTACCCCTTTCAATTGTTCATAAATTTCAATGACTTTAATGTTTGCCCAAATCAACCAAGATATCAGCAAGGTTACGCTAAATACGTACAAAAAACCAAGCCCAGATTTATCCAAAAGACTATTAGCTAAAAATAGTTCATAGAGATAATTGAGTGACCCCAGAAAAACACCTATTCCACTACCGACAATTGTTATCCGCAACAATGTATCTGGGAGTCCTCTTTTAAAGACAGGAGGGTATAACCACATGAACAACAATACAAAAATAGAGATTTTCACTGTGTGGGTTAAAAATAATCCAAAATCATAAGAGCTTCTGGTTTCAAAAAATAACGGCTGAATAGAAACAGTTATTATGCCCCCAAACACCATTCCCAGCCAGTATCCATAAACAATGCTATTTAGACTTTTCATCCCCCAATCCTTTCTCTTTACCCGTGCAAGCCGCCGTCGACTACCAGGCGGCTGCCGGTCATGAAGCTGCTCTGGTCGCTGGCGAGATAAAGCGCCGATTTGGCGATCTCCTCGGGCCGGGCATGGCGGCCGAGCGGGATGATCTCGTCGAGGAAGGCGCCCGCCTCCCGGCCGATCACGCTGCTGAGATCGCTTTCAATCTGGTCCTGGAAATCATTCTTGGTCGGCCCGGGATGGATGGTGTTGACCCTAATTTGACGCGGCGCCGCCTCCTTGGCCACCGAGCGCATCAGGCCGACCTGGGCGTGCTTGGCGGTGACATAGGCATAGGGCCCGGCTTCGCCCTGCAGGCCGACCACGCTGGAGGTGATGATGATGCTGCCACCGTCGCGCATGGCGGGCAGGCCGTATTTACAGCACAGGAACGCCCCCCTGACATGGACCCGGTAGACGGAATCAAACACATCTTCCGGATAGTCAGTGAGCGGCGCGATCACGCCGGCGTTGCCGGCATTGCTGAACAGCACATCGATGGCGCCCCAGCGCTCCACGGTCCGGTCGATAAAGCCCTTCACCTCGGCGGCGTCGCCCACATCGGCCATGGCCGTCATGACTTGGTCTGCTTCGATATTGGCAGCCTCGAACCGGGCCGCAGCCTGGGCCAGCGCCTCCTCATTGCGGTCGACCAGCATCACCTTCGCGCCCTCGGCGGCGAACAGTTCGGCACTGGCGAGACCGATGCTGCCGGCGCCGCCGGTGATGATGCAGACTTTATCCCTGAGCTGTGACATGACTTATCTCCCTTATTCCACCTCAAACTGACTGAACCATGCCACATCCCGGCGGCAAAGCCAAAGAGATTGCGTTTGGAGAATCCGGTAACCCCCGCCCCGCTTTTATGCTAGAGTCCCTGCAGCAAGATTGGGGCCAACGCTCAGGAAAATTCAGGGAGACACATTATGCCTGTCACCAATAGCGAAAGCGGCACCAGCATCGACGAAATCGCCAGCGGCATTTACCGCATCAGCACGCCGGTGCCGCCGAGCGAGGAGCTGCCGCCGGGCTTCAGCTTCAACCAGTATCTGATCGCCGCCGACAAGCCGCTGCTCTATCACACCGGGCTCAAGGGGCTATATCCCCTGACCGCGGAAGCGATTGCCACGGTCATGCCGCTGGAGCGCCTGCGCTATATCAGCTTTTCCCATGTGGAATCCGACGAATGCGGCGCCCTTAACGAGTTTCTCGAGGCCGCGCCGGGCGCGGTGCCGCTGTGCAGCGAGCTGGCCGCCATGGTCTCGATCGGCGATATGGCGATCCGCCCGCCGCAGACCATGGCCGACGGCGAGACGGTCGAGCTCGGCCCGCACCGGGTGACCTGGATCGCCACCCCGCATTTCCCCCATGCCTGGGAATGCGGTCATCTGTATGAGAGCTCCACCGGCACCCTGTTCTGCGGCGATCTGTTCACCCAGTTCGGCAACGAGCATCCGGCCGTGACCGACCAGGATATCCTCGAGCCCGCCGAACAGGCCCGGGCGGCGCTGGATTATTATTCCCACACCAAACAGGGACCGGCGCTGATGGACAAACTGGTGGCAACCAGGCCCGGCCTGCTCGCCTGCATGCACGGCGCGGCCTGGCAGGGCGACGGGGCGGCTCTGCTGCAGGCGCTGGGGGATCGGCTGGAGGCGTGAGCGAAGAACCGGCCGGGGACTTCTGGCGTCTTCTCACATCAAACCCGCATATCGAGCCCCTGCTCCGGCAGGTCCGGGAGATGGAAATTCCCGATTGCTGGCTCGCCTCCGGCTGCCTTGTACAGACCGTCTGGAACGCGCGGCACGGCTTTGCCCCCACCTTTGGCATCAAGGATTATGACCTGATCTATTTTGACCCGGATACCTCCTGGGCCAAAGAGAATGCCATGATCGGGCGGATTGGGGGGTGCTTCAAAGACCTGAATATCGAGATCGAAATCAGAAACCAGGCCCGGGTGCCGCTATGGTACCGGGATAAATTCGGCATCGATTATCCCACGCTCACGGAAGCCTGCCAGTCATTGGACTATTATCCGAGCCAGACTTCCGCGGTCGCGGTGCAGCTGGACGGCGAGGACCAGCCCGTCTTCCGGGCCCCATTCGGCCTGTCGCTGGCGCTGGACATGATCGTCCGCCCCAACAAGGCGCTGCCGATCAGTGAGGTCTACGCGGCCAAGGCCCGGCAATGGCAAAGCAACTGGCCGAAGTTGAGGGTAGAGGCTTGGGAGTAATTGGAAACCTCAATAATTACCGTGACTCCTACAATCATCCCATTCCATTTAGATAAAAAAGTCCAAACATGATCGGCACCACAATCACTACTACGATCTGCCCATACATATTTAGTCGCCAGTTTTTTGGAAGATCCGGAATGGTGAGCATAATGATAACCCGAATGAGAGCTACAAAGTAAATGGCCACTATCAACCAGATAATGGGAACCCAATCCCAGCGCATGATCCCGCCAATAACAATTAGAAGAGTGATTAAGACCACAGCCCTCCTAAGGTTTATTACCAGCCATTTTGCCACAGCATCCCCCCCAAATAAAAACAGCAGTATGCCAAAGTTAACAATAGAGACCCAGGATGAGCTAGGAAATCACCCGGGTCAGCATGAAGCCGTCATAGCCTTTCTCACCAACCGTCTGGATCACTGTTGACGTCACCCGGGAATCATCGGCCACCATTTCATTGAACCGCCGCAGGCCCTGAATGTTTTTGTCCAAACTCTGTTCATCAAGGATATTGCCGTTCCTGACCACATTATCCGACACAATCACACTGCCCGGTTTTGTCAATTTCATGGCCCAAGTCAGATAGTTCGGGTTGTTCGGCTTGTCCGCATCGATGAAGATCAGGTCAAATGGCCCCTCTTCGTTGGCCTCGATTTCGGGCAACCGGTCCAGGGCCTTGCCGACCCGGACCTCCGCGATCTTGTCCAGCCCGGCCAATTTGATATTGTCCCGCGCCACCGCCGCGTGCCGTTCTTCATATTCCAGGGAAATTAGCCTTCCCCCTTCCCCCAGAGCCCGGGCCAGCCAGATGGTGCTGTAGCCGCCAAGGGTACCGATTTCCAGGATTTTTCCGGCGCCCTGGATCGAGGCCAGCAAATAGAGGAATTTTCCCTGCGCTTCCGACACGGCAATGGGCGGAAGCCCGGCGGCGTTGCACGCTCTTGCAACTTCGTCCAGAACCGGATTTGGCCTGAGCAGAAGGTCAGTGTAATAGGCGTCAACCTCCGACCATTTTTGTTGCGACATTGTTGCCCCCTGACTTTATCACAGGAAAGAAAACGGCATTATGCCACCTGCCCCGGTCAAAGCAAAGGGCGGACAAAATTCAACTTCTTGGAAAATCTCTCAATAAAATTGGCTGGGGTGGCAGGATTCGAACCTGCGCATGGCGATACCAAAAACCGCTGCCTTACCACTTGGCTACACCCCACCAGACGGCCCCTCAGACGTCGGGACCCGAAAGAGTGAGGGGAACATAGCAAATTATCCACAGGTTTCAATCCTGTTTTTTGCCGGAATTTATTTTTTTGTCATAATTCCGTCAGAGCAGTGTTATTAAAGAATTCGCAATAAGCTTGGGCTATAAGTCCGGTTAAACAAATAACTAATTGATTCTAAAACAGGGGTCTTGAATGGCTATTGTGGTTACCGGCGCCGCCGGCTTTATTGGGTTTCATGTCTCCCGCCTGCTTCTCGGGCGCGGTGAGGAAGTCATCGGCATCGATATCGTCAACGATTATTATTCGGTGGAGCTGAAGCAGTCCCGGCTGGCGCTTTTGCAGGAAAATCCCGCCTTTACCTTCCACAAGATCGACTTTTCCGATTTCGATGCCCTGAAAGGCGCCCTCGACCAGCATAAAATCAGCCATGTGGTGCATCTCGGCGCCCAGGCCGGGGTCCGCTACAGCCTGGAAAACCCCTTTGCCTATGCCCAGTCCAACCTGCTCGGCCATCTCAACGTGATGGAATATTGCCGGCATCTCGATAATTTCGAGCATCTGGTCTATGCCTCTTCGTCCTCGGTTTACGGCGGCAACAAGAATATGCCCTTCTCGGTCGACGACCGGGTCGACAATCCGGTGTCGCTTTATGCCGCGACCAAAAAATCCGACGAGCTGATGAGCCAGAGCTACGCCCATCTGTTCCGCCTGCCGCAGACCGGCCTGCGCTTCTTTACCGTGTACGGCCCGTGGGGCCGGCCGGATATGGCCATGTGGATCTTCACCAAGAATATCCTGGCCGGCAAGCCGATCCCGGTGTTCAACCACGGCGACATGCGCCGCGACTTCACCTTTATCGAGGATATCATCGACGGCGTCGTGCGTTGTATGGACAATCCGCCCAAGGACGACGGCACCATGCACACCGTGGGCTCCAACGCGCCGCACCGGGTCTATAACATCGGTAATAACAACACCGAAAACCTGATGGACATGATCGGCGTGCTGGAAAAATCGCTGGGCAAGAAGGCGGAAATGGAGCTGCTGCCGATGCAGCCGGGCGATGTGAAGGAAACCGCCGCCGATATTTCCGCGATCCAGAACGACCTGGGCTTCGAACCCATGACCAAGATCGAGGAAGGCATTCCCCAGTTCGTGCACTGGTACAAGAATTACCACAAAATCAACTAGACAGGATCATATATGGAGTGGGGGAATATCATATCCCGGACCGCCTGGGCGCTGCTGCAGCCCAGCAACAGCCTGCTCCTGATCCTGGCGATCGGGTTGATCCTGGTCTGGCGCGGCAGCCGCAAATGGGGGCTGCGCCTTTCCTTTTTCTCCCTCATCTGCCTGGTGCTGATCGGCATCAGCCCGGTCGGCCAATGGCTGGCGGTGCCGCTGGAAAGTCGCTTTGCCGACTACCGTGCCGTCCCCGCCGGAGACTATGCCGGCATCATCGTGCTGGGCGGGGCGGAAAACAGCTATCTCAGTTCGGTCCACGACCAGGCCAATCTGTCGGGCCGGTCGGAACGGCTGATTGCCGGGGTCAAGCTGGCCCGGCAGTTTCCCGGCCTGCCGCTGATCTACAGCGGCGGCCTCGGCGATGAGGATGAATGGACCGAAAGCCGGGTTGCGAAACGTTTTTTCCAGGATGTGGGCCTGGATATGTCCCGGGTGCGGCTGGAAAGCAAGGCCTACAACACCTGGACCAATGCGGTGCGCAGCCTGGAGCTGATCCGGGAACAGGGCCTGGACGACAAGGGCACCTGGCTCTTGGTGACCAGCGCCAATCACATGCCGCGCTCGGTCGGCGCCTTCCGGGAGGCCGGCTTCAATGTCCGCCCCTGTCCGGTGGACTTCGATACCGACCTTGCCTACAGCTCCTTCCCCGATTTCGACAGCGGCAAAAACCTGGGCAGGTTTGACGATGTCGCCCATGAATGGCTGGGGCTTGTGGTTTATTATGTCACCGGCCGCTCCAGCAGCCTGTTTCCGGGCAAAGGCGACCTCAACTAAAAAACCCCGGCCTGGACCGGGGTTTCTCTGACATTCTGTTGTCTGGTTCCTAGAGCTGCCATTTGCGCAGGGTCTTCGGTTTTTCCATGGTGCGCCACATGGCCTTGATGTCGGCGATCAGGCCGCCGGGCTCAATCACCCGTTCAAAGAATTCGGGTGTCAGGGCCGCATATTCATCATGGGAGACGGCGCCGACAACGGCAGCATATTCACCGTCAGGAATAGCCTCCAGGTCGGACAGCAGCTTGATCTTGTAATATTTCTCGGCTTCTTCCGGATAGGCGGCGGCATCGGCCACATCGACGGTAAAGCCGCGCCGTTTCAGGCTGTTTATCAGGTCGATGGACTTGGTGTTGCGCAGGTCCGGGCAGTTTTCCTTGAAGGTCAGGCCCAGTACCAGGATCTTGCCGCTGCCGCTGAGCTGGGCGGCGATGCGCTCGGCCACGAAGTCAGCCATGCCGTCATTGATGGCGCGGCCGGACAGGATGATGCGCGGGTCATGATTGATCTGCTTGGCCCGTTCGGCGAGATAGAAGGGGTCAACGCCGATGCAGTGACCGCCCACCAGGCCGGGGGAGAATTTCAGGAAGTTCCATTTGGTGCCGGCGGCTTCGAGCACATCATAGACGCTGATGCCGAGCTTCTGGAAAATCATGGTGATTTCATTGACAAAGGCGATGTTGATGTCGCGCTGGGCGTTCTCGATCACCTTGGCAGCTTCGGCGGCGCGGATGCTGGCCGCCGGGAAGACGCCGCCGCTGGTCACGGCACCGTAAAGTTCAGTCAGCACCCCAACCACTTCCGGGGTCTGGCCGGAAATCACCTTGGTGATCTTGTCAACGGTATGTTCCTTGTCACCCGGGTTGATGCGTTCCGGGGAATAGCCGAGATAGAAGTCCTCGCCGCACTTCAGGCCGGAGGTTTCCTCCAGCACCGGACCGCACAGTTCCTCGGTCACGCCGGGATAGACCGTGCTTTCAAAAACAACGATCGATCCTTTCGGGATCACCGGGCCCAGCATTTCACAGGCGGACCGCACCGGGCTCAGGTCCGGCTTGTTGTTTTCATCCACCGGCGTCGGCACTGTCACGATATAGACAGCGGCATCCCTGATCCCCTCGGGGTCGGCGGTATAGCTGATGGTGCTGGCTTTCAGTTTTTCCTCGGTCACTTCCTCAGTGCGGTCAAATCCGCTTTCGAGCTCCCGGATGCGGTTCTCGCTGATATCAAACCCGATGGTCGGGAATTTCTTCGCCAGGGCGATCGCCAGCGGCAACCCCACATAGCCCAGGCCGACCACCACGATACGTGACTCTTTGTTAAAGGAGATATCTGTCATTGTTTTCTCTGTTTATTTTCCAGTTAGAAACTTCCTCGGATCATGACCGAATTTATAGCGCCCAATTCTTAAAAAAATAATACTTCAAAGGCGAAAAAAACCAAACTAGTCAAGAATATGCCGCCAATCCTGCTCCAGCCGGTGCCGTTCACCGGCAGAAAGGATCTCATATAATTCCGTTCCCCGATCCAGCCGCTGGCCGCCATCACGGCCCAGAGCCCGGAATTCCACCTCCAGGTCATGACGCGACGGTTTATACCAGAACAGGCCGAAGGGTATCTTCATGTAGATCCCCTTGTCAAAGGAGCCGTCACCGAAATCCTCTGACGACATGTCGGTCACCGTTGCAAACAGGCCGATCCGGATGCCGTTGTCAAAACGCCGCGAGATATCAAATGTCGCCCCCCAGTCCCCGGCCAGGTAACGCCCGGCCCGGACCACGGTGGAAATATTGTAGCGGCTGTTTTCATGGTACAGGCTCACATGACCGGTCACCGTATCATAATCCCGGAAGTCGAACAGTTGCTCATAATCCCGCTGTTTGGCCCAGTTCAGGTCCCCGCCCACAGCCCAGCTGCTGCCCCGCCGCTTGTAAAGAACCTCCGCACCGACACCGCCGTACATGGACTCAAACAAACCGGCGGTGACACGTGTATAGAGGTCCGGCAGCGGGTTTTCAATATAGTTGAACTGTATTCTTTTCAGGGTCGGAGAATACCTGTCGACATAGCGGCCGATGTCACTGCGCACTGCCGGCACATTGTCATCCGGGCGCGGAGAAATATCTTCCAGGTTGCCGACAATTTTCTGTCGCACCTCGGCCATGACATCCAGCCCGTCATAAAAACTGTAGCGGGCAAGGAGAGTGGCATAGAGATCCGCCTTGAATTTGTCGTTGGAAATACTGCCGAAATGACTGGTGACTTCAGGCAGGATATCCCACTCGAAGGCACCCTCCCCGGCGTCGGCAGTGGCGACTTGTTCCTCCTTCATCGCCGTAGCGTCATTGTTGATTTCAGAGGTCACCAGGATTTCTTCAGGGCTGCCCTGGTAATTAGCAGCTTTCTCGAATTCCTTCCGCATCAGGGAGAGCCTCGATATTTCCAGTCCCCGCTCCATGGATATGACATCGAACAGCTCCACCTGGTCGGGCATGGTCGAGGTCAGGATCCGTGCCGTCCGTCCGGCATTCCTCGGGATTTCCGCATAGGGGCCGATATTCTTGACCACCTCAGCCCTGTATTCGCCAATCCGCACCGACAGGGGGGCAAGATCATTGTCCTTCAGGTCCCTGAGCGCGGCATCGGCCAACCTGCGGTTTTCTGCCGCGTCCGTCAGCTTCCGGGAGGCCTGCTCCCGCAGATAGACATCGCTGCGTTCAAACAGGGCAATGGCAGTCCGCCCCAGTTCGTCATTTCGGCGGCCATGCAGATAGGCGCCCTCCTGCCCTTCCTCGGGGAATTCGAGCGTCGCCTCCGGATAGGCCAGCAATACCGCCCCGAGCGCCGTCATATTCTCCACATTGGCCGTTTCCTCACGCACCAGAGTGAAAACAAAATCGTCCTCTTCCTGAGAGACGGATAACACCCGGAACCCGAGTGCCTTCAAACGGTCGAACGTCCTGTCGTTTTCCAGCGCCAGGGTCGGCTCTGTTTGTACAGTGGAACTCGTACCCCGCCCCTCCCTGACATGAACCGGAACAGGATCCCTGCCCTTTGACCAGTCCGCCAGTTTAAAACTGTGCAGGCTGGTTTTCAGGACCAGCCGGAACGAGACCCGATCGCCATAGTCATAGCCGACGGCGAGGTCAATCCAGGATGCGGGCCGGTAGTTAAGGCCAAAATTTACCGGGGATTTATCCTTCAGATGGGACAAGTGGGGGATATTGTCCGTATCCAGGCTGCTGAATTCCATTTTCAGGCTCAGGCCGTCGATAGGGGTCTGATACTGAACCCCCGCGAAGACGGCCATATCCTGCCCGGCAAAATAGCTGCCAAACGGAATGTCTCCCGAACCGGTGTCCGTGTTTCTCTGGTCGAAACCATCGCCAAAGACGCGCAAGACGTTATAAAACCCGCCCCTGGTGGACAGATTTCCCCAGCCAAACCCAAAAGTGAAATCAAAATCATGAAAACGCTTGTTGGCGACAATATATTCTGCGCCATACTTGCCGCTGCCCAGCATATCACGAAACCCGACGGCCAGGGCCGGGAGGAAATTTCCCTCTTCCAGCAGGCGGATTTTCAGGTCGAGGGACCGATCCAGTTCAAGTTTCGGATGCTGTTCATCCGTATAGCTTAACGTCGTTTCCAGCCATGGCGTCGCCTGCCAGGAGACAAACAAGCGCGTGGTATCCGTGTTGTAGTACCCGCCGAGGGAGAGCATACCGTCCTCCTCGAAACGGGCGGTCGGCATATCCAGCAGCCCGACGCCGCCAAAATTTCCGGCCGAATTATCCCCGGCCAGGGCAATCTGGCCAACGGCGAGGGATTGCGCTACCGCAGAAATACCGAGCAACAGCAGAGCCCGCCTGACTCCGCCCGACAATAATTCCCCGGTGTGCCCCGTCATCAGTTTGTAAAGATAACCGCCAGGGACGCGGCAGAGACAGCCAGGCTTGAGACGATTGAGCCAATTTCCTTGACCAGGGTCAGCGTATCATACGGACTGAAGTCCGTGGGCACCACGATTGCCGTCCCGGGAGGAACGGAAAGGTCATTGTCTCCTCCCCAGGAAGACAGGTTTACCGGACGCGCAACGCCATTTGGATAGACGATATAGACCCTGTCTTCATCCGCCGAACGCGTGAAGCCGCCCACTTCATCGAGATATTGGGCGACCCCCTTTCCGGGGACAAACTGCAGGGCGCTCGGGTTCAGGACATCGCCCACGGTAACAATAAAGTTGGGCCTTTTGGGAACATAGAGCGCATCGCCGGCCTCAAGTACGATATCCTTGGAAGGGTCCAGCAGAAGTTTGACGGGATCAGCCTCGATCACCACCCGTCCGATGACTTCAGCCGAGGTTAGCTGATCGGTAAGCGTCTGGGCCGCCATCAGCGAGTCCGCGTCAACATTTTTCTTGACCGATGCCGAGACCATGGCCGACTGCAGGGACTGGGCAGCCTGTTTCAGTTGAGCCTGCTGGATTTCCTTGACCCGCTTTCTGGTAAAGATTGCGCCGTAAGGATAGGCCTGATCTGTAAAACCACCAGCCCGTACGATGAGATCGGACAGTTTCTCACCCTTGCGAATGGTATAGACCCCGGGTTCCCTGAATTCGCCGGAAAGCAGGACTGCACCCGGCTCGAAATTGGAGAACAGGGAACTTACCCTGACGCCACCACCCGGGTTAATCAGCACCTTGGCAAGGTCCTGGTTTGCCGAATTCACATAATCCCAGTTTATAAAAAACTGTTTTGAGGAGTCCTCGATGACATAGTTTGCCACTTCAATTCGGCTGGTGTTGGCGTCATTGGAAAGCCCGCCGCTGACGGACAACAAGGCGTCGAGGGACGTTTTTTTCACTACCGGATAAACACCGGGCTGCCTGATCGCACCATCAACGGACACCACATATTCCAGCATGAACGGCAGCAGATTTTGGGTTTCAGAGAATACAGCCGGACAAAGGCGCTCACGGGTTTCCTCATATTCTTTTTCCATCTGTTCCTGGGTCGCTCTGGAAGGAACGACTTCAGACGTCCGGGCCTTGTCGCTTGCACCGGCGAGCATATCCTTGTCCGCATACTGGGCCCGCAACTCACCATCAACAAGTTTTTCCCGGTCACGGCTTTTTTCTTCCTCGGCCCCTTTCCTGACAAAGACGGCCCTTACTGCTGTTGCAAACCGCTCAGACTGGGAATCCGCAATAATCCGCGCCAGATTTTCCAGAGGCTGACAATATTTCTGTCGTTTTTCTTCCTCATCCTTGAATTCCTCGTCAGAATATTCCCCACTGAGAATTACGTTTCTGACTTTTTCCGAAATGAGAAACGCAATATCCTTGCGCCCGAAAAAGATCACCCGGTCCCGGTCTTTCAGCGCAAAGTCCTCGCCACCCAGCATCACCTTGCGGGGACTGAATTCAATCAGCCGGCGGCTTCGGGTAGTTTCGTCAACGCGGTCAATGGCGCCAAACAGCAGATAGGGGTCATCTTCCAGGTTATCCAGGCTTCCCAGCATTTTCTTCAGGGTCGGCGCCGACGCCAGCGACCGGACGCCAGGTGCCTTCACATGGCCAAGCAGTTCCACCCTGCCTAACTGACTGTTCTCCTTGAGAGACGCAATCAGGGCTTCTGAACTTTTCAGCTTGGGATTACCGGTGATTTCATGGAAGGCCTGGCGGCCGTTGACATCCATTTGCACGTGGCTGAAGCTATATCCCCGCGGGCGGATTGTTCCGCCGGCAAGTGCGAGAGCGTCCTTAAAGGAGACGCCGTCCGAACCGTCGCGCAATTCGTAAATACCGGGACGAACAACGTCACCGTCGACCGCAATCGTGGCACCGATTACCGGAACCACTATCCGGTCTCCATCCATCAGCGAGATATCCGCCCCGTTCTGGCCGAGGAGCAGATTATAGAGGTCAATATTGTACACCTCTTTACCCCGATACACCTTGATATTGCGAAGCGAGCCGGTCTTCTTGACGCCACCGGACAGCAGCAGCACTTCCAGTCCGGATGACAGACTTGTCGTACGCACAACCCCCGGCTCAAAAACCTCCCCGGCAACAATAACGGATATCATGCGGAAGGACGCCAGCGAGACATCAACTTCCGTGCCGATCATGGTGTCGGCCACAACCTCCTGCAGCATTCTGCGGGCCTCCCCCAGAGGCCGGCCGACGACCGTTAGGGGGCGAAGGTCCGGAATAACCAGCCGACCATTCCGATCAACCTTGACACTGTAGGAATTTGTTTTTGAGCCCTGGAAATTGATGACAAGCTCGTCACCAACGCCGAGAATGTAATTGTCGGAGACTGCGCCGGTAATGACTTCATTTTCCTGGGGAATTTGTTCAAAAAGTTTATATCCGAACTGACGGATCTCGGAAGAAAGACGCGCCTGAAAATCCTCTTCGAGCCGGGACAACTCCTCATAGCGGAGACTTTGGAGGTCCGACCGGTCATAGAGGGCCTGCTGCTCGCGTCCCTTGTCCAGTGGAGATGTAATTTCAGTCGGTCGGGAAGTCGTGCCGGCTTTTTTCTTCAGGCTCTCGACCAGGGAGTCATCCAGATACTGAGCTGATACAGACTGGGCAAAAAATACAAAAAGGAGACAGAAAAAATAGAGAATTTTTTTCAATGGCCGAATATATGTTCCCATTCCTTGGTTGATCCCTGTATGAGCCAGTTTTATCCGGGTATGGTACAGCCCCGGCTTTGCAGCACCTTAGCATAGTTAATATCGTCATCAAGTCCAGCGCTGATTGACAGGATGGGGTTATAAAATTGTGCCGGCATTAAGCCAATAGTTTTTTGAATCCACTGACATATTTTCTCTGGCTGACCGGGCCTCCTCCAGGCTTGCAAACAGCCCGAAACAGGTCGCCCCGCTTCCCGACATGGCGGCATACAGACACCCCGACAAGCCGGCAATTTCATCAATCAGTCCCGCCACTTCGGGAACACGCTGACAAGCCGGTCGCTGCAGGTCATTTGAACTGTTTTGTAAAATGGATAACAGCTGATCCGGCGTGGCGATTTCGCGAGGCAGCCGTCGTTCCGGTGAAAAAGAAAAGCCGGATGCCTTCAGGTCGCCGAATATCCGGGCCGTTTCAACCGATATGCCGGGATTGGCAAGCAATATATAGAGCGGAAAATCAAGTTTCACCGGCGTTATAGCCTCCCCAACGGATTGCATCCGCAGGCTCCTGCTGACAAGACAGGCCGGCACATCCGCCCCCAGAGAAAGTGCTACTTCATTCAGATGATCTGCCCCAAGAGCGCCGGGATAGAGACGGGTCAGCAGGCGAAGCGCTGCGGCGGCGTCGGCCGAACCGCCGCCAATTCCGGAAGCCACCGGCAGGTTCTTGGTCAGTACAAACCGGCCAGTCACCTGAACCCCGGCATTTGTCGCAAAGGACCGGATTGCCCGACAGACAAGATTGTTTTCGTCCGCCTCAAGTCCTGCGGCAAACGGCCCCGTGATCTCGAAGGCAAGACCGTCGCCGGGATAATAGTCGAGCCTGTCGCCACAATCGGCAAAGACCACAAGACTGTCCAGCAGGTGATAGCCATCGGCCCGTCGGCCCGTCACTCTCAAGTCCAGGTTAATCTTGGCCGGTGCTGCTTCCGTAAAGCGGGGAACGTTATCTGGAGGAGTTGCCATGTTTGATTTTATTCTTGATCTCGGACACCTTTTCATCGTCCGGGTTCAATGACAGGGCATGACGCCACTGGAACCTGGCTTCATTCTTGCGGCCGACCGCCCAGTAGGCATCCCCCAGGTGATCATTGATTGCCCAGTCATCGGCCTGCAGCATCACCGCCTTTTCCAGGACTTCCACTGCACGACCGTGTTCCCCCATTTTAAACAGGGCCCAGCCCAGGCTGTCCACGATATAGCCGTCATGGGGGCGAAGCTCCACCGCTTTTTCCAGCATGGCCCGGGCTTTGTCAACATTGATGCCGCGGTCCACCCAGCTGTAGGCCAGATAGTTGAGAACCTGGGGCTGGTCGGGCCGGAGCTCCAGCGCCTTCAGGAAATCCTTTTCGGCCTCGTCCCATCTTTGCTCCCGCTCCAGGACGATGCCGCGCGTGTAAAAGGCCGCCCAGTGTTTTTCTTCCGGTTCACCAAAACTTTTGATCAGTTTGTCATAGGCATCGGCTGCTTCGGCAAATCTGTTGTTCATGCGGTACAGATCACCCATCACACCGAAAAGCTGATGCTTGTCCGGAAATTCCCTGGCAAGATCGCGCAGCATAGCGACCGCCTTGTCCAGTTCACCGATCTTTTCATAGATCCAGGCCTGTTGCATGCGGGACTGGTAGTAAAGATGATCTTTCTTCTTGATATTCTGCAGCACTTCCAGGGCGCCATCATAATATTCGTCAATTTCGAAAATCTGGCCCAGCAGGAAATCCGCTTCCGGGAAATCCTTGCGCATGTATTTGCCGTACCTGAGATAAAGGGTCGCCGGCGTTCTGATATTGTCCTGCATGAGGAAGGTGGCCGCCGAGTAGAAGATCTCGGCCATCCCGTCACGGTAATTATCGATGTGGTGCTTCGCCAGTTTTCCTTTTTCCAACTGGTCCAGCCGGAGTTTCAGGGTTTCGTTGTCCGGCGCTTTTTCCAGATAGTTCAGGAACAGTTCCCGGGCGGCATCCTCCCGGCCCTCGCGGGCCAGCAACATCCCATAGGCCTCAACAGTCCGCAGGGTAAGCGCCCCCAGCGATCCAAGCGCATCGACATAGAGTTCCTCGGCGCGGGCATCATTGCCGGTAAACTCATAGATGAGGGCGGCATGAAATTTCTTGAAATCCCTGAAGGAGTCTTTCTGAAGCAGTTCTTCCAGGACGGCAGACGCCTGTTTCTCATCCCCGTCCTCGGCGGCCATCCAGGCGCTGAAGAGGGGTTTGAACAGGGAATAAACCCCCGCATCCCCGACCTGTTCAAGATATTCCCGGGCCTTTTTGAACCTCTTGTCCCGGGCCAGTTCCAGGAACTGATACAGCCGGATCAGGCTGTCCGCCCGGTCCAGCTCCACCAGATGGTCAGCCACCCGGCTGGCACAGTCATACTGGCCGTCGGCAATACACAGGGAAAAGGTCCGCGCCAACAGGGAGAGATTATCCGGGTCCAGCTCCAGCGCCTGCTGATGATAATCAGCCGCTGCACCAATATCCATGGTGGCCCGGGCATGAAGACCGGCAAGGTAGGCGCCGTAAGGCTTCTTGTCTTCCTCCACCTGGTCCACATTCGCCTGCGCCACCATGCTGGAGCCGGACAGAAGTGCCGTCAGAAGTGCTATCCTGGCCCAGCGGCCCGTTGTTCTGGTCGCCCCGCCACCGATAGTCTTAATCCTGTCGAACAAACGCGTCTCCTGTAACTCGCACGGGCCTACATATTGGGATAGTTTGGCCCCCCGCCGCCTTCCGGTACAACCCAGTTGATATTCTGTGTCGGGTCCTTGATATCACAGGTCTTGCAGTGAACACAATTCTGGGAATTGATCTGCAGACGCGGATTGCTGCCGTCATCGTCGGTCAGATATTCATAAACACCCGCCGGACAGAAGCGCACTTCGGGACCGCCATAGACAGTATAATTGACTTTGACCGGCACGTCTTCATCAATCAACGTCAGGTGGCATTTCTGGTCTTCCTCGTGGTTGGTGTTGGAGAGGAAAACCGAAGACAGCTTGTCAAAGGTCAGCACACCGTCCGGCTTGGGGTAATTGATCGGTTCGCATTCCGCCGCCGGCTTGAGGCACTTATAGTCCTCGTCATGGCTGAGGGTCCAGGGTACCAGGAAGCCGAGGCCAAGGTTGTTGAGCCACATGTCGAGGCCGCTGTAGAGCGTACCCCAGAAGGCGCCGAACTTGTGAATGGACGGTTTGGCGTTGCGGACCATATGCAGGTCCTTGTAGACCCAGCTGTCCTTGAATTTCTGGGTGTAGGCCTCAAGCTCGTCCGCTTCGCGACCGGCGGCAATGGCATCAAAGGCCGCTTCGGCCGCCAGCATGCCGGTCTTCATGGCGTTATGGGAGCCCTTGATCCGCGGCACATTGACGAACCCGGCGGAACAGCCGATCAGCGCACCGCCCGGGAAGGTCAGTTTCGGGATCGACTGGAAGCCGCCTTCGTTAATGGCGCGGGCGCCATAGGAGATACGACGGCCGCCTTCCAGCATCGGCGCGATGGCCGGATGGGTCTTGTAGCGCTGCAGCTCCTCGAACGGCGACAGATAGGGATTTTCATAGTCGAGACCGACCACGAACCCGATCGCCACCTGGTTGTCTTCCAGATGATAGATAAAGCCGCCGCCCACGGTCTTGCTGTCCAGCGGCCAGCCCTGGGTGTGGATCACGGTGCCCTGCTTGTGGTGTTCCGGTTTGACTTCCCACAGTTCCTTGATGCCGATACCGTAAGTCTGCGGCTGTTTGCCGTCACGCAGGTTGAATTTATGGATCAGTTGTTTGGCCAGGGAGCCCCGCACGCCTTCGGCGATCAGGGTATATTTGGCCCGCAGCTCCATGCCCGGCATATAGGTGTCCTTGTGATGGCCATCGGCGGCCACACCCATATCGCCGGTGATCACCCCTTTGACCGTGCCGTCTTCGCCGTACAGGATTTCCGCACCGGTAAAGCCCGGGAAAATCTCGATGCCCATATTTTCCGCCTGCTGGGCCAGCCAGCGGCAAACATTGCCAAGGCTGACAATATATTTACCCTTGTTGCTCATCAGCGGCGGCATCAGGAAGTGGGGCATGCCGGTCTTGCCGCCTTCTTTCAGGATCCAGTGCTGGTTGTCGGTCACTTCGGTCAGCAGCGGCGCCCCCTGTTCCTTCCAGTCGGGAATCAGCTCATTGAGCGCAATCGGGTCGATCACGGCGCCGGACAGGATGTGCGCCCCAATTTCGGAGCCTTTCTCCAGAACGCAAATGGACAGGTCTTTCCCCTGCTCGTCACACAATTGTTTGAAGCGGATCGCCGCACTCAATCCTGCAGGACCGCCGCCGACAATGACGACGTCATACTCCATAAATTCGCGTTCCATGATCTTTTCTCCCGTTTTTCCGTCGGCCATGACACTTTTTGCCCGGAAACCAACTACTGATTCAATCTTTTATGGCGCTGTTTATGCCCCTATGTTACTCGCCGGTCAACGTTTTAACCGGCATCCTTTCGTATTATGAGGCATAAACCAGAAAAATTCAAACGATCGTTTTAATTTTCTATATTCCTTATTTCTGCCATCCTGTAAATGAAACAATCTTTTTCGGGAATTGTTTTTTCCCGGCATATTGTGTTTTGCCAGCGCACATGGTTAAAATACGAACCACATTCTAATGTATTTTTAACGGATTTGAGTCACACTTTAGTTCATGAACGGTTTCACCACAGAATCGCACAGCCAATCGCCCCTCGCCCTGCTCCAATGGTATCTGGACAGCGGGGTTGACGAGTGCATCTCTGACGACGCCACTGACTGGTTCGAGGTGAGCGCCGCAGCCCGGCCGCAACCGGCACAGACGACACCGCAGCCGCAGGCCGCCACACCGGTCAGGCCTGCCGCGGGCGGCGCGACGGCCTCCCCCCTCCTCGCCACCGACCAGATTGCCGCCACGGCCAGGGACCTGGTCAAGGACTGCAAAACTCTCGAGGAGCTGCGGCAGAAGATCGAGGAATTTGACGGCTGCGCCCTGAAGAAAACCGCCTCCAAGACGGTTTTTTCCGACGGCATTCCCGGCAGCGACCTGATGCTGATCGGCGAGGCCCCGGGGGTCGAGGAAGACCGTCAGGGCAAACCCTTTGTCGGCGCCAGCGGCCAGTTGCTCGATAAGATGTTTGCCGCCATCCACCGCAGCCGCCAGGAAAATCTTTACATTTCCAATACCCTGCCCTGGCGCCCGCCGGGCAACCGCAAGCCGTCCGACGCCGAACTGCACATCTGCCAGCCGTTCCTGATGAAACATATCGAACTGGCCGCGCCGAAAGTGCTGGTGCTGCTGGGCGGCACCGCCGCCGGCAGCCTGCTGGACAGCAAAGCCGGCATCACCCGGCTGCGCGGCAAATGGCATGACGTGGAAATCGCCGGCCGCAAGATCCCGGCCATGGCCACCTATCATCCCGCCTACCTGCTGCGCCAGCCCCAGGCCAAGGCGCAGGCCTGGAGCGACCTGCAGAAAATCAGGGACCGCCTGAACGAGCTGGACGGGTAAGACATGAGAACGGCTGTCCTGAGTATCCTCACCTCCCTGTGTGTCCTGTCGGCCGGACCGGCCACTGCCCAGGATGCCGCCGAGGCGCCGCTGGCGACCCCGCAGTTGAGCCCCATCGAAACCGGCAGCGACCTTGATGTGATCGAAGAAACGGCGGCAGAAACAGAAACACCCGTGCAATTGGTTGATCTCGCACCCCTGAGCAACGAGGATGTTTCCCTGTATCAGGAAATTTTTGAGCTGCAGCGCGACGGCAACTGGGACAAGGCGGACCGGCTGATCAGGAAACTGGATAACGACATCCTGATGGGGCATGTGCTCTATGAACGCTATATGCATCCCACGGCCTATACCTCCCGCTACCGGGAACTGGCGAACTGGATGCTGAAATATCCCGATCATCCCGGTGCCAAGCGCATTTATGATCTGGCGGTCAAAAAGAATGGCGGCAAAAACAGACGGCTGCATAAACCTGTGCCCCTGCTGGCCGCGTCCTTTCCGGCCGACAAGCCATTGACGGCCAATGTCGCCCCGCCGGAACCGGCCCCGGCTGCGGAAACTCTTGACCCCACCGCCCCGCAGCCGAACGCAAAACGCAGCAAGGCGGAACGTGTCGAAATCGCCAACCTCAAGAAACGCATTCGCCGCTACCTGCGAAGACAGAATGCAGAGCGGGCAGAGAAAAGGCTGTGGGCCTTTGAACGGCTCAACCTGCTGACCCGGGAAGAGTTCAGTGACCTGTTGACCGATATCGCCCAGAGTTATTATTTCAAGAACCAAGACGAAAAAGCCTATGCCCTGGCGCTGATTGCGTCCGACAACCTCCGGGAAAAAGCCTCCCAGGCGGACTGGGTGGCCGGCCTTGCCGCCTGGCGGCTGGGCGACTGTGTACGGGCCGCCGATCATTTTGAGAAGGTTGCCTTTTCGCCGGTGGCCGGCGACTGGGTGGCCTCCGCCGGCGCGTACTGGGGCGCGCGGGCCAACACGGTCTGCCGCCAGCCGGAACGGGTCCGCCCGCTGCTGGCCCATGCGGCAAAATTCAACCGCACCTTTTACGGCCTGATTGCCGAATACCAGCTTGGTCAGACACCCGCGCTCAACTGGAACCAGCCGGAGTTCAATCCCGAGCTTTTTGCGAATATCAGCTCACTGGGCAACGTCCAGCGGGCCATTGCCCTGGCCCAGGTTAAAAAGACCATGGCCGCCGACATGGAACTGTCGGACGCCTGGCGGCGCACCTCCGGCGACAAGCACGCCGCCCTCCTCGGCCTGGCCAGCACCCTGGGCCTGGCCGGCACCCAATTGAAAATCGGCAAGATTGAAGAACAAAAACGCCTTGCCGCCCTGGACAGCACGCTTTATCCCCTGCCCGACATGGAGCCGGAAGGCGGCTTTGTGCTTGACCGGGCGCTATTGTTCGCCATCGTGCGCCAGGAAAGCGAATTCAACAGCTGGGCCAAAAGCTCGGTCGGCGCCCGCGGCATCATGCAGGTCATGCCCCGCACGGCAAGCTATATTGCCCGCGACCGCTCCCTGCGCTCGAGTTCCCGCATCAAGCTGGACGACCCGCGTTACAATATGGCGCTGGGCCAGAAATATCTGGTGGATATGATGTCGCCTGACTATGCCGATGGTGACCTGTTCAAAACGCTGACCGCCTACAATGCGGGCCCCGGCAACCTGCGCAAATGGATGCGGAAAACCAATTTCCAGGATGATCCCCTGTTGTATATCGAGAGCATTCCGGCCCGGGAGACCCGGCACTATATCGAAAAGGTGCTCAGCAACTACTGGATTTACCGCATGAGGTTCGGGCAGGACACCCCCTCTCTGAAAGATATTGCTTCCGGCGACTGGCCGCTGTATCAACAGCAGGAAGACCACAAAGCCGAAAGACAGAGACATGCCCGCCGATAACGACTTCATTCCGCTGAATATCGCCATTCTGACCGTTTCCGACAGCCGTACCCTCGAGACCGATACCTCGGGCCAGCTGCTGGTGGACCGGCTGACCGAAGCCGGACACAGGCTGGCCGATCGGGCGCTGCTGCCCGACGACAGGGCGATCCTGACAGAGCAGTTCAAAAAATGGATTGACGACGACGACATTCAGGTGGTGATTTCCACCGGCGGTACCGGCCTGACCGGCCGGGACATCACCCCCGAAGTGCTGACCCCGTTGTTTGACAAGGAAATCCCCGGCTTCGGCGAGCTGTTCCGCATGATCAGCTTCAAATTTATCGGCACCAGCACCCTGCAGTCCCGTGCCCTGGGTGGCATTGCCAACGGCACCTACCTGTTCGCCCTGCCGGGCTCCACCGGCGCCTGCAAGGACGGCTGGGACAATATTCTGCAGGAACAGCTGGACGCCCGCCACGGCCCCTGCAATTTCGTCGGCATCATGGGACGCCTGAAGGAACAGTGATCCCGATCAGGCCGCGACCTTGTTGCGGCCGGCTTCCTTGGCCCGGTACAGGGCCTTGTCCGCTTTTTCCAGGAATTTCTCCAGCGTGTCGGTGCCGGAATCCTGCTCCGCCACACCGATACTGACGGTCATTTTCACTTCTTCCTCGCGGGCCGGCACGGATCTCGCCCGGATCGCCTCCAGTGTGCGCTGCATCACCTTGGCCGCCTCTTCCTCACCCGCGCCGGGCATGACGGCAACGAATTCATCCCCGCCATAACGGTAAATCTTGTCCGTATCGCGAATATTGTCTTTCAGCCCGCTTGCGACCATTTTCAGGACCCGGTCCCCGACCACATGACCATAGGTGTCGTTGATGACCTTGAAATGATCCAGGTCCACAATGGCGATGCTAACCGGGACAGTCTTCTCCCCGAAATTCTTGAGGTGCTTGTCCATTTCCTCGAGAAAAGCAGCCCTGTTGCCCGTTTCTGTCAACGGATCCATCTGAAACAGCCGGCGCTGATTTTCCTTCTCATGGTCCCGGTAGGCATTGCTGGCACATTCCAGATCCATGAAAGTAACCTTCTGGATCGCCATCATGCCGTGCAGCAGCAATGTTGGATTGTCGATATATTCGCTGACCAGGTGCTGTGTCAGATACCCCAGCACCCGGTGATAGGCGGATGAAAAGTCCGTCAGGTTGACGCCATGGTTCCAGTGCGCTTGTCCGATCCTCTCCGCCGCATTGAAATAGTTATGCCCATAGTTGCCGCTGAGCACATAATTGATCCAGTGCTTTTTCTGGGCCATTCGCGCCCTGACCCGCACATTCTCGTCCTCGAGAATTAGAGAGGTCCGCTCGTTCTCCATCAGATCTACATAGAATTTATCCAGAACGTCATCGAGGACCGAGGTCAGGAAAGGATATATCTCGGCCAATGTCTCCAGGGTTTCATCATCAATACCGTACCCGGAAAGTTTGTCACGCGTTTTAAAAATACTCACTTACTACCCTCTTAAACCATGGTCCGATACGCGGGCCAATGCGCTGTCCCTGTTTATCTTTTTCCATATATTACCATCAAATAATCTTATTGTCCTGAACTATATCCCCCTTTTTCTGGTGTAGATTCGATTAAATGTTCTCCTTTTGTTCTTTTTGAGCTATACTCACCCCATGACTCGGCCCTTCACAGAAAATGATATTATTCCCCCTGAATTCCGGCGCGGCCGCGGCGCGCGCAGCCGGGAGACCGGCCGGTTCGAGGCGCAAAAACGCGAAAGGATAGACGACGGCTGGGGCAGTCTGGAGCAGGAGATGGAGCCGGTGCGCACCTTCCTGATGCCGGACAAGTCCAAAAGCGTGATCACCCGCAATACATCGCCGGACATTCCGTTTCGCCAGGGGCTCAACCCCTACCGGGGCTGCGAACACGGCTGCATTTATTGTTATGCCCGGCCAAGCCACACCTATCTCGGCTTTTCCGCCGGGCTCGATTTTGAAACCCGGCTGATGGTCAAATATGATGCCGCCAGGGTGCTGGAGCAGGAATTCCGCCACAAGAACTATAAACCCGACCTGATCGTGATGGGCGGCAACACGGATATCTACCAGCCCATCGAGAAAAAGCTGAAAATCACCCGGCAACTCCTGAAGGTTTTTGACAGGTTCAATCACCCGGTGGGCCTGATCACCAAATCGGCCCTGGTCACGCGGGACATCGATATCCTCAAGAGGCTGGCCAGGAAACGGCTGGTGCGGGTTTATATTTCCGTCACCACGCTGGATTACCGGCTGGCCCGCAATATGGAACCCCGGGCCAGCACGCCGCAAAAGCGCCTGGACGCCATCCGCGACCTGGCCAAAGCCGGCATTCCCGTCGGCGTCATGGCGGCGCCGGTGATCCCCTCCCTGACCGACCATGAACTGGAAAATATCCTCGCTGCCGCCCGTGCCGCCGGGGCGCGGAGCGCCGGTTACATCATGCTGCGCCTGCCGCTGGAAATCAAAAAGCTGTTCCGCGAATGGCTGGAGGAAGAAGCGCCGGACCGGGCCCGGCGGATCATCCACCTGCTGCAGGAGATGCATGGCGGCAAGGACTATTCCTCCAGCTACAGTGAGCGCATGCGCGGCAGCGGCCCCTATGCGGACCTGGTCGCCCAGCGCTTTAAGAAATGCTGTTTCCGCCTCGGCCTCAACCAGAGGACGGCAGAAGACGAGCTGACCCTGGACCTGTTCCAGCCGCCGCTGGATGACGGCACCCAGATGAGCCTGTTCTAAAAAATTCCAGAATTATCTCTTTTTTGCGAATGAAAATCATCTCTGCTGCGTATCAAGGAGATGTGCGTGGAGGGGGTTTGATGATCCTGCCTATCCCGGGATCCTTAAATCATAAGAAAAGCGCATGAAAAAAAAGAGCACAACAGGCGGGACCTTTTTACTTAAACACAACACCTTGGTCATTCTTTCCACCGGCCTGGTCGCCGGTATCCTTCCCCCGCAAATTCTGCTGGCGGACGACCTGACCATTGACGAAACCCTGGACAGCCAGGTCAGAACGTCCGAGGCAAGCGGCGGGACAGCGGGCGATATTACCATCGAAAGCGGCGGCATCTCCGTCGATGACGGGACGGCGCTCGTTGTCGATTCCTCCAACAGCCTGGAGAACGAAGGCACCCTCGACACGGATGGCTGGGAAGACGCCACCGGTCTTCATATTGACACCAGCGGCGGCGACATTGCCGGTACCATCGCCAACAATGGCGCCATTACGTCCTCCTATCGCACCGATGAAGATGAAGATGACGTCTATGAATATGGTGAGAATAATTTCGGCCTCCTGCTGGAGGGCACCGGCACCTTCACCGGCGACATCACCCATGACAATACCGCGGCCATCACCGTGTACGGCAAAAATTCCGCCGGCATCTCCCTGCGTGCGGACATGGTCGGCGACCTGACCGTCAATTCCGCCACGGTTTACGGGGAAAATTCCAATGCGGTGGAACTGCTGTCGGACCTTGACGGGAATATTTCCATAACCGGCAGCCTGACCGCCCAGCAGGCCGGCAGCCACGGCTATTACCAGGAGGGCAATGTCACGGGTGGCCTGTATAACCTGGGCACCCTGACCACCGGGACCGGCATTACCAGCGTCTATGACGATGACGCGGAAGAATATGTCGCCGTCCCCGCCGTTGCCGGCATTGCCTCGCTGCGTATCAGCGGCAATCTGGGGGCGGGCCTGGTCAATGATCGCCTGTTCTATAATGACGAAGGCACCCAGGTGACGCTGGAGGACGACGATGACCCGGATGACTACAGCACCGACAACAGCTATCTTACCGCTTACGGCGGCGGCTACGCCCTGCTGATTTCCCCGGAAAAACTCTATAGCGACAGCTGGACCGATATCACCGTCGGCGGCGCCACCGCCTATGACAGGACCTATTCGGTCATGAACTATGGCCAGATCACCGCGAGCGGCCTCAACGCGGAGCAGGAAACCGTCGCTATCCGCATTGCGGGGGCAGAACAGGACGGCACCCTCTATCGCGCCACCCTGACTGACGGCTTTTACAATGGCGCCTGGGGCGAAATCACCTCCACCGCGGTGGATGCCACTTCAACCGCCATGAGTATCGGTGAAGGCGCCTCCCTCTCCACCATCACCAATGACGGCCTGATCGAAGTCTATACAGAGCGCTCGGAAGATGATGATGACGAACCGGTCGGTGATGGCGGCAACGCTTACGGTATTGTCATTGACGAGGGGGCGACCGTTACGGATATCACCAACAGCGGCACCCTCTATGTGGAGGCCGACGGTCTGGACACCAACGCCTACGGCATTGTCGATTACTCCGGGTCAGTCAGCACATTCACCAACAGCGGCCTGGTCTATCCGGTTCTTGGCGAGGACAATGCCGGCGAAATCCTCGCCCTCGACTTTTCCGCCAATACAACCGGTATCGACTTTGCCAACAGTGGTTATATCCATGGTGACGTCCTGCTGGGAAGCGGCACCAACAATATCAATCTCACGGGCGGCAGCATCTACGGCACCCTCTATCTGTATGGCGGCACCTCCATCCTGAACATGAGCGGCGGCGCAACCCTGACACGGGGGATCTATTCCGCCAACGGCCAGCTCGACATTTCCATCACCGACAATGCCGTGCTTACCGTACCTTCCAGCACCACCCTTGATGCCAATGATATTACCGTCAGCAACAGCGGCGAACTCAGGATTGCCATTGACGGGATTTCGGGGAAGACCGGCATGGTCAATGCCGCCGGCACGGTAACCTTTGAAAGCGGCAGCACCCTGACCACCGAGCTGGAAAGCCTTGTCGCGACAGAGGAGAGTTTCACGGTCCTCTCCGCCGGCAGCCTGGATATCGCCGACGATGATATTCTGTCGCTGGTTGGCATCCAGCCCTTCATCTATGACGTCACCACCAGCGTCACGGACACTGACCTGAGCCTGACCCTGCGCCGCAAATCAGCCACAGAACTCGGCCTCGACAACAATACCGGCGCCCTGTATGAGGGCTCGGTCGCCGCCCTGCTTGATGATGACGAGTTGGCCAATGCCCTGGGCAACCTGACCACCGAAGAGGAATTCGTGAATGCCTACCGGCAGCTGATGCCGAATTCCCTGAGCCTGGCCACCCGGCAGGCGGCGATCATGTCCGGTAGTCTGGTCCAGGGGGCGATCTCCGGCCACCTGAACAACCTGCGTGACCTTCAGAGCAAGCCAACCAACCTCAAATCCCCGAAAGGCGTCTGGCTGCAGGAAAGCGGTACGATCTATGACCAAAAGTCTGCTCCCGCCTACAAGGGATTTGACGGCTACTCCTTTGGCATTGCCGCCGGGTTCGACATGGCGGCCACCGAAAAAGGTGTCATCGGCATTGGCCTTTCGCGCCACTGGTCTGAATTCGATATTGTTGAGGGGGGCAGCGAACCGCTGATTTCCAGAACCAGCCTGGGCACGCTCTATACCTCCTGGCTGTTTGATGATTTCTATCTGCAGGGCAATATCTCCGGGGGATATGTCACCTTTGACAGTGAGAGAACAGTAGAGATCGATGATGTGGAAAGAAGTGCCGGCGCCGAGTGGGACGGCTACCAGCTCGGCGCCAATCTCGGGGCCGGCTATCTCTTAACTCTCGGAGACTTCTCCCTCCGTCCCGAGGCTTCACTCAACTATCTGACCCTGCATGAAAACGGCTATACGGAAACCGAAGGCGGCAACGCCGTCAACCTGACAGTGAGCGAACACGACAGCTCCTCACTCACCGGCGCCCTGAAAGGGTCCCTGTTGTGGACCAAAGAATTCAGCTACCTGGATGAAGTATACGGCAAACTGGTGATCGACCTGCACGGTGCCTGGCAGCATGAATTCAAAACCGATCCGCTCAGTTTTGAGGCCTCGTTCACCGATTATGGCGACAGTTTCACCCTGACCGGCGACCGGCTTGCCGCCGACAGTTACCTGGCGGGCGGCGGGTTCTCCTATACCACCAGCTTCACGACCCTGTCGCTGCAGTATGACCTGGAGAAAAAAGAAGGGTATACGGGCCACTCCGCCAGCCTGACCTACCGGTTCAGGTTCTGACGGCAATAACTTGACATCAATGACAGTCATCCTCTAAGGCTTGTTCAAGCCAAAGGGGATGACCAGCTATGTCCGGCAATCGCCAGAAAGACCTATTCAAACCCGAACCGACCGGTCCGGACTTCAGCCTTGAACTGCAGGCGGGCGGCATTGTCTGCGGCGTCGATGAAGTCGGCCGCGGCCCGCTGGCCGGCCCGGTGGTGGCGGCCGCCGTGATCCTGGATCCGGACAATATTCCCGACGGCCTCAATGATTCAAAAAAGCTGAGCGCGCGCAAACGTGAACGGCTCTATGAGGAAATCACCGCAAGTTGTTGTTTTGCCTTCGGGGAAGCCAGCGTCGAGGAAATTGACGAGCTGAATATCCTGCGCGCCAGCCTGCTGGCCATGCAGCGGGCGGTGCTAAATCTGCCCCGAAAACCCGATCACGCCCTGGTCGACGGCAACCAGATGCCGGACCTGATTTGCCCCGCGTCGTGTGTCATAAAAGGCGATGCCAGGTCATTTTCCATCGCTGCGGCCTCCATAATCGCAAAAGTAAAACGAGATTTTTTCATGAAAAAACTCGCCGAAAATTACCCGGAATACGGTTGGGAGCGGAACGCAGGATATGGTACCCGGCAACATATGGACGCACTAGAGCTTGTAGGCGCGAGTCCTTTTCATCGCAAATCCTTCGCGCCAATTCGTGACCTAATGACTCAAGAGTCTGATATAACTTACTGATTCAACTCAAAAAAAATACTTGACGCGATTCGCCTTTTGACTCAGACTGCTGGTCATGAGCAAGAAAACGAACATAAAAAATACGTCCCGAACCATCCGCCCGAGCAAGACCGGCGGAGCAGAGGATGCCTACACCGAACTTCCTCTGGATCAAATCCTGCAGGGGAACTGCATTGAACTGATGAACCGGCTGCCGGAAAAGTCCGTCGACGTGATTTTTGCCGACCCGCCCTACAATATGCAGCTGAAAGGCGAATTGCATCGCCCGGACAACAGCCATGTGGATGCGGTCAATGACGACTGGGATAAATTTGACAATTTTTCCAGCTATGACGATTTTTCCAAAGCCTGGCTGACAGCCGCCCGCCGGGTCCTGAAAGACAACGGCACCATCTGGGTCATTGGCAGCTATCACAATATCTATCGCGTGGGGGCCACCCTGCAGGACCTGGGGTACTGGGTTCTCAATGATATTGTCTGGCGCAAAACCAATCCGATGCCCAATTTCCGCGGCACACGCTTCACCAACGCCCATGAAACCCTTCTGTGGTGCAACAAGGGCGAAAATTACAACAAATACACCTTCAACTACGACGCCATGAAGGCCCTGAATGAAGATGTGCAGATGCGGTCCGACTGGACCCTGCCCATCTGTTCCGGCAAGGAGCGCCTCAAGGTCAACGGCCACAAGGGACATTCCACCCAGAAACCGGAAGCCCTGCTCTACCGGGTGCTGCTGGCCTCTACCAACAAGGGAGACGTGGTGCTTGATCCCTTCTTCGGTTCCGGCACCACCGGTGCCGTGGCCAAGAAAATGGGCCGTCACTTCATCGGCCTGGAAAAAGAGGAAAAATATATTCGCCTGGCGACCGACCGCATCACTGCGATTGACGAGCTCGAAGCAGAAGCCCTGGAAATCACACCGGCCAAACGGGCCCAGCCGCGGGTCCCCTTCGGTACCCTGGTCGAGCGCGGCATGATCGCCCCCGGCACCCTGCTTTACAGCCCGAAAAGCTCCAATGGCAAACAGCATATTGCCAAGGTGCGTGCGGACGGTACCCTGATCAGCGACAGTTCAAAAGGATCAATCCATCAGGTCGGCGCCGCCCTGCAAGGCGCTCCCTCCTGCAACGGCTGGACATACTGGCACCTGCAGGTCAAAGAACAGCTGGTTCCCATCGATATGCTGAGACAACAGATACGACAGGAACTGCACTAGAATAATAACAACTATAATCTCCGGTAAAAACTAGCTCGCCGCCTGCCCGACGGCGAGCTATTTTATTTTATCGCAATTACACCAATAGCGATCCTAATATTATCTTTTTTTAATACATATTTAAGACCAATTCCCGTATTCTACCGGCGATACATTATGGTATATTTATGCAACCCCGGGTATTTTATGCATAAAGAAAATGAAGACAAATTAAAGTATATCAATTGGTTAGGTGAATTTACTTCCAGGGAAATGGAGAAGGAATTCATCACGAGCCAATGGCAAAGTTTGGTGAAAAATTACCACTACTTTACGTATACTTTTACCATAATTTTCTTCACCGCCATATTTTTCAGCCTTGCCAAGGCGGAATATGACCCCCAGACCTATTTCAATATCTCAGCCCGGATTCTGAGCATCCTGCCGCTCTATCTCACCATGGTGTTCTTTATGAAAAAAGAGCGCCCGGACTATTTTTTCCGCGCCACATTCCTCTCCCTGATGAACCTGACCGGCATTTTCCTGCTCTCGATCGGCATCTTCATCAGCGACAACTGGGTGAATTTTGCGGGGGCCTTTGTGTTGACCACAATCGCCTATACCACCTATCCCATGTCGAACCTGCAGCGCATTGTCTACGGCTGCAGCCTCGCCATCGGGATCCAGACGGTCAACCTGCTGCGATTTTCACCGGATGCGGCCAATTTCTTCATGCAGAGCGCCATGCTGTTCTCAGCCAATATCTTTGGTTTCTGGCAAATGCACCACACCAGCATTCTGACCCGGAATACCTATCTGAGCCTGCAGCGGGAAAAGGACCTGAACCGCAAGCTGGAACAGGAACTGATCCACCGCAAGAAAGCCGAGGAAGCGAGCCGCCAGAATGAAGAACTGTTCCGTTCGCTGTTTACCGCCACCATGTATCCGCTGGCCATGATCAAAACCGGCTCACCCGAGCTGATTACCGCCAATACGGCCTTTTATGAACTTTTCTCCCTGTCCCCGCGCAGCCGCGGCAAGGAGACGTTCCTGGATCGTTTCGGGCAGCCGGAAAAATTCCTGGCCATGATGCGCAAAGCCGCGAAATCGGCGACCTACACCATGGATACGGCAAAAGTGGAACACCAGGAAGAAGGCACCAGGATCGTAGAGATCTGCATGATTCCCGTGCGCATCAACGAGATGCGCTTCCTGCTCCTCGGCCTGTCGGATATCACCCTGCGCAAGCAGGAAGAAACCATTCTGCGCAACGCCACCGAGGACGCCATCAGCGCCAACCTGGCCAAAACAGAATTCCTGGCCAACATGAGCCATGAACTGCGCACCCCGCTGAACGCCATTCTCGGCTTCACGGAAGTCATGGAACAGGAACTTCTCGGACCGCTTGGTAATGATCAGTATAAATCCTACCTGCAGGACATCCACACCAGCGGCCGGCACCTGATGGAGCTCATCAGTGAAATCCTTGATGTGGCCAAGATTGAATCCGGAAAATTTGCCCTGTCCAGGGACGAGATTACCCTTGGCGAACTGATCGACAATGTCCTCAGCATGCTCAACACCCGGCATGCGGAAACAACAACTTCGATCGCCACAGACATCCATGATCCCGCTATGTTGCTGGATATTGATATACTGCGGATCCGCCAGGTGATCCTCAACCTGCTGAGCAATGCCATCAAGTTTTCCCATGATGGCGACGAAATCGAACTGTCTTCCGCATTCCGCAACGGCAAACTGCTCATTCAGGTCAAGGACCACGGGATCGGCATTGCCCCCGAGGATATCAAACGGGTCTTTGATCCGTTCACCCAGGTGGAAAGCTCCTACAACCGCAGACGGGATGGGGTCGGCCTGGGCCTGGCGCTCAGCCGCAAGCTGGTCGAAGCCCACGACGGCACCCTGACCCTGGAAAGCGTCCTGCACCGCGGCACAACCGTCACTATTTCCCTGCCGGAAAGCTGCGTCCTTTCCGAAGAAGTTCGCCAGATTTCCTGACCGCAGAAAAAAGGACGACCAGCGAATACTTCTCTCACCCCGGCCAATCCCCCTTGCTGTCCCCCCTTCCTGATGATTATATGATAGCCTGACACGACCACTTGCTGGAGAGCATTGAAAATGACAATCCCTCCCTTCCATCTTGCTTTTCCCGTCACGGACCTGGAAGAAGCCCGGAAATTTTATGTCTCCCTGTTGGGGGCGGGGACAGGCCGCGAAGCGCCGCGCTGGATTGATTTCAACCTGTATGGGCACCAGATCACCGCTCACCTGGTGGACGAAATGGACAAGTCCCCCACCAACCCCGTGGACGGCAAGAATATTCCGGCCCGCCATTTCGGCGTCATCCTTGAGCGACCGGACTGGGATGACCTGGCCGACAGACTGAAAGCACATGGCACGACATTTATCGTTGAACCCTATATCCGGTTCGAGGGGCAAACCGGGGAGCAGGCCACCATGTTCCTGCAGGATCCGAGCGGCAATTACCTGGAGTTCAAAGCCTTTGCCGATCCCAAGGATATCTTCGACCCGGAATACAAAGACTGAGAGCCCCTACCCCATGGCTATATTGATTATCCTTGCCGAAAAGAAGGCCCGGAAGATCCGCGATCTCCTGCTCGACCAAATTCCGGAAGAAAAAATCTTCATCTGGCCCGAGACCGGCCCGGAAGAAGATATCGAAATTATTGTCAGCTGGAACCATCCTCACGGCGTCCTCGCATGCTTTCCCAATCTCAAACTGATCGCCTCCTATGGCGCGGGGGTCGACCATATTTTTTCCGATCCGGGGCTGCCTGAAAATGTCGCCATCAGCCGCTTTGTCGCCGACAAGCTGTCGCGCCAGATGGCGGAATATGTAACCGGCGTCATTTTGGCCCAGCGCCTGAGGCTGATTGATTACCGGGAATATCAGGCCGCGGGAAGCTGGACCCCCCACGCCCCGCGGCCGGGGAGCCGGGTAACGATCCTGGGCCTTGGCGAACTCGGCCGCTGCACAGCAAGTATGCTGGCAACCGTGGGCTGCGAGGTCAGCGGCTGGAGCCGCAGCCGCAAGTCCCTCGACCAATGCATCTGTTATGCCGGGTCGGAAGAACTGGGCGACGCCTTGGGGAATGCCGACTATGTGGTTTGCCTGCTCCCACTTACCCCGGAAACACGCGGTATTCTGAACCGGGACCTGTTTAACTGCGTGAAAGAGGGCACCTATCTGATTAATGCGGCCCGGGGCGGACATCTGGTCGTGGACGATCTGCTGGATGCCCTGTACCAGGGCCGCCTGTCCGGCGCCTGCCTGGATGTTTTTGAGCAGGAACCCCTGCCCCAGGACAGCCCGCTGTGGCGGCATCCCCGGGTTCTGGTCACGCCGCACATCGCCAGTGTCAGCCCCGACAGCGATATGGCGGACTATATCCTGGAAAATTACCGGGCCCTCCGGGACGGCGCCCCGCTGCATCATCTGGTGAACCCGGCGCTTGGATACTGAAGCTTTCCCCGGCCTGCGGTTTTCTGCCCTTTCCCCATCAATTTGCGTTGCATGAGGGGAACCGACCTGTTAATTTGCGCGCGAAACAGATTGTTCTTTAAAAAGGTCAGCATCATGAAGATAGATGGAAACGCCATTCGTCCGGGTAATGTCATTGAGCATCAGGACGGCCTCTGGGTCGCAGTCAAGATCCAGCACACACAGCCCGGCAAGGGCGGTGCCTACCTGCAGGTTGAACTCAAAAACCTCAAAGACGGGCGTAAACTGAACGAACGCTTCCGGTCCTCTGAAAAAGTTGAACGCGTGCGTCTGGAACAGAAAGACCACACGTTCCTGTTTGAAACAGACGACATGTATACTTTCATGGATACTGAAACCTACGACCAGGTGGAAATCAACGGTGACCTGATCGGCGACCAGAAAGTCTATCTCCAGGACGGTATGGAAGTGGTGGTGGAAAGCTACGAAGGTGAGCCGCTCAGCGTGCAGCTTCCCCAGACCGTCGAACTCGAGGTGACCGAAACCGAGCCTGTCGTCAAGGGCCAGACTGCGGCCTCTTCCAACAAGCCGGCCATTCTTGAAAATGGGGTCCGGGTCATGGTGCCGCCGTTCATCAGCCAGGGCGACCGCATTGTGGTTTACACCGAGGACAGCACCTACGCGGAACGTGCCAAGTAACCTCCCCTAACGAAGGAATTTATTATGGCGCTTCAGTCAGCCATCATTAATGTCATGCAAAAGGCCGCCGAAATGGCCGGCCGCAAGCTGGCCAGGGATTTCGGCGAAGTGGAACATCTGCAGGTTTCCCGCAAGGGTCCTGCCGACTTTGTGTCCGCTGCTGATACCAAAGCGGAAAAAATCATCTTCCAGGAACTGTCCAAGGCCCGTCCCGATTTCGGCTTCCTGCTGGAGGAAAACGGTTCTGTCGAGGGTAAGGACCCAAACAGCCGCTGGATTGTAGATCCGCTGGACGGCACCACCAATTTTCTGCACGGCATCCCGCATTTTGCCATTTCCATCGCCCTGGAACAGAATGGTGAAGTGACCGCCGGCCTGATCTATCAACCGCTGACTGACGAGATTTTCTGGGCGGAAAAAGGCCGCGGCGCCTATCTGAACAACCGCCGCCTGCGGGTATCCGCCCGCAAGAACATGGCAGACAGCCTGCTGGCCACCGGTATTCCGTTCAAGGGGCGCGAAGGACATGTGGAGTTCATCGCCGCCCTGGAAACCATTATGCCGGAAGTTTCCGGCGTCCGCCGTTTCGGTTCTGCCGCCCTGGACCTGGCCTGGGTGGCCGCCGGACGCTACGATGGCTTCTGGGAAACCAACCTGCAGTACTGGGATGTTGCCGCCGGAATCCTGATGGTGTCAGAAGCAAGTGGCACAGTGACCACGTTTAATGGTAAAAAGGACAAGTTAGACGGTAAGGAAATTCTTGCGACCAACGGCGCCCTTCACGGGCCGGTTACCCGGCTTCTGGCGACGGCCCGCAAGAAAGTCAGGACTACAGAAGACTGAACAACAGAGGAAACTGCGGGGGATGATCAAACTGTCCATGACAACGGCTTTGTGGCTTGGTCTGGCGACCACGTCCCTCGCCGCTGATCTTCCCTCTTCCCATGACGACCGCCTGTTCCTCAATGCCGCCACTCTCACAGACCTTCAGCCCCTGCAGTTCAAGTTCCATAAAGGCCAGCTTCAGCTTGGTGAAAACAGCAGGGAAACACTGAAACAATGGGCAGACCAGATCAAACAATATAGTTTTCCCGTCCACATCTACAGTTACGCCGCCACACCGCAACATTTGCGGGACATGACGGAAAACCGCGCCAAACATGAATCCGTCAGGGTCGCCTTTAACCGGGGCCTGATTGTCCGCTCCCTTCTTGAACAGGCCGGCATAGACGGCCAGCGGATCCGGCTCCATGCCATCGGCTCCGGCAAACTCCATTCCGGGGAAGAACTCAAAATCACGATCCGCCGGGACTAAAGACCTGCCGGACGTCATAATCTCGCCCAACTAAAACTTAGACTTCTGGCTAGCGCCCTGATAACATTGCCATAAATTTGCAGGCGACAAACACGAGGACAAGGCTGAAAATGACCCGCCCCACAAAGTATCTGAATACCATTATCCTGTTCCTGACAGCCGTTATTGTGCTTGTCGCTGTACTGTTCCCCAATATGGAAAAAGCCTTCCTGACCAATTACATGCTGAACGGCGTGATTGTCACCGTTCTGATTATCGGTATTCTTTTTTCCATCGCCCAGGTGCGGAAAATCTCTGCCGCAGTCAACTGGATCCAGGCATTCCAGAAAGAGGAAGATCCGGACATGCTGCCGGAACCGCCGGCCATGCTGGCGCCGATGGCCTCCATGATGGAGGAACAGCAGAGGAGAAAGTCGCTGTCCGCCCTGTCCCTGCGCACCATCCTCGACGGCATCGCCGGCCGGATGGATGAAAGCCGGGAGACCAGCCGCTATCTCATCGGCCTGCTGATCTTCCTCGGCCTGCTCGGCACTTTCTGGGGCCTGCTCGGCACCATCGGCTCGGTCAAGGATACCATAGACAGCCTGTCCGTCGGCTCCGGCGACATCACCCTGTTGTTTGAAGACCTGAAACAGGGCCTGGCCGCCCCGCTCGGCGGCATGGGCACGGCCTTCAGTTCCTCTTTGTTCGGCCTTGCCGGCTCCGTGATCCTCGGCTTTATCGACCTGCAGACCGGCCAGGCCCAGCGCAGCTTCTTTAACAGCCTGGAAGACTGGCTGTCCGGCATCACCAAACTGTCCCGCGGCGGCGGCATCGCCACGGACACCGGCGACGGCTCCGTCCCGGCCTATGTCAGCGCCCTGCTGGAACAGACCGCCGACAGCCTGGATAACCTGCACAAGGTGATCAGTCGCAGTGAAGAAAAACGCATGGAGGTCAACACCGCCCTGATCAGCCTGTCCGAACAGATTGCCGGCATGTCCGACAGCAACAGCGAAGTGAACAGTGTGTTGAAAAAGCTGGTGGAAGTCATCGCCCTGCAGCAGGGCGGTGAACGCGAAAAAACCGACACCACCCACCTGCGCAACATTGATGTGCAGATGAAGCATCTGCTGGAGGAAACGGTCAAGGGCCAGAACCAGTTGACCGATGACCTTCGGGCCGAGTTCAAGCTGCTGGCCCGGACCCTGGGCGCCATCATGGACGGCCGCGAACTGCCCGCCGCACCGGAACGCCCGGCGCCGCGGACAGCGCCGAAAACGGCAGCGCCTGAGCCGGTAGAACCGCCGACACCGGCAGAACCTGAAGCTCCTGCGGCTCCGGCAGCTCCCGCGGCACCGGCTGAGTCCCTGGACTATGACATGCCGGCGCCCAACCCCAAGGCCAAGAAAAAACCCGTCCTCACCCCGAAACCGCTGACGGCAAAAAGGGATGACGACTGATGGCCCTGCTCAGGACACAAAGGCGTCCGGGCGGTGGTAATGAGAATACCTGGCCCGGCTTTGTTGACGCCCTCAGCACCCTGCTGCTGGTCATCATTTTCCTGCTGTCGGTCTTCATGCTGGCCCAGTTTTTCCTCGGCCAGGCCCTGTCCGGCCGGGATGAAGCCCTGGAAAAACTGAACCTTCAGGTCCAGGAGCTGGCCGACCTGCTGGCTCTGGAACGCCAGTCCAACAGCGACCTGAAAGCCAATATCACCCAGCTGTCCGCCTCCCTGCAGGATTCCAACCTGGACCGGGAACAGATGGCCGCCCGCATAGAGGAACTGGAGGCGGACCTGGCCGACGCCACCAACATGGGCCAGCGGGCCAGCCAGTCCAGCGCAGAGCAGCTGCAAACCATCCAGGACCTGGAGAAACGATACCGCGACAGCAATAACGCGCTGGCCAAAGAAAAAGAACTGAGCCAGGCCGCCCGTCGTGAAGTGGAAGTGCTGAACCGTCAGCTCGCCGCCCTTCGTCAGCAGCTGTCCGCCCTGCAGACGGCCCTGGAGGCCTCTGAAGCCAAAGACCGGGAGCAACAGGCCACCATCAAGAACCTGAGCTCACGGCTCAATGCGGCGCTCGCCTCCAAGGTTCAGGAGCTGAGCCAGTATCGTTCCGAATTTTTCGGTCGCCTCAAGCAGGTCCTGGCGAAACGCTCCGACATCCGCGTTCACGGCGACCGTTTCATCTTCCCCTCATCGGTCCTGTTTGCCTCCGGCTCCGATACCCTGGGTGAAGACGGCCAGCGGGAAATGGCCAAACTGGCCCAGACCCTGAAGGAAATCTCAGCCACTATTCCGCCGGAAATCGACTGGATTCTGCGCGTGGACGGCCATACCGACAAGCTGCCGATCCGCACCAGCCGTTTCCCGTCCAACTGGGACCTGTCGACAGCGCGGGCGCTCAGTGTGGTGAAATTCCTGATCAGCCAGGGCATCCCGGCTGAACGGCTGGCGGCAACCGGCTTCGGGCAATATCACCCGATCAATGACGCGGATAACGAGGAAGCCTATGAGCAGAACCGCCGGATTGAGATGCGCCTGACCCAGCAATAGTCAAAGGCTGGAACTTTCCCATCCCGGTGCAATATAGAGCGTTTTTTTCACTTCCGCCTCCAAGTCTATATCTGGCACGCCGGACCCAAGGTCAATGAAGTTCATGCGATTGATGCCCAGCTGGATAAGGTCTGGATATTTACCGTCATACCCCAGTGTGGTGAGATGGCGGCGACATGTCAGTGCCTGATTCAGCTTGCCCTCCCCGGTCGCCATTGGCAAAAACAATATTGCAGCTTCTACAACCAGTCCGGCCCGCCCCCTCTCCACGACCACTGCCTGCAATCCGCAGGAAAAATTGAAGATTGTTTTGAAGTTGGACATCACAAAATCCCTGACGGGAGCTGCGCTCATCTGGGTACTCTTCGGACCGGAAAAGTCGATCCCCAGTTCGTCTATTGCAGATGTGCCGAGTAGTCGTAGATAATATTTTTCCCCGTCCCAGTCCAGAATCCCGATGTCACTAAGAAGAGAAGTCAGATTTGCGGGATTAAAGTTTTCGCGATCTGGAATCATGGCGTCGCCACATATGCTCAGCCAATATTCCCACAGTCTGCTAAATTCAGGACAGTAAAACACAACCACTACAACCCCTTACATTACCACTTTCAACTATATCCTAATGTTGACAAATTCGCAACTAAGCAACCCGCACCCAATCTGGAATCTGCACGAATACAGACCCTGATCGGGAAACCCGGCTGACGCGGCAGTAATTTGGGGAAATTTACAGTTTGACGGGCACTTTACAGGCTGTGAACGCGAGGCCCTTCACGCGGTTTCGCGCATGTCGGCAAACTGAAGTTCGGCAAGGCGGGCATACAGACCGTCTTTCTGCTGCAGTTCCTGATGGGTGCCGATATCCACAATATGCCCCTTGTCCATGACTACAATCCGGTCTGCCTGCAGCACGGTCGCCAGACGGTGGGCGATCACCAGGGTGGTCCGTCCTTCCATCAGGCGGTCAAGCGCCGCCTGGACCAGTTTCTCGCTTTCCGCATCCAGCGCAGAGGTGGCTTCATCCAGAAGCAGGACCGGCGCATCCCGAAGGATGGCCCGGGCGATGGCGATACGCTGCTTCTGACCGCCGGACAGGCGGGTGCCGCGCTCGCCGAGCCAGGTCTCCATCCCGTCCGGCAGGCGTGAAATGAATTCATCCGCCTGGGCTGCTCTGGCGGCTTCGCGGACCATTTCTTCGGTGGCGTCGATGCGGCCGTAGCGAATATTTTCCTCGATACTGGCGGCAAAGATCACGCTTTCCTGGTGCACCACCGACATCTGCCGCCGCACATCCTCCGGATCCGCCTTGTTCAGCGGCACGCCGTCGATCAGGATTTCGCCGGACAGCGGATCATAGAACCGCTGCAACAGCTGAAACACGGTGGATTTACCGGCGCCGGAGGGGCCGACAACCGCCACGGTTTCCCCTTTGGATACAGACAGGGAGAAGTTATCCAGCGTTTTAATATCGGGCTGGGAAGGATAGGCAAAAACGACATGACGGAAGTCAATATTGCCCTGCACGGGATTTGGCAGGGGAACCGGAGCTTCCGGGGCACGGATATCGGGTTCGGTGGCAATAATTTCCAGGCAGCGGCTGGCCGCCCCGGCTGCCCGCTGCAGTTCGCCATAAACTTCCGACAGGGCCCCGACCGCACCGGCCACAAGTACGGCATAAATCAGGAAGGCGGTCAGGTCGCCACCGCTCATGCGGCCGCTGGCCACATCCGACGCCCCGACCCACAGTACCAGGTCGACGGCGCCGAACACCATCAGAATCACCAAGGCGGTCAGCCAGGCGCGCACCCGGGTCCGTTTGATTGCCACCCCAAAGGCATTTTCCACAAAATCGGCAAATCTGGACTGCTCGTAGTGTTCCCGGGTGTAAGACTGCACCGTCTGCACCGCGCCTACGGTTTCGTTGGCAGTGGCGCTGGCATCGGCGATCCGGTCCTGGGACTGTTTGGACAGTTTCTTGACTTTGCGCCCCAGGAAAATAATCGGGAACACCACCACCGGCACCGCAACCAGGACAACCGACAACAGCTTGGGACTGGTCATGGCCATAATGATCAGCCCTCCCAAGAAGGTCAGGATATGACGGAGGGCAACAGAGGCGGAACTGCCGACGACGGTCTGAATCACCGTGGTGTCGGTGGTCAGGCGCGAAATAATGTCCCCGGATCGGTTTTGCTCGAAAAAGGTGGGACTCAGGGTGATGACCCGGTTGTACACGGCCTTGCGGATATCGGCAACGACTCGCTCGCCCAGCCAGGTGACGGCGTAGTAGCGGATAAAGGTTGCCACAGCGAGGATAAAAACAATCCCGAGCAGGCCAAGGAAATAAACATTGATGATGTCAAGATTGCCGTCGGAAAAACCAACATCGACGATGCGGCCGGCGGCCTTGGGAATGGCAAGTGTTGAACTGGCCGTTACAATCAGGGCCGCCAGCGCCACGAAAATGCTTTTCCGGTAGGGGGACAGGAAAGACCATAACAGTCTGAGTTCCTTGACATTCTTCTTTTCAGGTTCAAACTCGTCACTGGCCGCACCGGGGGCCGGGTTTCCTCTCGCCATATCGCACAAATACCCTGTAATGATCTTATGGATATGGATATAGCAGGGCCAACCGCCAGTTACAACGCCCGGTATACAGAATATTTCAGCAATTCCGCCATTTTTTTATAAATTCCGGTTTATTCGGACTTGCCTTGGGCCGCCGACTTGTTTATACAGGCGCAAATTATTTTCGCGGAGAGATTAGAGCGATGAAAAACGACATTCATCCCGACTATCATACCATCACAGTGGTAATGACTGACGGCACGACATATGAAACACGCTCCACATGGGGCAGCGAGGGCGACACCCTCACTCTTGAAGTTGACCCGAAATCCCATCCGGCATGGGTTGGCGGCACTCAGAAGGTATCTGAAAAAGGCCGTGTGGCTGCCTTCAACAAACGTTTCGCAAACTTCAAACTCAAAAAATAACTGCAGAGTTTGCTGTAAAAAATCAAAGGCGCCGGTTTCGGCGCCTTTTTCTTTTATGCTGTTTCAGTGCACCTGAAACCTGTCAGTCAGGATTGCGGATCTTGTCCAGCAGACTGTGAACCGGATTTTCGTTCGCATCACCCCCGCTGAGCATTATTTCCATGCGTTCCACCCGCCGGTACAGGTCCTGGGTGCGCTCCAGATAGGCGCGGAACTCGTCAGGCAGGTTTTCCAGAATCGCTTCGTCGCTGGCCAGGCAGGTATCCCTGTTGTTCAGTTTGTATTTGTCCTCCAGGGCTTCTTCTGCCGTCAGCTCTCCTGCGGCCACGCCTTTCTGGACCAGAAGCCAGGATACCGCCTGCATCAGACAAGTGGTCATACGCAGGCTTTCGCTGGCATAGACCACCCTCAGGCGCGGCTGGAGATCGAACTCTTTGCCTTTCTGCTGTTCCATATAATCCGCCACGGAAACCGTCAATTGCAACGCTTCCCGGTAGGATTTTTCCAGAAATCGGGGTTCAAGATGACCATCACTGGTCACCAATCTGTTTATCATATATATCTCCGGCGTCTTTCTTCTCTCCAGCTTAGGCTGCCGGGTCTTAATTTCCCGTTACTATTTTTCACTCTTTTTAGCATCTTGAAATCGCCGAATTGAACCCTAAATCCAGTTTATCGGGTGCCGATACAGGACCCGATGACAATATTGTTCCCGGCCAACCGGCGGGAACTGCTTAAAAATATCGCTTATGAAAGGATATAATGATGCGTGCTCTTGATCTCTCTCCCCTGCTCCGTTCGACCATCGGATTCGACAATATCAACCGCATGTTCGACCAGGCCACCAATATCAAAGAGGCGGCCTATCCGCCCTATGACATCGAAAAAGTCAGCGATGACGACTATCGGATTACTGTTGCCCTGGCCGGGTTTGGCGAAGACGACCTCAGCATTACCGTGCAGGATGGTGTGCTGGTCATCGCCGGCAAGGGGGCCGAAGACGAAGCTGTAGACAGCGAAAGATATCTTTACCGCGGCATTGCCAAGCGGGCCTTTGAACGTCGTTTCAAACTGGCCGAGACCATCCGGGTCCTAGACGCCAAATTTGAAAACGGCCTGCTGGTGGTTAACCTGCAGCGCGAAGTGCCGGAGCACCTGAAGCCGCGCGAAATCCAGATCAATTCCGGTGCTAAAAAACCGAAAGTGATCGAAGGCGAAGCCGCCTGAGCACAGGAACTCAAATAGCTGAATGAAATTAGGGCTTCCCGGGTTTTCGGGAAGCCCTTCGCTTGTCAGATCGTCACCGACATATCCTGGTCCACCAGCAGGGTGCCGACCACGTCGCCGTCGCCGTTGCTGAAGGTATAGACATCATAGTCCTGGCCGTCGATATTTTCCGTGCCGATGACATCGGTCACGGCCAGGATGGCGCTCGCGGCAAAGGTCAGGCTGTCGGAACCATCGCCCATCACCACCAGCCGGTCGTCACTGTCAGTCATGTCGATCAGGTCCATGATGTCGAGGGTCAGCGCGTTGGCGCCGCCGTCGGTCGCCAGGTCGACCGTTTCCAGGCCGCTGAGGTTATTGTTGTTGATTGCCGTGAGGTCGAGGTCGCTGCCGTCCAGCCGCAGGCTGTCCGCCCCGCCGCCGCCCTCGAGGCGGAAGAAATCAGTTGTATCGATAATGAAAGTATCATCGCCGTAGCCGCCGTACAGCACATCGCCGCCGCCGTCGGAGGTGAGGGTATCGTCACCGAGGCC